>CAYZGL010000177.1:0-9240 GCA_964477985.1 uncultured Rubrivivax sp. | reverse complement strand
CTCGAACATGTCGCGCACGCGCGCGGCGCCGACGCCGACGAACATCTCGACGAAGTCCGAACCCGAGATGCTGAAGAACGGCACCTTGGCCTCGCCGGCAATGGCCTTGGCCAGCAGCGTCTTGCCGGTGCCCGGCGGCCCCACCAGCAGCACGCCGCGCGGGATGCGCCCGCCCAGCTTCTGGAACTTCTGCGGGTCCTTCAGGAAGTCGACCAGTTCGCGCACCTCCTCCTTGGCCTCGTCGCAGCCGGCGACGTCGGCGAAGGTGGTGGAGTTGTTGGCCTCGTCGAGCATGCGCGCCTTGCTCTTGCCGAAGCTGAAGGCGCCGCCCTTGCCGCCGCCCTGCATCTGGCGCATGAAGTAGATCCACACGCCGATCAGGAGCAGCATCGGCCCCCAGCTCACGAGGATGCTCATCAGCAGCGAGGGCTCCTCGCGCGCCTTGACGTCGAACTTGACGCCGTTGTTGATGAGGTCGCCGATCAGGCCGCGGTCGAGGTAGGTGGCGGTGCTGCGCAGCCGCTTGTCGTCGGTGGTGACGGCGTAGATCTCGGTGCCGCCGCCGGGGTTCTCCTGCAGCGTGACCGAACGGATGCGCTTGGTGCGCACCTCGTCGAGGAAGTCCGAGTACGCGATCTGGTGGCCCTGCACGGTGCCGCGGTCGAACTGCTTGAAGACGGTGAACAGCACGAGCGCGATCACGAGCCAGACCGCGACCTTGGAAAACCACTGATTGTTCACCCTGTCTCCTTCGGGAAACCCCGTCTGCACGCCGATCGCCTCGAGGAGCGGCCGCACCGGGCGCACATGAGGCCGATTCTAGGTCCTGCAAGGATCACCGCGGCCGGCTGCCGGGTGTTCGCCGCCCTCGCCGGTGACGGGCAGATTTCTCGCGTCGGCATGGTTTTGCGCCGGTTCGTTCACTCGCCGCTCGAACCTGCGAGGCCGCGACCGACGAGGAAGGTCTCGGCCGACTTGGCGCGCGAAGCTTTCGGCTTGATGGCGCGCACGGTGCGAAAGCGCCGCTTGAACAGCTCGACCTGCTGGCTGTAGCCGCTGCCGTGGAAGGTCTTGGCGAGCAGCGCGCCTTCGGGCTTCAGATGCGCGCAGGCGAACTCGAGCGCCAGCTCGACGAGGTGGGCCACGCGCGCCGCGTCCGACACCGCCACGCCCGACAGGTTGGGCGCCATGTCCGAGACCACCAGGTCGGCCTTGCGCCCGCCCAGCGCCGCCGCCAGACGCGCCAGCACTTCCTCGTCCCGGAAGTCGCCTTGCACGAAGGCGACGCCTTCGATCGGCTCGAGGTCGAGCAGGTCCAGCGCGATCAGGGTGCCGGGCAGCTGCCCTGCCGCCGCACCCTGAGGCGCCAGGCGCCGGCGCAGGTACTGGCTCCAGGCACCGGGTGCGGCGCCGAGATCCACGATCAACTGCCCCGGCCGCACTAGCGCGAGCGCACGGTCGATCTCCTCGAGCTTGTATGCCGCGCGCGAGCGGTAGCCCTCCTGGCGCGCCCGCTTCACGTAGGGGTCGCTCACGTGGTCGTGGAACCACGCCTTGTCGACCTTGCGGCTCTTGACCTTCACGGCGCCGCCCGGACGACGCCGATAATCGGCGCATGCCTGCGATCGAACTGAGCGCTGCCGAGCGCAAGGCGCACCGCGCCGCGGCCCATCATCTGCATCCGGTGGCGATGGTGGGTGCCGGCGGCCTCACCGACGCCGTGGTGCGCGAGGTCGATGCAGCGCTCGCAGCGCATGGGCTGGTCAAAGTGCGCGTGATGGTCGACGAGCGGGCGGCGCGCGAGGCGATGCTGATGGCGCTCGCCACGCAACTCGGCGCTGCGCCCGTGCAGCACATCGGCAAGCTGCTCGTGCTGTGGCGCCCGCTGCCGCCGCGCGACACGGCCGGGCGCGAAGGCCGCGGCCGCGCACCGCGCGTCGTCAAGGTGGTGACGTTTTCCAAGAGCGGCAACCATCGCGCGACGGTCAAGCGCGTCAGGCTGATGGGCAACGAACGCATCACGGCGGCGGGAAAGGTCAAGCGCCACGAGCCGCGTGCCGCCAGCATCAAGAAGAAGCCGGCGTGAGCGCCGCCGGTCGTGCCGCGCGCCACGCCAGTACCAGGACGAGCAGGCACTTCAGGCCGTAGAACACGCTGCTCGCCGCGTGCAACTGGCCGAAAGACAGCGGCCCCTGCCCGGCACGCGCCGCCGGCATCATCGGCTGCAGCGCGAAGTAGCCGGCCACCGTGCAAAAGAGCGCTCCGAGCACCAGCACGAGCCCGCCGCTGAACTGGCTGCCGCCGGCAGCCGCACCGCGACGCCCCGCCACGCGCTCGAGCACCACCATGAGGACACCCAGCGCCAGGCTGGTGTAGGCCTCCTGCGCCAGCATGCGCGCCGCCAGCCGGCCCGCCGCCGCACGATCGAGCAGCGCGAAGCCGGCCGGCGTGGCCAGCAGCGCCGTGCACAGCAGCCAGCCAGCCCACAGGCCCGGCAGCAGGCGGCGCCAGCGCTCGACCGACATGCGCCGGGTGCCTCAGACGTAGCGCACGTCGACGATTTCCCAGTGCCGCACGCCGCCCGGCGCCTGCACCTCGGCCACGTCGCCGGCCTCCTTGCCGATCAGCGCGCGCGCGATCGGGCTCGAGATCGAGATCAGGCCGTGCTTCAGGTCGGCCTCGTCGTCGCCGACGATCTGGTAGGTGGCCTTGGCGCCGCTGGACTCGTCTTCCAGGTCGACGGTGGCACCGAAGACGACGCGGCCGCCGGCGTCGAGCTCGGCCGGCTCGATGATCTTGGCCGCCGCCAGCTTGCCTTCGATCTCCTTGATGCGGCCCTCGACGAAGCCCTGTTTGTCCTTGGCGGCGTCGTACTCGGCGTTTTCCGAGAGGTCGCCCTGCGCGCGCGCGTCGGCGATGGCCTGGATCACCGCGCGGCGTTCCTCGGTTTTCAGTCGGTGCAGCTCGGCCTTGAGCTTCTCGGCGCCGCGGCGCGTGAGCGGAATCGTGGACATGGCGTTCGGGGCACGGGCAAAGTGAATCCGCCGCAGCGCCCGGGATGCGGGGGCTGCGGCGGAGCGAGGCCGCGATCTTACGCGAGTTCGGCGTGCAGTTGCTGCAGCGACACCACCGTCAAGCCACCGGCACTGCCGAGCTGGTGCCGCAGCGCCTCGGTCGCCGCCTCGCTGCCGGCCATCGTCGTGCAGTAGCTGACGCGATTGGCGATGGCCGCCTGGCGGATGTAGCGCGAATCGGCGATCGCCTGCCGTGTCTCGTCGACGGTGGTGAAGACGAGCTGGATCTCGCCGGCCTTGAGCATATCGGCGATGTGCGGGCGGCCGTCCTTGACCTTGTTGACCAGCTTGGCCGGCACCCCGGCCGCCACCAGCGCGGCCGCCGTGCCCTTGGTGGCCACGACCTGGAAGCCCAGCGCGTACAGCTCGCGCGCCACCGCCACCGCGCGCGGCTTGTCGGCGTCCTTGACGGTGATGACGACGGTGCCCTGGTCGGGCAGCCGCGAACCGGCGCCGAGCTGGCTCTTGAGCATCGCCTCGCCGAAGGTGCGCCCGAGCCCCATGACCTCGCCGGTGCTGCGCATCTCGGGGCCGAGGATCGGGTCGACGCCGGGGAACTTGTTGAACGGAAAGACCGCCTCCTTGACGCTGAAGTACGGCGGCACGACTTCGGCCAGCGCCCTGCCATTGGGCGCGCGCTGCGCGGCGAGCCTGCGCCCGGCCATGCAGCGCGCGGCGATCTTGGCCAGCGGCTGGCCGGTGGCCTTGCTGACGAAGGGCACCGTGCGGCTGGCGCGCGGGTTGACCTCGAGCACGTAGACCACCGCCGCGTCACCCTCGCCCTGGATCGCGAACTGCACGTTCATGAGGCCCACGACCTTCAGCGCGCGCGCCATCGCCGCGGTCTGGCGGCGCATCTCGTCCTGCAGCGCCTTGGGCAGCGTGTCCGGCGGCAGCGAGCAGGCCGAGTCGCCGCTGTGGATGCCGGCGGCCTCGACGTGCTCCATGATGCCGCCGATCAGCACCGCCTCGCCGTCGCAGATGCAGTCGACGTCGACCTCGATCGCGTCGTCGAGGAAGCGGTCGAGCAGCACCGGGCTCTTGTCGCTGACGCGCACCGCCTCGCGCATGTAGCGCTCGAGATCCTTGTCGCCGTGCACGATCTCCATCGCGCGCCCGCCCAGCACGTAGCTCGGCCGCACGACGAGCGGATAGCCGATCTCGTGCGCCAGCGCCAGCGCCGCCTCCTCGGTGCGCGCGGTGCGGTTGGGCGGCTGCCTGAGTCCGAGCTCGACGAGCAGCTTCTGGAAGCGTTCGCGGTCCTCGGCGATGTCGATGCTGTCGGGGCTGGTGCCGATGATCGGCACGCCGGCGCGCTCGAGCTCGAGCGCGAGCTTGAGCGGCGTCTGGCCGCCGTACTGCACGATCACGCCCTCGGGCTTTTCCTTGGCGACGATCTCGAGCACGTCTTCCAGCGTCACCGGCTCGAAGTACAGCCGGTCGCTGGTGTCGTAGTCGGTGGACACGGTCTCCGGGTTGCAGTTGACCATGATGGTCTCGAAGCCGTCCTCGCGCATCGCCAGCGCCGCGTGCACGCAGCAGTAGTCGAACTCGATGCCCTGGCCGATGCGGTTGGGCCCGCCGCCGAGCACCATGATCTTCTTCTGGTGGGTCGGCTCGGCCTCGCACTCGCTCTCGTAGGTGGAGTACAGGTAGGCGGTGTGGGTGGCGAACTCGGCGGCGCAGGTATCCACCCGCTTGTACACCGGGCGCACGCCCTGGGCGCGACGGGCCTGGCGCACCGCCTTGTCGTCGGTCTTCAGCAGCTTGGCCAGGCGACGATCTGAAAAGCCTTTCTGCTTGAGCGCCAGCAGCTCCGCTTTTGAGAGCATGGCAAGCGCCTGGGCGCCATGCTGCTCGGTGTGACGGTCCAGGTCGAGCTCGATCTTGACGATCTCCTCGATCTGCACCAGGAACCACTTGTCGATCTTGGTGAGCTGGTGCACCTCGTCCAGCGACCAGCCGGCGGCGAAGGCGTCGCCGACGAACCAGATGCGGTCGGGCCCCGGCTCGCCGAGTTCCTTCTCGAGCCACTCGCGGTCCTGCGTCTTCTCGTTCATGCCGTCGACGCCGACCTCCAGGCCGCGCAGCGCCTTCTGGAACGATTCCTGGAAGGTGCGGCCGATGGCCATGACCTCGCCCACGCTCTTCATCTGCGTGGTCAGGTGGCTGTCGGCGGCGGGGAACTTCTCGAACGCGAAGCGCGGGATCTTGGTGACCACGTAGTCGATGGTCGGCTCGAAGCTGGCCGGCGTGGCGCCGCCGGTGATGTCGTTGCGCAGCTCGTCCAGCGTGTAGCCCACGGCCAGCTTGGCCGCCACCTTGGCGATCGGAAAGCCGGTGGCCTTGGAGGCCAGCGCCGAGGAGCGCGACACGCGCGGGTTCATCTCGATCACGATCATGCGGCCGTCGGCCGGGTTGACCGCGAACTGCACGTTGGAGCCGCCGGTGTCGACGCCGATCTCGCGCAGGATGGCGATGCTGGCGTTGCGCATCACCTGGTACTCCTTGTCGGTGAGCGTCTGCGCCGGCGCCACCGTGATCGAGTCGCCGGTGTGGATGCCCATCGGGTCGAGGTTCTCGATCGAGCACACGACGATGCAGTTGTCCGCGCGGTCGCGGACCACCTCCATCTCGAACTCCTTCCAGCCGATCAGGCTCTCCTCGATCAGCAGCTCGCGCGCCGGGCTCAGGTCGAGGCCGCGCTTGCAGATCTCCTCGAACTCCTCGGGGTTGTAGGCGATGCCGCCACCGGTGCCGCCGAGCGTGAAGCTGGGGCGGATCACGACCGGAAAGCCGCTGCTGCCGATCTCCTGCGCGATGCGCTCGCGCACGCCCTGCGCCTCGTCCCACGAGTGCGCGATGCCGCTCTTGGCCGACTCCAGGCCGATCGCGGTCATCGCATTCTTGAACTCGAGGCGGTCCTCGGCCTTGCGGATGGCGCGCTCGTTGGCGCCGATCATCTCGACGCCGTGCCTGGCGAGCACGCCGTGGCGATGCAGGTCGAGCGCGCAGTTGAGCGCGGTCTGCCCGCCCATCGTCGGCAGCACCGCCATGCCGCCGGCGCAGCGGGGGCGCTCCTGGGCGATGATGCGCTCTACCACCTGCCAGGTGATGGGCTCGATGTAGGTCACATCGGCCATCTCCGGGTCGGTCATGATGGTCGCCGGGTTGCTGTTGACGAGGATGACCTTGTAGCCCTCCTCGCGCAGCGCCTTGCAGGCCTGCGCGCCCGAGTAGTCGAACTCGCAGGCCTGGCCGATGACGATCGGCCCGGCGCCGATGATGAGGATGCTCTCGAGGTCGGTGCGCTTGGGCATCTCAACGCTGCTCCATGAGTTCGACGAAGCGGTCGAACAGGTGGCCGATGTCGTGCGGCCCGGGGATCGCCTCCGGGTGGCCCTGGAAGCTGAAGGCGGGCCGGTCGGTGTACGCCATGCCCTGCAGGCTGCCGTCGAACAGGCTCAGGTGCGTGGCGCGCAGGCCGGGCCCGAGCGTCCTGGCGTCGACGGCGAAGCCGTGGTTCTGGCTCGTGATGCACACGCCGCCGCTGTCGAGGTCCTTGACCGGATGGTTGGCGCCGTGGTGTCCGAACTTCATCTTGTAGGTGCTGGCACCGGCGGCCAGCGCCATGATCTGGTGGCCCAGGCAGATGCCGAACACCGGCAGGCCGCTGGCCACCAGTTCGCGGCAGGCCTCGATCGCGTAGCCGCAGGCCTCGGGGTCACCCGGCCCGTTGCTGAGAAAGATGCCCTGCGGCGCGAGCGCGAGCGCCGCCGCGGCCGGCGTGCGTGCCGGCACCACGGTGACGCGACAGCCGCGGCTGGCCAGCATGCGCAGGATGTTGCGCTTGACGCCGAAGTCGTAGGCCACGACATGCAGCCGTGCGCTCTCGACGCGACCATGGCCCCGGCCGAGCGTCCACTCGGTCTCGGTCCATTCGTAGGGCTCGCGCGTGCTCACCTCGGCCGCCAGATCGAGCCCGACCATCGACGGTGCCGCGCGCGCCGCCGCCACCGCCTCGTCGCGCAGCGCCGGCGTCAGCTCGGTGCCGGCGGGCAGTGCGACGATGACGCCGTTTTGCGTGCCCTGGCTGCGCAGGTGCCGCGTCAGGCGCCGCGTGTCGATGTCGGCGATGGCCACCGTGCCCTCGCGCTGCAGGTACTGCGGCAGCGACTCCGTGGCGCGGAAGCTGGACACCCGCGCCGACAGATCGCGGATCACGAGGCCGGCGGCCTGCACGCCGCTCGACTCGGCGTCCTCGGGGTTGACGCCGACATTGCCGATGTGCGGGCAGGTCAGCGTGACGATCTGCCGACGGTAGCTCGGGTCGGTGAGGATCTCCTGGTAGCCCGTGAGAGCGGTGTTGAACACCACCTCGCCGGTCGTTCGGCCGGCGGCGCCGATCGAAGTGCCGACGAAAGTGGTGCCGTCCGCGAGGGCCAGCAGGGCGGGGGGCGAGGCAGGCAGCAAGAAAAGCTCCGGATTGCGCGCGCCCGCCCCCACCGTCTCGCCTGCTCGCGGCGCCACGCGAAAGGCACCGGCTCAGCGGGTGGGTTCGAGGGGCATCCGAGGCCGGGTTTCGCGGGGCTGCGCAGTTGCGGGGTAAACCTGCGAATTATAGCGATGCCTGCGGCGCAGGCCTCGGCCTGTGCCGTGCGCGCCGACGCCGGGCTCAGCCTCCCAGCGCGGCGATGCCGGCGCGCGCGATCTGCGCGTCCTCACCCGACTTGACGCCGCTCACGCCGACCGCGCCCACGCAGTGCCCGTCGGCCAGCGCCTGCACGCCGCCTTCGAGCATGCCCCGGACCTCGGGTGCGCTCAGGAACGACACGCGACCCTGGTTGATCATGTCCTCGTAGACCTTGCTGTCGCGCCGCCCCAGCGCTGCGGTGCGCGCCTTGGCCGGCGCCATGTGCGCGGAGATGGGCGGCGCCCCGTCCAGGCGTTGCAGCCACAGCAGATGGCCGCCGCCGTCGACGATGGCGATCGTCACGGCCCAGCCGTGCTGCAGGGCCTCGGCGCGGGCCGCGGCGCCCATGCGCTCGCAGTCTTCGTGGGTGAGTACGGGTTGGGTCTTCATGTCGTGACGATAGCCGCTCGGCGCGCGTTTCGCCATGCGCCGTAAGGTCATGCCGGCACCCGAGGGTGCCGGCCTACAATCGGAACCAGGCGCTCAGCGCATGTTTTCTATCGGAGGCTCCATGGACCAAAGGCTGCAAACCGTCGATCTGCCCACCCCGGGCACGGCCCTCGCGGCCGAGCGCAACCGCGTGCTGCGCAATACCTACTGGCTGCTCGCCCTGTCGCTGCTGCCCACCGTGCTGGGCGCCTGGGTCGGCGTGGCGACCGGCCTCATGCAAAGGCTCTCGCCCGGCGTCAGCCTGATCGTCTTCCTCGCCGGTGCGTTCGGGTTGATGTTCGCGGTCGAGAAGAAGAAGAACTCCGCCGCCGGCGTGCCGCTGCTGCTGGCGTTCACGTTCTTCATGGGACTGATGCTGTCGCAGTTGCTGGCCGTCGTGCTCAGCCGCGGCAACGGCGCCAGCCTCGTGATGCTGGCCTTCGGCGGCACGGCGGCGGTGTTCTTCGCGATGGCGTCGCTCTCCTCGGCGATCAAGCGCGATCTGTCGGGCATGGCCAAGTTCATGCTCGTCGGCGTCGTGCTGCTGCTGGTGGCGAGCATCGCCAACGTGTTCGTCCAGAGTGGTGCGCTGCTCGTCACGGTCGCGGTGCTGGCGATCGGCATCTTCTCCTTCTTCATCCTGCACGACCTCAAGCGCGTGCAGGACGGCACGGAGACCAACTACATCACCGCGACGCTGGGCGTGTACATCAGCCTGTTCAACGTCTTCCAGAGCCTGCTGGCGCTGCTCGGGATCTTCGGCGGCGAGGACTGAAACGTCTGTGCCGCACGGAGAGGCAACGGGGCCTGCGGGCCCCGTTTCTCATGGACTTCCCATCGGTTTGTCATGGGTCTCGGTCGTGAGCGCAGCGCGGCGGGCGCGCCGGATCCGCGTTCTCAGCGCATGTCACGCTCGAAGACGGCGACGCTCTCGACGTGCGCGGTGTGCGGGAACATGTTCACGACGCCGGCCATCGCGCAGCGGTATCCCGCCTGGTGCACCAGCAGGCCGGCATCGCGCGCCAGCGTGGCCGGGTTGCAGCT
>CAYZGL010000176.1:0-9249 GCA_964477985.1 uncultured Rubrivivax sp. | reverse complement strand
GCCGAACGCGATCGGCTACGTCGAGTACGCCTACGCCAAGCAGAACAAGATGAGCCACGTGCTGCTGCAGAACAAGGCCGGCAGCTTCGTCGGCCCCGACGACGACACCTTCAAGGCCGCGGCGGCCGGTGCCGACTGGAGCAAGAGCTTCCATCAGGTGCTGACCGACCAGGCGGGCAAGGACAGCTGGCCGATCACCGGTGCGACCTTCATCCTGATGCACAAAGTGCAGGACAAGCCGGCCACCGGCACGGCTGCGCTGAAGTTCTTCGACTGGGCCTATGCCCAGGGAGACAAGACGGCCGCCGAGCTGGACTACGTGCCGCTGCCGGCCACGGTCAAGGAGCTGGCGCGCAAGTTGTGGGCAGACAACCTCGAGGACGCTGCCGGCAAGCCGCTGGGCGCGAACTGAAGCGCTTCGTCCTGCCCCGACCCTGAGCGACGACCCGTGGCCGCTGCACTGCCCGCCGAGCCCTGCGACGCGCCGGCCGCGATGGAGCGTTCGATTCCGCAAGGGCACCCGCCGCAGCGCCGGCGTCCCGCCCCCTGGGCCGACCGGCTGTTCGCGCTGCTCGCGCATGGCGCGGCCTGGCTGACGCTGCTGCTGCTGGCCGGCATCATCGTCTCGCTGTTGTTCGGTGCGGCGCCGGCGATCCAGCATTTCGGCCTGCAGTTCCTGTGGTCCAGCGAATGGGACCCGGTGCAGCAGAAGTTCGGCGGCCTGGTGATGATCTACGGCACGCTGATGACTTCGTTCATCGCGTTGCTGATCGCCGTGCCGGTGAGCTTCGGCATCGCGCTGTTCCTCACCGAGCTGTCGCCCGGCTGGCTGAAGCGGCCGCTGGGCATCGCCATCGAGCTGCTGGCCGCGGTGCCGTCGATCGTCTACGGCATGTGGGGCCTGCTGGTGTTCGGGCCGATCCTGGCCACCTGGGTGCAGGCGCCGCTGCAGGCCGCCTTCGGCAACGTGCCGCTGCTGGGTTCGCTGTTCTCCGGCCCGCCGGTGGGCATCGGCATCCTGTGCGCCGGCATCATCTTGGGCGTCATGATCATCCCGTTCATCGCCGCGGTGATGCGCGACGTCTTCGAGGTGACGCCGCCGATGCTGAAGGAATCGGCCTACGCGCTGGGCTCGACCACCTGGGAGGTGGTGTCGAAGGTGGTGCTGCCCTACACCAAGACCGGGGTCATCGGCGGCATCATGCTCGGCCTGGGCCGCGCGCTGGGCGAGACCATGGCCGTGACCTTCGTCATCGGCAACTTCAACCAGCTGGATTCGCTGTCGCTGTTCCAGGCGGCCAACAGCATCACCTCGGCGCTGGCGAACGAATTCGCCGAAGCCGGCGCCGGCTTGCACCAGGCCTCGCTGATCTATCTGGGGCTGGTGCTGTTCTTCATCACCTTCGTCGTGCTGGCGTTGTCGAAGCTGCTGTTGTTGCGCTTGAAGCGAAGCGAGGGCACCCGGTCATGAGCGGCGACACAGCGCCGGCGCTGGCCGCTGCCAGGCAGGCCCGGCATCGCGCGCGCAAGCGCGTCAACATCGTCGCGCTGACGCTGTCGATGCTGGCCATGGGCTTCGGGCTGTTCTGGCTGGCGTGGATCCTGTTCGAGACCATCCATCTTGGCTTCGGCGCCCTGGCGCTGTCGGTGTTCACCGAGATGACGCCACCGCCGATGGGCGACGGCGGCGGCCTGGCCAACGCCATCTTCGGCTCGGTGGCGATGGTCGCGCTGGCCACGGCGCTGGGCACGCCGATCGGCGTGCTGGCCGGCATCTACCTGGGCGAATACGGCCAGAAGACCTGGCTCGGCCACGCGGTGCGCTTCATCAACGACATCCTGCTGTCGGCGCCGTCGATCGTCATCGGCCTGTTCATCTACGCGGTGGTGGTGGCGCCGATGCGCGGCTTTTCCGGCCTCGCCGGCGTGCTGGCACTGGCGCTGATCGTCATCCCCGTGGTCATCCGCACCACCGAAAACATGCTCAGCCTGATCCCCAACGCGCTGCGCGAGGCGGCCTATGCGCTGGGCACGCCGAAGTGGAAGGTGATCCTGTCGGTGACGCTGAAGGCGGCGCGCGCCGGCGTCGTCACCGGCATCCTGCTGGCGCTGGCGCGCATCGCCGGCGAGACCGCGCCGCTGCTGTTCACCGCGCTGTCCAACCAGTTCTGGACCAGCGACCTGAGCCAGCCCATGGCCAGCCTGCCGGTGACCATCTTCAAGTTCGCGATGAGCCCCTACCAGAACTGGCAGCAGCTGGCCTGGGCCGGTGTCTTCCTGATCACCCTGGGCGTGCTGCTGCTGAACATCCTGGCGCGTGTGCTCTTCAAGAACAAGCACTGATTCGAGGAACCATTCATGGGCGCCATGTACGAACTGCCCGCCAGCGACCGCGCCAAGCTCTCGGTGCGCAACCTCAGCTTCTATTACGGCACCTTCAAGGCGCTGAAGGGCATCAACCTGGACATTCCCGAGCGCAAGGTCACGGCCTTCATCGGCCCGTCGGGTTGCGGCAAGAGCACCTTGCTGCGCACCTTCAACCGCATGTACGAGCTGTACCCGGAGCAGCGCGCCGAAGGCGAAGTCAACCTCGACGGCCAGAACATCCTGACGAGCAAGGAAGACGTGACGCTGATCAGGGCGAAAGTCGGCATGGTGTTCCAGAGGCCGACGCCGTTCCCGATGTCGATCCATGACAACATCGCCTTTGGCGTGCGCCTGTTCGAGACGCTGTCGCGCGACGAGATGGACGAGCGTGTCGAGTGGGCGCTGCAAAAGGCCGCGCTGTGGACCGAGGTCAGAGACAAGCTGGCGCAAAGCGGCTCCGGCCTGTCGGGCGGGCAGCAGCAGCGGCTGTGCATCGCGCGCGGCATCGCCATCAAGCCCGAGGTGCTGCTGCTCGACGAGCCGTGCTCGGCGCTGGACCCGATCTCCACCGGCAAGATCGAGGAACTGATCCACGAGCTGAAGTCCGACTACACGGTGGCCATCGTCACGCACAACATGCAGCAGGCGGCGCGCTGCTCGGACTACACCGCCTACATGTACCTGGGGGACCTGGTGGAGTTCGGCGCGACCAAGGATCTGTTCATGAGTCCGAAGAAGAAGGACACGGAGGACTACATCACGGGCCGCTTCGGATGAGGCTGAAAGGGCAGACATGAACGACAAACATCTGTCATCGCAGTTCGATGCCGAGTTGAGCGCGATCTCCACGCGTGTGCTCGAGATGGGCGGCCTGGTCGAATCCCAGGTGGCCCAGGCGGTCTATGCGCTGTCGCACGTCAGCCGTGAAACGGCCGAGCAGGTGCTGGTGGCCGAGGACCGCGTCAATGCGATGGAGGTCGAGATCGACAACGATCTGTGGACCATCATCGCGCGGCGCCAGCCGACCGCGCGCGACCTGCGGCTGCTGGTGGCCATCTCGAAGGCGATCGCCAATCTGGAGCGCGCCGGCGACGAGGCCGCTCGCATCGCACGCACCGCGCAGCGGCTGCTCGACGCCGGGGTGTCGGGCCGGCTGAAGCTGCTGCTCGGCGACCTGGACTACGAGTCGAACCTGGCGCTGAACCAGCTGCGCAAGGCGCTCGACGCGTTCGCCCGGCTGGACGTGACCAAGGCGCTCGAGGTGCTGAAGTCCGACGACCAGATCGACCAGGAGTTCGAGGGCCTGATGCGCAAGCTGATCACCTTCATGATGGAAGACCCGCGCACCATCTCGGCCAGCATCGACCTGGTGTTCGTCGCCAAGGCGATCGAACGTGTCGGCGACCATGGCAAGAACCTGGCGGAAGCGGTGATCTACGTCGTCAAGGGTACCGACGTGCGCCACAACCCGATCGCTTCGATCGAGTCGCTGGTGCGTTGAGCATGGCACGCATCCTGGTCGTCGAGGACGAGCCGGCGATTGCCGAGCTGCTCGCCGTCAACCTGCGCCACGCCGGGCACGAGGTTGCGCTGGCCGGTGATGCCGCTGCGGCGCAGGCCGAGGTCGACGCGGTGCTGCCCGACCTGGTGGTGCTGGACTGGATGCTGCCGGGGCAGTCGGGCCTGAGCCTGGCGCGGCGCTGGCGCGACGCGGCGCGCACACGCTCGATGCCGATCATCATGCTGAGCGCGCGCGCCGGCGAGCCGGACCGCATCGCCGGCCTCGACGGCGGCGTCGACGACTACCTCACCAAGCCGTTTTCGCCGAACGAGCTGGTGGCGCGCATCCGGGCGATGCTGCGCCGCGCGGCGCCGCAGGCGCTGGACGCGGTGGTCGAGGCGGCCGGGCTGCGGCTGGACCCGGCGGCGCGCCGGGTCACGCGCGGCGGCGGCGAAGCGGCACGGGAACTGCGTCTGGGCCCCACCGAGTTCAGGCTGCTGCACTACTTGATGGCGCATCCGCAGCGCGTGCACAGCCGCGCGCATCTGCTGGACCGCGTCTGGGGCGACCACGTCTTCATCGAGGAACGCACCGTCGACGTGCACGTCAAGCGGCTGCGCGATGCGCTGGCGCCGCTGCAGTGCGCGCACCTGATCGAGACGGTGCGCGGTGCCGGCTACCGACTCGGTGAAGCAGCGCCGGGCGCAGCGGGCTGAGGCGGGCCGATGAGGCTGCTGCGGCTGGCGGCCGCGTTGGCCGCGCTGCCGGTTTGCCTGGCGCTGGGCGTGCTGGTGGCCAGGCTGTACGGCGTGCCGGCCGGGGTGCTGGGCGCGCTGGTGCTGGTGCTGTGCGCGGTGCTCGCGTCCGAGGGGCTGGCTCGCAAGCGGCTGCTGGCCTGGCTGCGCAGCGATGCGCAGGGCGCGCCGCCGCCGGCGGGGCCGGCCGCGCTCGTGCTGGGCGACATGGCGTACGAGGTGCGCAGGGTGCTGCGCCGCCGCGACCGGCTGGTGGCGCAGGAGCGGCAGCGCTCGACGCAGTTCCTGACGGCGGTGCAGGCGTCGCCCATCGGCGTGATGCTGCTCGACGCCGAGCACCGCATCGGCTGGTGCAGCCGCGTGGCCGCGGACCATCTGGGCCTGGAACCCCGGCGCGACATCGGTCAGGCGGTGACCAACCTGGTGCGCGCGCCGGCCTTCGTCGAGCACATGGCGAACGCCGCAGCGCAGCAGCCGGTGATCTTCCCCGGGGCCGGCGGCATCCGCGTGTCGGCGCTGGTGCGGCCCTATGGCGACGGCCTGAAGCTGGTGCTGACCCAGGACATCACCGAACCCGAACGCGCCGAGCAGATGCGCCGCAGCTTCGTGGCCAATGTGTCGCACGAGATCCGCACGCCGCTGACCGTGCTGGCCGGGTTCGTCGAAACCATGATCCGGTTGCCGCTCGGCGATGGCGAGCGCCAGCGCATGCTGGCCCTGATGGCCGCGCAGGCGCAGCGCATGCAGGCGCTGGTGTCCGACCTGCTGACGCTGGCGCAACTGGAAGGCAGCCCGCGTCCGCCGCTGGATCAATGGACCGCCGTGAGCGAGCTGATGGCGCGCGCGCACGCCGATGGCTCGAGCCTGTCGGCGGGGCGGCACGAATTGCACTTCGATGCCGGCGGCGCGGCGATGCTCGCCGGCAGCGAGGCCGAACTGCACAGCGCCCTGGGCAACCTGGTGGTCAATGCGGTGCGCTACACGCCCGGCGGCGGCCGCATCGACGTGGACTGGAGCGTGCAGCACGACGGCTGGGGCGTGCTGCGCGTCAGCGACACGGGCATCGGCATCGCGCCCGAGCACCTGACCCGGCTGACCGAGCGCTTCTACCGCGTCGACGGCAGCCGTTCGCGCGAAACAGGGGGCACCGGGCTGGGCCTGGCCATCGTCAAGCACGTCGTGCAGCGCCACGGCGGCGAGATCGGGATCCGCAGCGAGCCGGGCCGCGGCTCGACCTTCACCCTGCGTCTGCCGCCGGCGCGGGTGCGCTTGCGCGCAGCGGATGCCGCGGCCGATGGAGATCAGCGCGGTGCGTCGCGCCGGTAGATGGACGTCAGGCTGTTGCGGTCGGTGGGGCGGTGCACGCTCGCGATGCGGGTCCAGCCCTCGGGCGGGCGGCCCGGCGCCGCCGCCGTCGTCACGCGCACCAGGTAGTTGCAGCGGGTGCGCGCGGCGCTGTGGCGGGCGTCGACTTCGTAAGGGCCGAAATACTCGAGGGACGCGACCAGCGAGCTGGCCTGCCCGGGCGCCGCGATGCACTCGCCGGCAGGCACGTGCTGTGCGATGCGCTCGACCAGCGGCCGGTTGCTGCGCCCATAGTCGAGCATCGGCAGACCGAGCGTCATCAACAGCAGCCAGCACAGCGCGACGCCGCCGGCGGGCAGCACCAGGCTCTTCCACAGCGCTTCGCGGTGGCGCCCGGTGCGCCAGCGCAGCAGCCACACCCAGCCGGCCGTAGCGGCAAAGGCCAGCAGCAGCGCCGGCCAGGAAAACTGCGCGGCGAAGCCGGGCGCCAGGCGTTCGATGTTCGCCGCCGGCTTGGCCGGCACCCCGGTGTGCACCGATGCGTAGATCACCCACAGCGCACCCGAGCACAGGGTGAACAGGATCATCGAGAACCAGTCGATGCCGGCCGTGGTGCTGCGGTTCAGCGTGGGCAGCGCAAACGCCGCCAGCACCGCCAGGCCCGGCAATGCGAGCAGCAGTGCGCGGTCCGAGCCGCCCATGGCCAGGCTGGTCAGCAGCGCGACCAGCGCCGTCAGCAGCGGCACCGACACATGGCGATGCTGCAGATGCGAGCGCCAGCGCCACAGCGTCCACAGCGCCAGCAACCAGCTCGGCCACAGGAACCACAACCACAGCCGGCCGATCGACAGCAGCTGTGGCAGGTCGGAGCGCAGCGTCAGCCGCCACGCCCAGATGTTCAGCTGCCATGCAAGCCCAGCCGACAGCAGCGTACCCAGCGCCACCCAGGGGGTGAGCCGGCGCACCTGCGCATAGCCCGAGCGCAGACACACCACGCTGCCGGCGGCGCCCGCGGCAAAGGCGACGAAGGGCGCGCCGCTGCCCGCCAGCAGGACCAGCGCGGCGGCGGCGGCCAGCCGCGCGCGCCAGACGCGATACGGCGCCGCGGCCATCGCCCACATCGCCAGCGTGATGGCGAACAGCTGCGCCAGCTCGGGCGTGGTCTCGTGGCCCAGTTGCAGCAGGCCGAGGCTTGCGATCAGCGCCAGCACGGCCGCATCGGCGATGGCTCGGGCGTAGTCGAGCGGCTCGGCCTGCCCGCCGAAGGCGAAGGCCACGGGCTGCGCCGCTTCGGTGCGCGCCAAGTGGTAGGCGGCATACCAGGTCAGCGCCAGGGTCAGCCCCAGCAGCGCGGCAAACGGCAGGCGTGCCGCGATCGCCGGGTCGAGCCAAGGCGACAGCAGCCTGATGAAGGCGGCACCGAGCCAGTACGGCAACAGCGCGGCGTCGGCCGCAACCCCGCCCAGCGACGGACTCGGCCAAGGGCTGCGTCCCTCGGCAAGGCCGAGCATGTAGCCGAAGGCCGTAATGTCTGCATGGCGCCACGGGTCGCGCCCGAACACTCCCGGCAGCACGTAGGCCGCACAAAGGAGCAGCAGCGCGAGTCGGGGCATGCGCCTGGCCGCACGCTGCGTCACCAGGGCCGGGGTGGGCGTGTTCACGTCGCGCATGATGCACGAGCCCTCCACCAACAAAAAAGGCAGCCGAAGCTGCCCTGGACAGGCCCGTTTGCGGCTACTTCGTCAGGCCGACGCGGGCAAACTTGTTGCGGAACTTCTCGACGCGGCCGCCCAGACTGTCCACGCTCTTCTGCGTGCCGGTGTAGAACGGGTGTGTCTCGCTCGTGGTTTCCAGCTTGACCAGCGGCAGCTCGCGGCCGTCGTCCATCGTCACCTTCTCCTTGCTCTGCACGCACGAGCGGGTGACGAACTTGAAGCCGTTGGACAGGTCGACGAAGCACACGTCGCGGTAGTCGGGGTGGATGCCTTGTTTCATGGGGTACCTCTTCGATGGTCGGCAGCCACGCCGCACGTTGCAACGCACTTGCCGGAGGAAAAACGGAAATTTTAGCGCAAGGGAGCGCTGTCCCGGCCTTCGCGCTTGCAGGCGCGAAGGCGTTCAACCCCCGCGGCGCATCATGTCGAAGAAGTCGAGGTTGTTCTTCGTGGCCTTCATCTTTTCGAGGATGAACTCCATCGCCTCGATCTCGTCCATCGGGTACAGAAGCTTCCTCAGGATCCAGGTCTTTTGCAGGATCTCGGGCTTGAGCAGCAGCTCCTCGCGCCGCGTGCCGCTCTTGTTGAGCAGGATCGACGGATAGACGCGCTTTTCGGACATGCGGCGGTCGAGGTAGATCTCGCAGTTGCCGGTGCCCTTGAACTCTTCGTAGATGACCTCGTCCATGCGGCTGCCGGTGTCGATCAGCGCGGTGCCGATGATGGTGAGCGAGCCGCCTTCTTCGATGTTGCGTGCCGCGCCGAAGAAGCGCTTGGGCCGCTGCAGCGCGTTGGCATCGACGCCGCCGGTCAGCACCTTGCCGGAAGAGGGCAGGACGTTGTTGTAGGCCCGCGCCAGCCGGGTGATCGAGTCGAGCAGGATCACCACGTCCTTCTTCATCTCGACCAGGCGCTTGGCGCGCTCGATCACCATCTCGGCCACCTGCACGTGGCGCGCGGCCGGTTCGTCGAAGGTCGAGCTGATGACCTCGCCGCGCACCGTGCGCTGCATCTCGGTCACCTCTTCCGGCCGCTCGTCCACCAGCAGCACCATCAGGTGCACGTCGGGGTAGTTGGCGACGATGGCGTGCGCGAAGTGCTGCATCATCACCGTCTTGCCGCTCTTGGGCTGCGACACCAGCAGCGCGCGCTGGCCTTTGCCGATGGGCGCGATCAGGTCGATGATGCGGCTGGTGATGTTCTCGTCGCCCTTGATGTTGTCGCGTTCGAGCTTGAAGTGCTCCTTGGGGAACAAGGGCGTCAAGTTCTCGAACATGATCTTGTGCTTGCTCTCCTCGGGCGTGACGCCGTTAACGCGGTCGACCTTGACCAGCGCGAAGTAGCGCTCCCCGTCCTTGGGCACGCGCACTTCGCCTTCGACCATGTCGCCGGTGTGCAGGTTGAAGCGGCGGATCTGGCTGGGCGACAGGTAGATGTCGTCGGTGCTCGCCATGTAGCTGGTGTCGGGCGAGCGCAGGAAGCCGAAGCCGTCGGGCAGCACCTCGAGCACGCCGTCGCCGAACACCTGTTCGCCGCCCTTGGCGCGCTTTTTCATGATCGCGAACATCAGCTCCTGCTTGCGCAGGCGGCTGACGTTTTCGATCTC
>CAYZGL010000175.1:0-9399 GCA_964477985.1 uncultured Rubrivivax sp. | reverse complement strand
TCGGGAAGTAGTAAACCGAGAGCACGAACAGCACGCCCAGCCACAGCAGCCAGCGGTCGGGCGTGAGCACGGCCGACAGCACCGGCACACCGGCCACCGCCCGGTCGGCGATCCCGAGCAGGTCCTGCAGGTAGTTCTGCGCCAGCACGAAGACCACGCTGCCCACCACCGCACCGTACAGCGTGCCCATGCCGCCGATGACGACGACCAGCAGCACGTCGAGCATGATCTCGAACGACAGCGTCGTGTCCGGCCCGGTGTAGCGCAGCCAGATCGCCAGCAAGGCGCCGGCCACGGTGGCCAGCAGCGCCGCGATGACGTTGGACAGCGTGCGGTAGACGACGACGCGGTAGCCGATGGCCTCGGCGCGGAAGTCGTTCTCGCGGATCGCCTGCAGCACGCGGCCGAAGGGCGAATTGACGATGCGCAGCGTGGCCAGGAACAGCGCCAGCACGACGACGAACAGCAGCCAGTAGCTCAGATGGCGGCCATCGAGCGCGAAGCCGGCGAGCGAGAACTCGAACGACGGCGACAGCGCCGCGGGGTTCTTGAACGTGAGGCCGTCCTCGCCGCCGGTGAGGTCGGACAGCTGCGAGGCCAGCGTCTGGAAGGCAGCGGCCACGGCCAGCGTGATCATGGCGAAGAAGATCGCCTTGACGCGCAGGCTGAACAGGCCGATCACCAGCGACAGCACGAGCGACACCGCCAGCGCCGCCGCCGTGCCGAGCGCCAGTGCGCCCCAGCCCTCGCCCAGCCGCGTGCTGGCGATGGCCACGCCGTAGGCGCCGACGCCGAAGAACATCGTGTGCGCGAAGCTGACGATGCCGGTGTAGCCCAGCAGCAGGTCGTAGCTGGCGACAAGCAGCACGAACACCAGCACCTTGGCCGCCACCGCCAGCGCCTTGCTGCCGGGCAGCCAGAACGGCGCCAGCGCGAGGCCGGCGACGACCAGCACGAGCACGAGCGCCAGCGCGCGGTTGCGCGGCAGGTCGTGCGAGAGCAGCCGGACCAGCATGGCGCTCAGCGGGTGGTCACCGGGTACAGGCCGCGCGGCCGCCACAGCAGGATGGCGACCATGAGCCCGATGTTGGAAAAGAGCGCCACCTTCGGCGCCAGGAAGCCGGTGTAGTTGGCGAGCACGCCCACCAGCAGCGCGCCGACGAAGCAGCCCAGCGTGCTGCCCAGCCCGCCGATGATGATGACGATGAACAGCAGGATGTTGACCTGCGAGCCGATCTGCGGCGTGACGCTGGTCTGGTACAGGCCCCACAGCACGCCGCCCAGGCCGGCCAGCGCCGAGCCGACGACGAACACGCCGACGAACAGGCGCCGCACGCGGTAGCCCAGCGCCTCGACCATCTCGCGGTCCTGCACGCCGGCACGCACCAGCAGCCCGACCTTGGTGCGCGCCAGCACCCAGGCCATGGCCACGAACACCGCCAGGCCGACCGCGGCGGCGAAGAGGCGGAACTTGTCGATCGCCGCGTCGCCGACGAAGAGCGCCCCGCTCAGCGCCGCCGGCGGCGGCAGCGGGATCTGCAGCGGGCCCCAGACGACCTTGATGAGTTCCTCGCCGACGATCATGCCGCCCATCGTGATGAGGATCTGCTCGAGGTGCCGGCCGTACACCGGGCGCACGATGACGCGCTCGAAGGCCCAGCCGATGGCGCCTGCCAGCGCCATGCCGGCCAGCATCGCGGCGAACACCGCGACCAGGTTCATGCCGAGCAGCGGGCTCGCGGTCCAGGCGCTCATCGCGCCGAGCACGGTGGTGGCGACGAAGGCGCCGAAGGCGATGAACACGCCGTGGCCGAAGTTGAGCACGTCCATCAGCCCGAACACCAGCGTCAGCCCCGAGGCGATGATGAAGACGATGAGCCCCATCGCCAGGCCGGCCACGGTGAGCGTGAGCCAGGTCGACGCGCTGCCCACCAGCGGCAGCGCCGCGGCCACGAGCGCCACCAGCAGCGCCAGCGGCAGCCAGTCGAAGCGGGCCTCGGGCACGGTGGCCGCAGCGTGGTCGGCGCCGGCGTCGGCGACGTGTCCGGTGGCGTTCCCGGTGGCGTTCCCGGTGGCGTGTTCGGTGGCGCTCATCGATGGGCGCCGAGGGACAGGCCCAGCAGCCGCTGCTGCAGCGACGCGTCGGCGGCCAGCTCGGCCATCGCACCCGCGTGCACGACGCGGCCGTCGTCCATCACCGCGACGCGGTCGCCGAGCGCACGCGCCATCGCGAAGTTCTGCTCGACCAGCAGGATCGTCGTGCGCTGGCGCTTGAGCTCGCCGAAGGCCGCGACGAGATTGCGCACGATCGCGGGCGCCAGGCCCTTGCTCGGCTCGTCGACCAGCACCAGCGCGCGCGGCTCGACGATGGCGCGCGCCACGGCGAGCATCTGCTTCTGGCCGCCCGAGAGCTTGCCGGCGGGGTGGAGCCAGAACTTCGACAGCGCCGGGAACAGGCCGAAGATCCAGTCCAGCCGCGCACGGTCGAGTTGCGCCGCATGGCGTGCGCCGCGCGCGGCCAGCAGCATGTTCTCCTGCACCGTGAGGTCGCCGAAGATGCCCATGTTCTCGGGCACGTAGGCGATGCCGCGGCGCGCGATCTCGGGCACCGGCTGCCCGGCCAGGCTCGCGCCGCGAAAGCGCAGCTCGCCTCGCGACGGCGCCCACAGGCCCATGATGGTGCGCAGCGTGGTCGTCTTGCCGGCGCCGTTGCGGCCCAGCAGCATGGTCAGCTGGCCGCGCGGCACTTCCAGATCGACGCCGTGCAGGATGTGGTAGGCGCCGATGTGGGTGTGGACGCCGTGCAGTTCGAGGAGGTTGGTGCTCATTGGTAGCTTTCTTGAATACCGGACGCAGAGGACGCAGAGATTACGCAGAGGACGCAGAAGAAAACCTTCTTGGCTGTTCCTTTTGCGTCCTCTGCGAATCCTTTGCGTCCTCTGCGTCCGGCTGTTGGGGAGAGCTTCATGCAGCCGCCTCTTCTTTCGTCACGCCCAGGTAGGCCTCTTGAACGACCGGCGAGGCGATCACCTCGGCCGGGTCGCCGTCGGCCACCAGGCTGCCGTTGGTCAGCACGATGATGCGGTCGGCCAGTTCGCGCACCACGTCCATCTTGTGCTCCACCAGCAGGATCGTCTTGCTCTTGTCGGCCTTGAGCGCGCGGATCAGGTTCAGGATCACCGGAGCCTCGTCGTGGCTCATGCCGGCGGTGGGTTCGTCGAACATGTAAACCTGGGGGTCCAGCGCCATCAGCAGCGCCACCTCCAGCTTGCGCTGGTCGCCGTGCGGCAGGCCGGCCACCGGCATGCCCTGGCGGTCGAGCAGCGCGACCGACTCCAGGATCTCCAGCGCGCGCTGCGTCAGCTCGCGCTGGTCGCTCCAGATGCGCCACAGGTTCAGCCCCACGCGCTGCGTCGCCTGCACCGCCAGCCGCACGTTCTCCAGCACCGACAGGTTGGGAAACAGGTTGGTGAGCTGAAACGCCCGGCCCAGGCCGGCGCGCGTGCGCGCCGACGCCGGCAGTCCGGACAGCTCGCGCCCGTTCAGCAGCACGCGGCCGCTGCTGGCCTTGAGCTGGCCCGAGATCAGGTTGAAGTAGGTGGTCTTGCCCGCGCCGTTGGGCCCCACGATGGCCGTCAGCGTGCCGGGCGCGAAGCTGCACGTCACGGCATTGACGGCCACATGGCCGCCAAAGCGGATGGTCAGGTCGTGGGTTTCGAGCATGACTGTGCCGTTGAGCGTTGAGCGTCCGGCGTTGGGCGTGAGACAGCGGTTTTCACGCTCAACGCTCAACGTCAAACGCTGAACCCCTCTCGATCAGCGCTTATTCCGGATCGGCACCTGCATCTCTTCGGGCTTGATCTCGTGCACCAGCTCGGGCACGCCCCAGGCGAAGGCCGGGTCGGCCTTGATCTTGAAGTGGTACATGCTCTGCATGGCCTGGTGGTCTTCCTTGCGGAAGGTCATCTTGCCCTTGGGCGTGTCGAAGCTCATGCCTTCCATCGCCGCGATGAGCTTGTCGCTGCCCGTGTCGCCGTTGGTCTTCCTGAGCGCGGTGACGACCGACATCGCCGCGGCGAAACCGCCGCAGGTGAAGAAGTCCGGCGGTGCCTTGTAGCGGCTGTAGTGGTTGGCCACCAGCCATTCGTTGACCGGGTTCTTCGGGATCGCGAAGTAGTAGTACAGCGCACCCTCCATGCCCGGGAACTGCTTGTACGCCACCATCGCCGGCAGGATGTTGCCGCCGGTGGCGATCTCGATGCCGGCGCGCGCCAGGCCCAGTTCGCTGATCTTGAACGGGTTGGCCGCGCCCGCCCAGTTGATGAACACCACCTTGCGGCCCGGCAGGTCCTTCATCTTCTCGAGCAGGCGCTGCGCGCCGGCCGTGAAGTCGGTGGTGGCGACCGGCAGGTACTCCTCGTAGATGAGCTTGGCGTGCTTCAACTGCTCGCGGAACGCCTTGACGAAGTCGCGGCCGAAGGCGTAGTCCTGCGCCAGCGTGGCGATGCTGGTGCCGGCCTGGTCCAGCGCCACCGCGTTGGCCGCCGCGTCCTGGCTGCTGTTGCGCGCCGTGCGGAAGATGTACTTGTTCCACTTGTCGCCGGTGATCGAGTCGGCGACGGCGGGCTCGACGATGAGGATCTTCTTGTACTCCTCGGCCACCGGCAGCATCGCCAGCGCGACGCCCGAGCTGGTGGTGCCGACCGCGAGGTCGGCCTTGTCGTCGCCGTAGGCGGCAGCCAGCAGGCTGCGGCCGAGATCGGGCTTGCCCTGGTCGTCCTTCTCGATGACGACGATCTTGCGTCCGGCCACCGCCATCGTGCCGTCGGTGGCGTACTCGAGGCCCAGGTTGAAGCCGGTGATGGTCTGCTTGGCGTAGGCCTCGAGGATGCCGGTCTTGCCCGTGAGCAGCGCGATCTTGAGCTCTCGCCGGCCCTGGGCGAGCGCGCCGAGCGGCGTTGCCGCCAAGGTGCCGAGCGTGGCCGTGGCGGCCGCGGTCTTCAGCACGCGCCGTCGCGTGGCCGATTGCGCGTGGCGGGTTCGATGGCTCATCGTGGGTCTCCTGAGGGGTGGTCCGGCGAGCGGGCGGCGTGCCCGCGGCAGCCGTCGAGGATACGCAATCGCTGCGCCCGCGATGGCTCAGGCCGCTGCGGCGCGCGCGAAGTCGAGCAGGTGCTGCGCGAGCGCCTGCGGCGCGCTGACCATCGGGCAGTGCCCGGTGGCGATCTCGACGACGCGCCAGCCCGGTTGCGCGCGCACGAGGCGCCGCGACGCGTCGATCGTCGGCAGCGCCGGCCGCGTGCAGTCGACGAACAGGCGCGGTATCGGGGCGAGCCGCACCGGATCGAAGCGCACCGGCTCGAGGTACATGCCGAAGGGATGCGGCACCTGGCGGCGCAGCAGCCAGTCGCGCTCGGCGCCTTGCAGGCCGAAGGCCGCGGGATCGGCCGGCGGCAAGGCGTTGTCGTTCGCGGCGGCCAGCGCCAGACGCTCGGCGACCGTCTCGGCGCTGTGGCCGCTGCTCCAGGACCGGCCTGGAAGCGGCACCACCGCGTCGACGTAGGCCAGACCGCGCAGCGCGTGGGCGCCAAGACGCACCACGATCGCGTCGGCGGCGGCCGTGACGACCATGCCGCCGTAGCTGTGGCCCACCAGCACGAAGCCCGCGAGTTCCTCGGCTTGGACGAGCCCGAGCACGTCGGCCGCGTGCGTGGCCAGATCGATGTCGGCGCGCCGCAGGTGCGCGCGCTCGCCGTCGCCGGTGAGCGTGACGGCGTGCACCTCGTGGCCGGCGGCGCGCAGCGGCTGCAGCACGCGGCGCCAGATCCAGGCGCCGGCCCAGGCGCCGTGCACGAGGACGATGGGCACCCTGTCTTGCATGCCCGGATGCTGCCGCGCGGCGCGCACGCTTGCACCCCGGGCTTACGCTAGCGGGCGCGGCACCCGGACCCGGCGCGCCCGACAGACTCCACACGCCGCCGTGGCGCCGGCCGCGGCATCCGCCACCAGAGGCGGCAAGGGGATGTCACGGCACGCGAGGCGCACACCTGCGCTACCCTTGCCCGTTCGTTTCCGTGTCGACGTGGAGGAGGCCGATGCGGCCGACGAGACTTTCCCGCCTGCTGTGCATCTGGTCGGCGCTGCTGATCGGCGCCTGCGCCAGCGTCACCAACCCCGTCACCGGCGAGCGCGAGCTCACGGTGATGGACGAGCGCGCCGAGATCGCCGCCGGTGCCAAGGCGCACCAGGAGATCCTGAAGGAGTACGCGCTCGTCGACAACGCCGCGCTGCAGCTCTATGTCGACGGCGTCGGCCAGAAGCTCGCGGCGCAGTCGCAGCGCGCGAACCTGAAGTGGACCTTCACCGTCCTCGACACCCCCGAGGTCAACGCCTTCGCGCTGCCCGGCGGCTACGTCTACGTGACGCGCGGCCTGCTCGCCTACCTCGACAACGAGGCCGAACTGGCCGGCGTCGTCGGCCACGAGATCGGCCACGTCACGGCGCGCCACGGCGCGCAGCGCGCGACGAGCCAGGCGCGCGCCGGCTGGGCGGTGCTCGGCGCCACCGTGCTCGGCGCCGTCGTCGAAGGCGTCAGCGGCGTGCGCGGCGTGACGCAGGCGGCGAGCGAGCTCGCGCAAAGCGGCGCCGCCGGCCTCATTGCCAGGTACGGGCGCGAGCAGGAGCTGCAGGCCGACCAGCTCGGTGCCGACTACCTGTCGCGCCTGCACTACGACCCGCAGAGAATGGTCGACGTGATCCAGGTGCTGAAGGACCAGGAGCGCTACGCCGCCGACGCGGCGAAGGCGGCAGGCCGCGCGCCGCCGGCGGCGCCGGACTGGCTCGCCTCGCACCCGAGCAACGACGAGCGGCTGGCGCGCATCCGCGAGACGGCCGCGCGCCTGAAGGCCACCCAGCCCGGCGGCGGCTGGGCCGACGACGGCCGCATGCGCTTCCTGCGCACGATCGACGGCATCACCTTCGGCGACGGGCGCGAGCAGGGCGTGGTGCGCGGGCGGCAGTTCCTGCACGAGCCGCTGGGCATCGCCATCACGGCGCCCGAGGGCTGGCGCATCCAGAACGACACGTCGCAGGTGGCACTCGTGAACGCGGCGGGCGACGCCGCGCTCGTGCTGCGCGTGCTGCCGGCGCAGCTGCTGCGCCAGACCGGCAACGACCACCAGGCGATCCTGCGCCAGGCGCTCGGCGCCACCGAGGGCCGCACCGAGCGCCTCACGCTCGGCGGCAACCTGAGTGCAACCTATTACAACGGCCAGCGGCGCGACGCCGACGGCACGGTCTCTGCGCTCGAGGCAACGATCGTCAACGGCCCCGCCGGGCGCGTCTTCCTGCTCGCCCACCTGGGCGCCGACGCCGCGGCGCGCGAGCGCGCGCGCGCCGCGATGCGCCAGGCCGAGCTGAGCTTTCGCGCACTCGGCGCCGCCGACGGCGCGCTGGCACGGCCCTGGCGCCTCGGGCTCGTGCCCTACCCGGCGGGCGGCTTTGCGCAACTGGCACGCAGCGCACCCCTCACCGAGCTGGCCGAACAGCAGTTGCGGCTGCTCAACGGCGTGTACGGCGGCCGCCCCCTGCCCAAGCCCGCCGAACTGGTGAAGACGGTGCAATAGCGCTCGCAGGCGGCGCAGCACGACCGCACAGGCACGACCGCACAGGCACGACCGCACAGGCACGACAAGCACAGGCACGACAAGCACAGGCACGACCGCACGGGCACGACAGCGGGCCAGCCCACGGCACGCAGGACCCGCGGCCACACGCACAAGCCGGATCGCACGACATGGACAACGCCAACCTCTACGCGGCGCTGCGCGCCGCCTTCCCCGCCGCGCTGGACGCGACGGCGATCGAGACCTGCGACACGCCGGTGCCGCTCTTCTACAGCTGGCGCGACCTCGAGCGCGGCACGGCGATGCTGGCCAACCTGTTGCAGTCGCTGGCGCTGCCGCGCGCCTCGCGCATCGCGGTGCAGGTGGACAAGAGCGTCGAGGCGCTGATGCTGTACCTGGCGGTGCTGCGCGCCGGCCACGTCTATCTGCCTCTGAACACCGCCTACCAGGCTGGCGAGATCGAGTACTTCGTCGGCAACGCCGAACCGGCGGTGGTGGTGTGCAGCACGCGTCACTTCGGCTGGGTGAGCCGCATCGCGTTCACGGCCGGCACGAAGCACGTCTACACGCTCGACGACGACCGCAAGGGCACGCTGCTCGACCGCGCCGCCTGGCAAAGCGACGTGCACGAGGTCGCGCCCAGGCGCGCCGACGATCTCGCCGCCATCGTCTACACCAGCGGCACCACCGGGCGCAGCAAGGGCGCGATGCTCACGCACGGCAACCTGCTGTCCAACGCGCAGGTGCTGCACGCGTACTGGGGCTTTGCCGCGCAGCCGCCCGGCAGCGACACGCTCGTGCACGCGCTGCCGATCTTCCACGTGCACGGCCTGTTCGTCGCCGTGCACGCCGCGCTGCTGTCGGGCAGCAAGATGCTGTGGTTCGGCCGCTTCGATGCGCGCGCCGTCATCGCACGGCTGGCGCAGGCGACGGTGTTCATGGGCGTGCCGACGCTGTACGTGCGCATGCTGGCCGAGCCCGCGCTCACGCGCGCGGCGTGCGCGCACATGCGCCTGTTCGTCAGCGGCTCGGCGCCGCTGCTGATCGAGACCTTCGACGCCTGGCGCGAGCGCAGCGGCCACACCCTCCTCGAGCGCTACGGCATGAGCGAAACGCTGATGCTCACCTCCAACCCCTACCGCCCCGAGGCGGCGCGCCGCGGCGGCACGGTCGGCTTCGCGCTGCCGGGCGTGGGCTTGCGCGTGCGCGACGACAAGGGCCTGCCGCTGGCCGGCGGCGAGATCGGCGGCATCGAGGTCAAGGGCCCGAACGTCTTCAAGGGCTACTGGCGCATGCCCGAGAAGACGGCCGAGGAGTTCACCACCGACCTGTGGTTCAAGACCGGCGACGTCGGGCGCATCGACGCCGACGGCTACGTCAGCATCGTCGGGCGCAGCAAGGACCTCATCATCAGCGGCGGCTACAACGTCTACCCGGCCGAGGTCGAGGGCTGCATCAACGCGCTGGCCGGCGTCGCCGAGAGCGCGGTGGTCGGCGTGCCGCACCCCGACTTCGGCGAGGTCGGGGTCGCCGTGGTCGTCGCGCAGCCCGGCGCCGTGCTCGACGCCGCCGCCATCCTGAGCGAGCTCAGGACGCGCATCGCCCACTACAAGGTGCCCAGGCAGGTCTTCGTGGTCGCCGAGCTGCCGCGCAACGCGATGGGCAAGGTGCAGAAGAAGCTGCTGCGCGAGGAGCACGCGGGCCTGTTCGGCTGAGCAACCGTGAACGAACCACTCACGCCCGCTCGACGCGCCCTGACGCCCCCGCTCGGCGT
>CAYZGL010000174.1:0-9444 GCA_964477985.1 uncultured Rubrivivax sp. | reverse complement strand
TGGCGGCGAGGCAATGGCGGCGCACCACAGGCGCCACGCCCGCGAGCGTGGGCCGGAGAACGCAGGTGCCACCAGCGCGCTACCGCAGCCGACTCGGCATGCCGGCCGTAACGAGTTCGCGAAGGACAGCTATGCGCCGCAAGCGGCCTGCCCGTTCCCTGCGATTGAACGCGAACGGGTTCAGGCGAGCGCCGGGTAGTCGGTGTACCCGGCCGCCCCGGGCGTATAGAGCGTCTTGCGGTTGAACTTCGCCAGCGGCAGGCCCTCGCGCAAGCGGCGCACCAGGTCGGGGTTGGCGAGGAAGTGGCGTGCAAACGACACCGCCTGGCCCTGCCCTTGTTCGAGCGCGCGCTCGGCCGTTTCGGCCTCGAAGCCGTCGTTCAGGATCAATGCCTCGCCGAAATGCTCGCGCGCCATGCCGAAGGCGTCGATGTCCGATGTCGGTGCGCGCATGATCTCCAGCCAGGCCAGCCCCAGCGGCGCGGCCTGGCGCATCAGTTCGGCGTGCGAGGCGGCCGAGTCGGCATCGCGGCAGTCGTTGAATTCGTTGCCCGGATTCAGCCGCAGGCCTACGCGGCCCGGCCCGATCGCCTCGGCCATCGCCTGCAGGCATTCGAAGGCGAAGCGCGCGCGGTTGGCGGCGCTGCCGCCGTAGGCGTCGTCGCGCTGGTTGCTTTCGCTGTAGAGGAACTGCAGCGGCAGGTAGCCGCTGGTGCCGTGCAGCTCGACCGCGTCGAAGCCGGCAGCGCGCGCGTTCAGCGCCGCCTGGCGGTATTCCTGTACCACCGCGGCGATCTCCTCGGTGCGCAATGCGCGCGGCACATCGAAGGGCTGCATGCCCGCCGCGTCGGTGAACACCTCGCCGCCGGCGCGCAGCGCCGATGGCGCCACGGTTTCCACCCCGGCCGGCTTGATGCGGCTCGAGCCGATGCGCCCGGCGTGCATCACCTGCAAGGCGATCAGCCCGCCGCGCGCGTGCACCGCGTCGGTGACGCGCCGCCACGCCGCGACCTGCGCCGCGGTCTCGATCGCCGGCTGGCGGCAGTAGCCGATGCCGGTGATGCTGGGCGACACCCCCTCGGTGATGATCAACCCGGCGTCGGCGCGCTGCGCGTAGTACTGCGCCATCAGCGCGTTGGGCGTGAAGTCGGCATCGGCGCGGTTGCGCGTCATCGGCGCCATCACGATGCGGTTGGCGAGCTGCAGCTCACCCAGCTTCACCGGCTCGAACAGTTTCATCGTCGAACGCTCCTTCAAGCCGCGGCCTTGTTGCGGCCGTCGGCAGTCCATTGTCGATCGGTGGTCAGAAGAATACGCAGCCACCGTTGACCGCGATGTTCTGCCCGGTGACGAAGCCGCTGTCGTCGCTGGCCAGAAACAGCGCGGCACGTGCGATGTCCTCGGGCTCGCCCATGCGGCCCAGCGGCACGCCCTGGATGATCGATTTGGCCCAGGCCTCGGGCACGCCGGCCATCATCGGCGTGTTGGTCGGCCCCGGCACCAGCGTATTGACGCGGATCCGGTGCGGCGCCAGTTCGCGCGCCATGCCGCGCGTCAGCCCCATCAGCCCGGCCTTGGACGCGCAGTAGTGCACCGGGCCGTCGCCGCTGGCCGCGGCCGAGCTGGCGATGTTGATCACCGCGCCGCCGCGCCCAGCCGCCACCATCGCGCGCGCCGCTTCGCGTGCGCAGTAGAAGGCACCGTTCAGGTTGATGGCGATGACCCGCGCCCAGGCCTCGTCGCTGGTGTCGATGAACTTGTCCAGGCCGCCGATGCCGGCGTTGTTGACCAGCACGTCGATGGCGCCGAACTCGGCCACCACGCTGTCGAACAGCAGCTTGACCGCGGCGCTGTCGGCGACGTTGAGCTTGCGCGCGACGCCGCTGCTGCCGGCCACCGTTTGCTGCGCGTTGTCCAGCTTGAGGTCGAGCGCGACCACCTTGGCGCCTTCCTGTGCGAACAACCGCGCGATGGCGCGGCCCATGCCCTGCCCGGCCCCGGTCACCACGGCCACCTTGTCTTTCAGTTTCATCGGCACATCCTCGCGAGGGTCACGGGCAGCACGCACAGCCGGCACCCGCGGCCGCCATCATCGGGCAGCGCGCACGCGACACGCCGAGGCAAAGCGATGCGGTTGCGGCCGGCGGCATCGCCGTTGCGTCCACCCGGTGCGCTCTCACGCGGCCACCGTCGCGGCCAACGGCGATGCCGAGGCCGACGGCGCCGGCTGCAGCAGATCGCTGCGGCGCAGCGCCAGCGGCTGGCCCACCATGTGCGCCACCGCGCGGTAGGCGAAGGTCATGCCCGGGCCGAGCGTGCCGCCCGCACCCGGGTAGGCCGGCCCCATCGCGGACGCCGAGTTGTTGCCCACGCAGTACAGCCCCGGGATCGGCTGGCCAGCGGCGTCGAGCACACGCGCATCGCGGTCGGTGAGCAGGCCGCCCTTGGTGCCGATGTCGCCGGGCCAGAACTTCATCGCATAAAACGGCGCCTTGGCGATCGGCGCCAGGTTCGGGTTGGGCTTGACGTGGATGTCGCCGTAGTAGCGGTCGAAGCTGTTGCCGCCGCGGTCGAAGTCCAGGTCCTTGCCGCTGCGCGCGTAGTCGCTCATCTTCGCCGCGCTGGCAACCAGCCCCTGGGCGTCGACGCCGATCTGCGCGGCCAGCGCCTGCAGCGTATCGGCCTTCCAGTACACCTTGCCCAGCCAGTCGGCCGGCATCTTGGCGTCGGGCAGCGCGGACGCCGGCATCAGCGGGCCCAGCGGGTACTTCTTGCGGAAGTCGGCGTCGAACACGATCCACGCCGGAATCGCCCCGCCGCTGCGGGCGTGGTCGGCGAACATCGCCTGCTGGAATTCGGGGTACGGCCCCGATTCGTTGGTGAAGCGCTCGCCGCGCGCGTTGACCACGATGCAGCCGGGCAGCGAACGCTCGACGAAGATGCCGCGGTACTTCTCTTCGCCCGGCACGTCGATGGTGGGCACGCCCCAGGTCAGCGCCATCAGCGCCACCGCGGCGCCGGCCTGCTCGCCGGCGCGGATCGCATCGCCGGTGTTGTTGCCCGGCGGCGTCGCGGTCCAGGCCTGGTCGGTGGGCTGGGGCAGGTACTGCTCGCGCATCGCCTGGTTGCGCTCGAAGCCACCGGCGCCCAGCAGCACCGCCTTGCGCGCGCGCACGGTCAGCGCCTTGCCGTCGCGCTCGAGCACCACGCCCTTGACCGCGCCGTCTTCCACCACCAGCGATTGCAACGGCGACTTCAACCACAGCGTGACGCCGCGCTGGTGCGCCGCATGCAGCAGCCCGCCCAGCAGCGCCTGGCCGCCGGTCAGGCGGCGGTCCTTGGCGGTGCGCCGGCGCCACGAGAAGTCCAGGAAGTAGCGCAGCATGATCCAGATCAGCTGCCACTTGCCCTTGGCCTCCTGCGCCAGCATCGAGCGCGCCTCGAAGGCGGTGATCTGCATGCGGCCCATGATCAGCTGCCCCGGGTTGCACGGGCGCAGTTGCTCCAGCCCGTCCAGCCCCAGCTTGCGCGCGTCGAAGGGCAGCGGGTCCATCGTGCGCCCGCCCGGCAACGCATCGGGCAGCGCCGGGTAGTAGTCGCTGTACAGCGGCATGCAGCGGTAGGGCACACCGACCTGCCCCAGGTAGCGCGCCATCTCGCGTGCGCTTTCCACGTAGGCCAGCACGCGGTCGTCAGCCGCCAGACCGCGCACGCAGGCCTTCAGGTAGCGGAACGCCGCCTCGTCGCTGTCGCGCACGCCGGCACGCGCCATGTCGTCGTTGCACGGGATCCAGATGCCGCCGCCCGAGATCGCCGAGGTGCCGCCGACGTATTCGGACTTCTCCACCACCAGCACCGACAGCCCCTGGTCGGCGGCGCGCACCGCGCCCAGCATGGCGCCGGCGCCGGAGCCCACCACCACCACGTCGAAATCCTGTTGCATCGTCTTTCTCCTTGTCGGTCTGGATCGCCACTGCGGCGCATCAGGCCACCCAGATCGGCTCACCCTGACGCAGGGTAAGCCGCAGCTGGACGGCAGCAAAGTCGGCCGCCATCTCGCTGCGGTTGCGGTCGAGCACGCACAGGTCGGCGCGCGCACCCAGCGCCAGCGCGGCCGCGCCCTGGCCGGGGCGCGACGCATCGCCGCCGAACAAGCCGAGCACCTGGGCCGGCGCCAGCGCTTCGTCGGCGCCGATCACGCAGCCGCTGCGGCTGCGCCGGCGCACCGCGGCCGCCATCGACGCCCACGGATCGGCTGCCCCGTAGGGTGCATCGCTGCCGGCCGCAAGGCGGATGCCGGCGTCGACCAGGCTGCGGCCACGGTACAGCCAGCCGAGTTCGTCGGCGCTCAACTCGGCGCGATAGGCATCGCCGCGCTCGAACACGAAATGCGGCTGCGTCACGACACGCACACACGCGCTGCGCAGCAGCTCGAGCGCCTGCGGCGAACACAGCGACGCGTGCTCGATGCGGTCACCGTCGTGCACGCCGCACTCTTGCAGCGCCTGCACCGCCAGCACCAGCTCGGCCAGCGTCACGCAATGGACCGCCACCGCGCGGCCCACCGCGTGGCTGCGCCGGATGTCGCCGCACAGCGCGTCGAACGGCGGCAGCGCGACTTCACGCAGATAGAGTTTGGTCGGCCCCACGGCCAGGCCGGCGCGCGGCGCCACGCCGTCGAGCTGCGCACCGCCCATCACCAGCACACTTTGCCGCAGCGGGCCGCGCGCTTGTTCGGCAGCGAAGTGCTCGAACTCGGGCAGGCCATTGCCGGGGCTGGCGTCGGTGACGCCGGTGACGCCGCGCCGCGCCAGCGCCAGGCTGACCGCGCCCAGGCCGGGCAGCGCCGCGCCGAGCCGCTGCCGCAGCCATTGATCGGCGCCGTACAGGCGACCGGTGAGCCGGCCGGCGCTGCGCTCGAAGGGGTCGCCGCCGCCGTCGTCGGCCACACCGAGCCGCGCCAGCGCGCGCGAGTTGAGGATCCACAACTGCCCGCTGCGGTGCTGGATGCGCAGCGGCCGGTGGGGCACGATGGCGTCGAGCCAGTCGCGGTCGATGTCGCCGGCCACCGATGCGTGATAACCGATGCCGCGCAGCCAGCCGTCGTTGCCGTTGCCGTCGCCCTTGCCGGCACCCTCGCCCGCCGCCTGCCGCAGCGCCGTGGCCAGCGTCTCGGCCGAGCGCTGCTGCGGCGGCCCGCACTGCAGCGAGGCCAGCGCGGCGGCATGGGCCAGCAGGTGGATGTGGTGGTCGTGCAGCCCCGGCAGCACGGCCGCGCCGGCGGCGTCGAACTGCTGTTCGCCGCGCACCGGGTCCAGCCGCTCACCGTGGCTGGCGATCGCGACGATATGCCCGTCGGCGATGCGGATCGACGCATTCGCGCCGCGGCCCAGGTCGGCGCGGTGGATCGTCAGCACCGGGCGGGTTGGCATCACGCGGCCAGCTCGTCGAGCACGGCGGCGCTGTCGGCGCCGAGTGCGCACGCCGCTGCGCTGGGCGGCGGTGCGCTGGGGCGCAACTCGGCCAGCCCCGCGGACCACGCCATGCCGCTCCAACGCCGCCAACGCGCGGCCAGCGCCTCGGGCCGGCGCGGCAGCTCGAAGCCCGCGCAGTGCGCCACCACGCGCTGCAGCGCCACGTCGACGAGCACGCCGCCGCCGCCGCGCCAGGCGCTCCACGCGGCCAGCGCGGCGTGCAGCCCGGTCAACGGGTCGGCGATGGCGTCGGCGCAGAACGACCAGCCGGCGCCGCTGCTTGCCGCCAGCAGCGCCGACAGGCCGCCGGCCACACCGGCGTCGTCGCCGAAGGCAACCCAGTTCGCCGCGGGCTCTTCGCGCCCGTAACCGCTGAGGCCGACCCAGCTCAGGCCGGGGTTGGCGGCCAGCAACTGCGCCGCGTCGATGCCGAGCTGGCGCAGCGCGCGCGGCCGCGCCGATTCGATGACGATGTCGGCGCGCTGCAGCAGCCGGCGCAGCCGCGCCACGTCGGCCGCGTTGCCGAAGTCCAGCGCGACGCTGGCCTTGCCGGCGTTCAGCCGGTCGAAGAAGGCCGCCGCGCCGGGGCGCGCATCGCTCCTGGCGCCGTCGGGCCGCCGGATGCTCTCGACCTTGATGACGCGCGCGCCGAGCTGTTGCAGCAGTTGCGCGCACAGCGGCCCGGCCCACAGCGACGACAGGTCGACCACCAGCGGGCGCTGGCGGCCACGGCGCTCGAGCCTTGCGGCGCAGCGCCGCACGCTGCACCACGTGCCCGGCGGCGGCCCGGCCACGGGCAGTGCCGCGGCAGCCACCGGCAGGCCGAGCAAACGGGCACGCTCGATGGCTGGGTCGCGGCCGTGATGGCGCAGCGCGTGCGCCAGGCCGTCCCAGTCCGACGCCGCGTCGCCATCCAGCCAGGCCGCAACCGACGCCCAGTCTTCGGGCCGCGCGAGATTGACGGCCAGCATGCCGTCGCGGCAACGCAGCAAGCGGCAACTGCCGCCCGCGCTGACGGCGCCGTTGCGCTGCAGACCCAACATCGCCGCGCGCTCGCCGAGCAGCGCCGCGCCGCTGGCGAAGCTTTCGGGCAAGGGTGCGTCGAGTGCGGCCAGCGCGAGCACCACGCCCTCGGCGCAGGCCGCCAGCGGCGCCACCAGCATCTGCGGCGGCGCGTCGCGCGCGCCGGTCAGCGCCATCAGGCCGCTGCGCGCCCAAGCCAGCGCCGGGTGCTCGTCCTCGGTCTGGCCCAGCGTGCGCGGCTGCGCGCCCAGATGGGCAAGCAGCGCTGCGGCGTAGCGGCTGGCCACGCCAGTGCCGCGAACACCGGCGACCCTGCCGGCCAGCGGCAGGGTGTCGTCCGTGGCCGGCGTCATGGCCCGGCTCAATTCGCGGCGAACTCGTCCTTCAGCACGCGCCGCAGGATCTTGCCCATCTCGTTGTGCGGCAGTTCGCTGCGAAAGCGCAGTTGCGCCGGCACCCGCGACGAGCGCAGCCGCTGGCGCACCCAGTCCTGCAACTCGGCCGCGCCGACCTCGGCGCCGGGCGCCTTGACGATCACCGCGCCCACCGCCTCGCCCCATTGCGCGTCGGCGATCGCCACCGCCGCGGCGTCGGCCACCGCCGGATGCGCGCGCAGCACGTCCTCGATCTCGCCGGGCGAGATGTTCTCGCCGCCGCGCACGATGACGTCGTCGGCGCGCCCGTCCAGGTACAGGAAGCCGTAGGCGTCCAGATAACCGCGGTCGCGTGTGGCGAACCAGCCGCCGTCGTCGCGCAGGCTGCCCACGCCTTCGTATTCACCCGACACCTGGCCGCCGCGCACGAAGACGTCGCCGACTTCGCCTTCGGCCACCGGCCGGCCGTCGGCGCCGCGGATCTCGAGCTCGATCGATCCGATCGGCTTGCCCACCGAATGCAGCCGCTTGCGCACCGCCGGGTCGCTGGCGTGGAAGCCGGTGCGGTGCTCGTCGGGGTCGAGCAGCGCGATGGTCGAGCTGGTTTCGGTCAACCCGTAGGCGTTGGTGTAGTCGACGTGCGGCCAGGCCCGCATCGCGCGTTCGATCACCGGCGCGGGCATCTTGCCGCCGCCGTAGGCCAGCGCGCGCAGGCGCGGCAGCTCGGCCGGCACGCCATCGTGGTCGATGCATTCGATCACGCGCGACAGCATGGTCGGCACGACGAAGGCGTGGCTCACGCCCTCGCCGCGGCACAGCTCGAGCCAGGCGCGGCCATCGAAGTTGGGCAGCTGCACCATGCGTCGGCAAGCGTAGGTCGAGCTCAGCACCGCCGAGATGCCGGCGATGTGGTACGGCGGCACCGCCACCAGCGTGGCTTCGGCTTCGTCGGCGGCACCGAACTCCACCGTGCCGAGGATGTAGCTCATCAGGTTCTCGTGGCGCAGCACCGCCGCCTTGGGTACGCCGGTGGTGCCGCTGGTGAACAGCTGCACCGCCACCGCCGACGGGTCGGCCTGCGCGTCGAGCTCGTCGCCTTGCTCGGCCTGCGCCATGAACTGCTCGCGCGACACGGTGCGGATGCCCTCGGGCACCTTCACCCCGGCCAGCAGCTGCGCATCGGCCACGACCAGGGCCGGCGTGATGCGCGCCAGCAGCGCTTCGATCTCGGCCGGCGTGAGCCGGTAGTTCAGCGGCACGTAGGGCACGCCGGCATAGGCCGCGGCATACAGCGCGACACAGGCCGCCGGGCTGTTGACGTCGAGCAGCCCGACATGGGCGGCGCCGCTGGCGCGCACATGGCGCGCCGCATGTTTGGCCAGCTGCAGCCAGCGGCCGTAGCTCAGCGACTGTTCGCCGCAGCGCACGCCGATGCGCTCGGGATGGCACTCGGCGGCCATCTCCAGGGTCATCACGATATTCATGTCATGGGCTCCAGCGCGCGGCGCGCAACGGATGGCTCAGCAGGCAATCGAGCTTCAATCGGACGACGGCAGCGCCTTGGCCTGCTTGACCTCGAGCGCCTCGCCGTTCAGCGACAGCGAACCCTTGCCGCCCTTGGTGCACAGGAACTCGAAGCGCTGCGCCGCGTCGGCGTAGCGTTTGCCGATCAGCGTGCCTTGCGCCTGCGCGGCATCGAGCACCGCGCCCTCGGGTTTGGCCGCGGCCAGCGCGACCATCTCGGCGCCGCCGCAACACAGGCGGTGCTCGCCCTCGGCGGCACGCACCACCATCACTTCGGCGTCGCACACCGCGCTCTTCAGGCGCGAACCGGCTTTCAGACTGCTCATGACGGGCTCCTCGGATGGCCACGGACCTTTGAACTGCGCGCATGCACCGCGAAAGCGGCGATGCGCAACCGACGCGACAGCGATGCACGCGTCCGTGTTTGCGATTCTGTAGGCCGCAGGCCCGCACTACAAACGCTTGCCGGGCTGCTGACCCGATTTGCGCTCGTATAGGCCGCTTCAGAATTGACGCGCGCGAACGGGCGCAAACGCTTGGCCTATGCTGACCGCGACACCTCCAGAGCACCCGTCCATGCAAAACACACCCACCGCGCCGCTGGCCGGCCTGCGCGTGATCGAAAGCGCGATCCTGGCACCGGCATCCATCACCACCTCGCTGGCCGACCTGGGCGCCGATGTGATCAAGGTCGAGACCCCCGCGGGCGACTACATCCGCGAGATGACCTGGCCGATCATCGAAGGCGTGTCGCTGATGCACTACCACCTGAACCGCGGCAAGAGCAGCCTGACGCTGGACCTGAAGAACGAAGCCGCGCGCGAGGTCTACCGCGAGCTGGTGCGCGCTTCCGACGTGGTGATCGAAGGCTCCAAGCCCGGCGCGCTGGCGCGCTTCGGGCTGGGCTACGAGCAGCTGCGCGAGATCAACCCGAAGATCGTCTTTTGCACCGTCTCGGGCTACGGCACCACCGGGCCGTACAAGGACATGCCCTCGCACGGCATCGCCTACGACACCTGGTCGGGCGTGGTCAAGCCGGCGTACGACGA
>CAYZGL010000173.1:0-9477 GCA_964477985.1 uncultured Rubrivivax sp. | reverse complement strand
TGTGCCCGGTGGTCACCGACATGAAGCAGGCCGGCAACGCGCTGAACTGGTGCGTGGCCGAGATGGAGCGGCGCTACAAGCTGATGAGCAAGCTCGGCGTGCGCAACCTGGCCGGCTACAACAAGAAGATCGCCGAAAGCGTGGAGCGCGGCGAGCCGCTGGCCAACCCCTTCAGCCTGACGCCCGAGACCCCCGAGCCGCTGGAGCGGCTGCCGAACATCGTGGTCGTGATCGACGAACTCGCCGACCTGATGATGGTGGTCGGCAAGAAGATCGAGGAGCTGATCGCGCGCCTGGCACAGAAGGCGCGCGCCTGCGGCATCCACCTGGTGCTGGCCACGCAGCGCCCCAGCGTGGACGTGATCACCGGCCTCATCAAGGCCAACATCCCGACGCGCCTGTCGTTCCAGGTGGCGAGCAAGATCGACAGCCGCACCATCCTCGACCAGATGGGCGCCGAGGCGCTGCTGGGGCAGGGCGACATGCTGTACCTGGCCGCGGGCACCGGCTTGCCGGTGCGCGTGCATGGCGCCTTCGTCAGCGACGACGAGGTGCACCGCGTCGTCGACTACCTGCGCGCGCAGGGCGAACCGAACTACATCGACGGCCTGCTCGAAGGCGGCGTGCTCGAAGGCGAGGCCGACGCGGCCGCGCTCAGCGAGATCGCCGGCGGCAGCGGCGAGGCCGACCCGATGTACGACCAGGCGGTGGCCGTCGTGCTGCAGCACCGCCGCGCGTCGATCTCCCTGGTGCAGCGCCACCTGCGCATCGGCTACAACCGCGCCGCGCGGCTGCTCGAGCAGATGGAGAAGTCCGGGCTGGTCTCGGCGATGGCGAGCAACGGCAACCGCGAGCTGATCGTGCCGAAGAGGGATGAATAAGCCCCCCCCCGAAGCGGCTGCGCCGCTCTCCCCCAGGGGGGCCACGCCAGCGGCCCGGCGAAGCCGGTTCCGCGGCGTGTGCTTGATGGGCGCGCTGTTGTGGGCTTGTGCCGCGGCGCGCGCCGATGCCGTGGACACGCTGCGCGAGTTCGTGCGCGAGGTGAAGTCGGGGCGCGCCGTGTTCATGCAGGTGGTGAGCTCGGCCGACGGGCAGAAGAAGCGCAGCTCCAGCGGCAGCTTCGAGTTCGAGCGACCCAACCGCTTCCGCTTTGCCTATGCCAAGCCCTTCGAGCAGCTGATCGTCTCCGACGGCCACAAGGTCTGGATCCACGACGTGGACTTGAACCAGGTCACGGTGCGCAAGCTGGGCCAGGCGCTGGGCGCGACGCCGGCGGCGCTGCTGGCCGGCGCGTCGCTCGACAAGGAGTTCGAGCTGGCCGCGATGCCCTCCGACGGCGGCATCGACTGGGTGCAGGCCATGCCCAGGCAGAAGGAAGGCGCTTTCCAGTCCATGCGTATCGGCTTCCGCGGCAAGGAGCTGGCCGCGGTGGAGATCCTCGACGGCTTCGGCCAGCGTTCCCGGCTGGACTTCAGCCAATACGCGGCCAACGTGCCGATCGCCCAGGCCAGCTTCCGCTTCGTGCCGCCCCAGGGCGCCGACGTCATCGAGCAGTAGGCGCCGATGGACGCGCAGGACTCGCTGTTCGGTGCCGAGCCCGCGCCGGCAGGCGCGCCGGCAGCCGCGCCGCTGGTGCCTGACGGCGACGCGCCGCTGGCCGAGCGGCTGCGTCCGCGCACGCTGGACGAGGTGGCGGGCCAAGCGCACCTGCTCGGCCCGGGCAAGCCGCTGCGCGTGGCCTTCGCATCCGCGCACCTGCATTCGATGATCCTGTGGGGCCCGCCGGGCGTGGGCAAGACCACGCTGGCGCGGCTGTTGGCGGGCGCGGTCGATGCCGAGTTCATCGTGCTGTCGGCGGTGCTGGCCGGCATCAAGGACATCCGCGATGCGGTCGAGCGCGCGCGCATCGCGCGCAGCGCAGGCCGCGCCACGGTGGTCTTCGTCGACGAGGTGCACCGTTTCAACAAGGCGCAGCAGGATGCGTTCCTGCCGCACGTGGAATCGGGGCTGTTCACCTTCATCGGCGCGACCACCGAGAACCCGTCGTTCGAGGTCAACTCCGCGCTGCTGTCGCGTGCCACGGTGCACGTGCTCGAGCCGCTGCAGCACGAGGCGCTGGCGCAGCTGCTGCAACGCGCGCAAGGCCCGCTGGTCGCGCCGCCCTTGGCCGACGGCGCGCGCGAGCGTTTGATCGCCCACGCCGACGGCGACGCGCGCCGGCTGCTCAACGCCTACGAGAACGCCGCCCGCCTGGCCGGCGGCCTGGGTGCTGCGGCCATCGACGAAGCGCTGCTCGAACAGGCGCTGGGCGAGTCGCTGCGCCGCTGCGACAAGGGCGGCGACCACTTCTACGACACGATCTCGGCGCTGCACAAGGCGGTGCGCGGCTCCGATCCCGACGCCGCGCTGTACTGGCTGGCGCGCATGCTCGACGGCGGTGCCGACCCGCGCTATGTGGCGCGGCGGCTGCTGCGCATGGCCAGCGAGGACATCGGCCTGGCCGATCCGCGCGCGCTGCGCCTGGCGCTCGACGCCACCGAGGTCTACGAGCGTCTGGGTTCGCCCGAAGGCGAGCTGGCGCTGGCACAGGCGGCGGTGTACCTGGCGGTGGCGCCCAAGTCCAACGCGGTCCATGCGGCCTGGAATGCGGTGCGCGAGCTGGTGCGCAACGACGGCACGCGCGCCGTGCCAGCGCATCTGCGCAATGCGCCGACCCGGCTGATGAAGCAGCTCGGCCACGGCGAAGGCTACCGCTGCGCCCACGACGAAGCCGGCGGCTACGCCGCCGGCGAGCGTTATCTGCCCGAGGGCCTGCCGCACACGCGCTTCTACGAACCGGTGCCGCGCGGCCTGGAACAACGCATCGGCGAACGGCTGGCCGAGCTGCGCGCGCGGGATGCGGCGGCCGGAAGAAGCGGCTGAAAAGCGCCGCTGCCAAGCGGGAAAGCCCGCGCAGGCGGCCGCGAGGCGCAACCCTAGAATCGCGCCCCGCTTCGCCCGATGCACACACTGTGTCGGGTGGGCACTCAGGCTGATGCGGTCCGAAGCAGACCGCCTACAGGAGAGGCATCGATGGAAACCTTCGTCCAGCAGATCATCAACGGTCTGGTGCTGGGAAGCATGTATGCGCTGGTCGCGCTGGGCTACACGATGGTGTACGGCATCATCGGCCTGATCAACTTCGCGCACGGCGAGGTCCTGATGATCGGCGCGCTGGTCAGCTGGACCTTCACCACGGCGATGGCCGGCTCGGGCATGCCCGGCTGGGTGCTGCTGCTGCTGTCCGTGCCGCTGGCCGTTTTGGTGTGCTGCGCGCTGAACTTCAGCATCGAGAAGATCGCCTACCGGCCGCTGCGCAGCGCGCCCAGGCTGTCGCCGCTGATCACCGCCATCGGTATGAGCCTGCTGCTGCAGACGCTGGCGATGATCATCTGGAAGCCCAACCCGAAGCCGTTCCCCACGCTGCTGCCGCCCGATCCGATCGACCTCGGCGGCCCGGTGATCACGATCACGCAGTGCCTGATCCTCGGTTTGACGGTCGTGATCCTGTCGGCGCTGATGTGGCTGGTGAACCGCACCAAGCTGGGGCGGGCGATGCGCGCCACGGCCGAGAACCCGCGCGTGGCCGGGCTGATGGGCGTGAAGCCCGACTTCGTGATCTCGGCCACCTTCGTCATCGGCGCGGCGCTGGCCGCGGTGGCCGGCATCATGTGGGCGGCCAACTACGGCACGGTGCAGCACACCATGGGTTTCCTGCCGGGGCTGAAGGCCTTCACCGCGGCGGTGCTGGGCGGCATCGGCAACCTGGCCGGCGCGGTGGTCGGCGCGCTGGTGCTGGGGCTGGTCGAGGCGCTGGGCGCCGGCTACCTGGGCGAGCTCACCGGCGGCGTGTTCGGCAGCCACTATGCCGACGTGTTCGCCTTCGCCACGCTGATCCTGGTGCTCACGCTGCGCCCGCAAGGGTTGCTGGGCGAGCGTGTGGCCGACCGCGCCTAGCCAACCGCACGCAGGCCCACCATGAAGAACAAGTTCGCCGTCTTTCTCGTGTGCGCGGTGGCGCTGGTCGCGCTGCCGCTGTTCGTGCAGCAGTTCGGCCAGGGCTGGGTGCGCATCCTGGCCACCGCCTTGCTCTACACGCTGCTGGCACTGGGGCTGAACATCATCGTCGGCTACGCCGGCTTGCTCGACCTCGGCTATGTCGCCTTCTATGCGGTGGGCGCGTACATGTATGCGCTGCTGGCCAGCCCGCACCTGACGGAGACCTTCCCGTGGATCGCCGCGATGTTCCCCAAGGGGCTGCACATGCCGATCTGGGTCGTCGTGCCGCTGGGCGCGGGGCTGGCGGCGCTGGCCGGTGTGCTGCTGGGCACGCCGGTGCTCAAGCTGCGCGGCGACTACCTGGCGATCGTCACGCTGGGCTTCGGCGAGATCATCCGCGTGTTCATGAACAACCTCGAGCATCCGGTGAACATCACCAACGGGCCGCGCGGTCTGGATCGCATCGACCCGTTCACGATCTTCGGCGTCAACTTCGGCAAGCCGCTGGTGGTCGGCGGTTTTTCCATCGCGTCGGTGACGCTGTACTACTGGCTGTTCCTGGCGCTGGTGGTGGGCAGCGTGGTGTTGTGCCATCGGCTGGAACTCAGCCGCATCGGCCGCGCCTGGATGGCGATCCGCGAGGACGAGATCGCGGCCAAGGCGATGGGCATCAATACGCGCAACATGAAGCTGCTGGCCTTCGGCATGGGGGCCACCTTCGGCGGCGTCAGCGGTTCGATGTTCGCCGCCTTCCAGGGCTTCGTCAGCCCCGAATCGTTCAGCCTGATGGAAAGCATCATGATCGTGGCGATGGTCGTGCTCGGCGGCATGGGGTATCTGCCCGGCGTGATCCTGGGGGCGCTGCTGCTGTCGGCCTTGCCCGAGGTGCTGCGCTACGTCGCCGGGCCGCTGCAGCACCTGACCGACGGCCGGCTGGACGCGTCGATCCTGCGCCAGCTGCTGATCGCGCTGGCGATGATCGTCATCATGCTGCTGCGCCCGCGCGGCCTGATGCCGCCGCCCGAACACGGCAAGGCGGCGCCCAGCCCTGCCACCGCGAAGTGAGGCCGCGATGAGCGAAGTCGTACTCGAGGTCAAGGGCGTGAGCAAGCGCTTCGGCGGGCTGCAGGCGCTGTCCGATGTGGGCATCCGCATCGAGCGCGGCCAGGTCTACGGCCTGATCGGCCCCAACGGCGCCGGCAAGACCACCTTCTTCAACGTCATCACCGGGCTGTACACCCCCGATGCCGGCAGTTTCCAGCTCGGCGGCCAGCCCTACAAGCCCACTGCGGTGCATGAGGTGGCGCGCCAGGGCATCGCGCGCACCTTCCAGAACATCCGGTTGTTCCCCGAGATGACGGCGCTCGAGAACGTGATGGTCGGCCGCCACGTGCGCACCCATTCCGGGCTGGTCGGCGCGCTGTTTCGCACCGCGAAGTTCAAGGCCGAGGAGGCCGACATCGCGGCGCGCGCGCACGAGTTGCTGGACTACGTCGGCATCCGCCGCCTGGCCGAGTACAAGTCGCGCACGCTCAGCTACGGCGACCAGCGGCGGCTGGAAATCGCGCGCGCGCTGGCCACCGAGCCCAAGCTGATCGCCCTCGACGAGCCGGCCGCCGGCATGAACGCCACCGAGAAGGTGGTGCTGCGCGAGCTGATCGACCGCATCCGCAAGGACGGGCGCACCATCCTGCTGATCGAGCACGACGTCAAGCTGGTGATGGGCCTGTGCGACCGCCTCACCGTGCTCGACTACGGCAGGCAGATCGCCGAGGGCACGCCGGGCGAGGTGCAGCGCAACGAGAAGGTGATCGAAGCCTACCTGGGCGCCGGCCACAAGACACATTGAGGGGCCGACGATGACGCAACCGGTGCTGTTGAAGGTAAGCGCGCTGAAGGTCGCCTATGGCGGCATCCAGGCGGTCAAGGGCGCGACCTTCGAAGTACGCCAAGGTGAGCTGGTCAGCCTGATCGGCGCCAACGGCGCGGGCAAGACCACCACGCTGAAGGCCGTCACCGGCCTGCAGCCGGTGGCCGGCGGCGAGGTCGAGTATCTGGGCCAGTCGATCAAGGGCCGCGGCGCCTGGGACCTGGTCAAGCAGGGCCTGGTGATGGTGCCCGAAGGGCGCGGCTGCTTCACCCGCATGACCATCACCGAGAACCTGTTGATGGGCGCCTACGTGCGCGACGACAACGAGATCGAGGCCGACATCGAGAAGGTCTTCGCCATCTTTCCGCGGCTCAAGGAGCGCCGCGACCAGCTGTCGGGCACGATGAGCGGCGGCGAGCAGCAGATGCTGGCAATGGGCCGCGCGTTGATGGCGCGCCCGAAGGTGCTGCTGCTGGACGAACCGTCGATGGGCCTGAGCCCGATCATGGTCGACAAGATCTTCGAGGTGGTGCACGACATCCACCAGCGCGGCACCACGGTGCTGCTGGTCGAACAGAACGCCAGCCGCGCGCTGGAACTGGCCGACCGCGGCTACGTGATGGAATCGGGCGAGGTGACGATGAGCGGGCCGGCGCGGCAACTGCTGGACGACCCCAAGGTCAAGGCGGCCTACCTGGGCGAATAGCGCCACGGCGCGCGAGCGCCGCCGCTGCCACGCGCGGGCGCGGCGCCCGTCGCACCACACGGCGGGCCTCGGCGTGTACGCCCGTGCCGTGCGGCGCGGGCAGTGCGCTGCCAGCCCCCGCGCGTCATACGCTGGGGTGCTTGTCGGCCTCGGAGGTGAAGGCGTCGGCGTAGAACTCGCCGGCGGGCAAGGCGCAGTGCGCGACGAAGTCGTGGCGCGCCGAGTCGACCATCACCGGCGTGCCGCAGGCATAGACCTGGTGCGCCGACAGGTCGGGAAAGTCGTCGATCACCGCGCGGTGCACCAGCCCGGTACGCCCGCTCCAGCCTTCGCCGAAGCTCTCCGACAGCACCGGCACATAACGCAGCTGCGGCATCGCGGCGGCGGCGCTCTCGGCCCAGTCGTTCAGGTACAGGTCGGCGCGGCGGCGGCAGCCCCAGTACAGCGTGGCCGGCCGCGTGATGGCCTTGGCCTGCATATGTTCGATCAACGCCTTGATCGGCGCGAAGCCGGTGCCCGAGGCCAGCAGCACGATCGGCCGCTGCGAGTCCTCGCGCAGGAAGAAGCTGCCGAAGGGGCCTTCGATGCGCAGGATCTCCTTGTCGCGCATGCTGCCGAAGACGTGGTCGGTGAACTGGCCGCCGGCCATGTGGCGCAGGTGCAGCTCCAGTGCCGGCGGGCTGCCCAGCCGGTGCATCGCGTTGGCCATCGAGTAGCTGCGCCGCGCGCCGTCGCGCAGGATGATCTCGATGAACTGGCCGGCGCGGTACTGCAGGTTCTGGTTGGCCGGCAGCTGCAGCTTGACGATCATCACGTCGGCCGCCGCACGCTGCAGGCTCAGCACGCGCGCTGGCATCTTCAGCACCGGGAATTCGCCGGCACCGGGCACGCTGCGCGCCTCGATGCGGCAGTCGGTCTGCGCCGTGGCGCAGCAGGTCAGGATCAGCCCGGCGTCCTCCTCCTCGCTGGACAGCGCGCGCAGCTGGTGCGCGCCGTGCACCACGCGGCCTTCGAGCAGCCGGCTCTTGCACGAGGCGCAGGCGCCGTCGCGGCAGCCGTAGGGCAGGCCGATGCCCTGGCGGATCGCCGCCGCAAGGATGGTTTCATCGCGCGCAACCTCGAAGCTGCGCTCGGCAGGCTGCAGGTGGATGGTGAAACTCATGGCGTTCGCGCAAGCCCTAGACTGGCGGGCATTTTGCCCGCACCGCTTCGCAGCGCTTCGTACCGATGCCCGCCCCCCTGTCCCGCCGCGCGCGCATGCCGGTGCTGCTGATCGTCGGCTGCGGCGACATCGGCCTGCGCGTGCTGCCGCTGCTGCGCGGCCGCTGGCGCGTGCTCGCGCTGAGCTCGTCGCCGGCGCGGCTGCCGGTGCTGCGCCGCGCCGGCGCGCTGCCGCTGCTGGGCGACCTGGACGATGCGCGCACGCTCGGCCGCCTCGGCGGCCTGGCCGATGCCGTACTGCACCTGGCGCCGCCGCCGCCCGACGGCGAGCGCGACCCGCGCACACGCAAGCTGGTGCAGGCGCTGGCGCGCCGCGCCCGCACGCGGCGCATCGTCTACGCCAGCACCAGCGGCGTGTATGGCGACTGCGGCGGCGCGCGTTTCGACGAAACCCGCGCGCTGCGCCCGGGCACTGCACGCGCGCTGCGCCGCGCCGACGCCGAGGCGCAACTGCGCTGGTACGGCCGGCGCAGCGGCGTGGCGGTGTCGCTGCTGCGCGTGCCCGGCATCTACGGCGCCGACCGCGCCGGCGGCCATCCGCGCGAACGGCTGCTGCAGGGCACCCCGGTGCTGCACGCCGCCGACGACGTGTACACCAACCACATCCACGCCGACGACCTGGCGCGTGCCTGCGTGGCCGCGCTGTACCGCGCGCTGCCGCAGCGCGCGCTGCACGTGTGCGACGACACCGAGCTGCGCATGGGCGACTACTTCGATCTTGCCGCCCAGCTGTGCGGCCTGCCGCGCGCGCCTCGGATCGGCCGCGCCGAAGCCGCTGCGCAGCTGTCGGCGCAACGCCTGAGCTTCATGAGCGAATCCCGCCGCCTGGACAACCGGCGCATGAAGCGCGAGCTGAAACTGCGCCTGCGCTACCCGACGGTGGCCGAGGGCCTGCGCGCAAGCGGCTCAGCGCCGCCTTGACGGGCCGAACGGCGGCTGGCCGCGCCAGTAGCGGATCATCAGCCAGCCGCCGAGCATGCCGCCCAGGTGCGCGAAATGCGCGACCCCGCTGCGCCCGGCCATGCCCAGCACCAGTTCGATCGTGCCGAAGACGATGACGAAGGTGCGCGCCTTCATCGGGATCGGCGGGATCAGCAGCATGATGGTGCGGTTCGGGAACAGCATGCCGAAGGCCAGCAGCAGCCCGTACAGCGCGCCCGACGCGCCCACCGTCGGCACGTTGGACCCGCTCAGCCAAGTGACCAGCAACTGCGTCGCCGCGGCCGCGAGCAGGCTGGCCAGCAGGAACCAGCCGTAGCGCGTGCGGCCCCACAAGCGCTCGAGCTCGGAGCCGAACATCCACAGGCCCAGCATGTTGAACGCCAGGTGCGTCAGGCTGCCGTGCAGGAAGCCGTAGCTGACCACCTGCCACGGCAGGAACATGCCGCTTTGCAGCGGCCACAACGCGAACCACAAGTCCAGCCGCACGAAGGTGTCGGCGAAGAACACCGCCGTGCAGATCAGCATCAGGGCTTTGGTCAGCGGCGGAAGCGGCGGCATGCGACGGCGGCGATCGGTGCACCGCACGCCGCGCCGGCCAAGGCCGGCCGGCGCGCGTGCGGATGAAGCTGGTGCCCGGGGCCGGAGTCGAACCGGCACGCCTTGCGGCGGGGGATTTTGAGTCCCCTGCGTCTACCGATTT
>CAYZGL010000172.1:0-9644 GCA_964477985.1 uncultured Rubrivivax sp. | reverse complement strand
TGTTCGTCAGCATCCACGGCGACCCGCGCACCGAATACCCGTTCTACCTGGGCCACGCCGACGAGACCGGCGCGGGCGCCGGGCAGGGCTTCAACCTGAACCTGCCGCTGGCAGCCGGCAGCAGCGTGGCGGCATGGTTCGAGGCGCTGGCGGCGGCCTGCCAGCGCATCGCCCGGCACCGCGCCGACGCGCTGGTGGTGTCGCTGGGGCTGGACACCTTTGCCGGCGACCCGATCAGCCAGTTTGCCCTGCAGCGCGCCGACTTCACCCACCTGGGCCAGCGCCTGGCGCGCCTGGGTCTGCCCACGGCCCTGCTGCTGGAGGGCGGCTACGCCGCGGCCGAGCTGGGCGACAACGCCGTGGCCGTGCTGGCCGGCATCGAAGGCGGGTGATGGCCGAGCACGTCGATTGCGTGGTCATCGGCGCCGGCGTGGTCGGCCTGGCGGTGGCGCGCGCGCTGGCCCTGGCCGGGCGCGAGGTGCTGGTGCTGGAGGCCGAGGACAGCTTCGGCACCCAGACCAGCGCGCGCAACAGCGAAGTCATCCACGCCGGCATCTACTACCCACCCGGGTCCCTGAAGGCGCGCCTGTGCGTGGCGGGCCGGCAGATGCTGTACGACTACTGCGCCGAGCGCGGCGTCAACCACCAGCGCTGCGGCAAGCTGATCGTCGCGGGCAATGCCGCGCAAGTGGATGAGCTGCGCGCCATCCAGGCGCGCGCCGTGGCCAACGGCGTGGCCGACCTGCAATGGCTCTCGCGCGAGCAGGCGCTGGCGCTGGAGCCGCAGCTGGACTGCCAGGCCGCGCTGCTGTCGCCGTCCACCGGCATCATCGACAGCCACGGCCTCATGCTGTCGCTGCTGGGCGATGTCGAGAACGCCGGCGGCCTGCTGGCCACGCATTCCAAGGTAAAAAGCATTGCAGCGCTGGATGGGCAAGCGCAAGCAGCTATCAAAATTGAAGTATCGAGTGGCGACGGCGACACCACGCTGATCGCCCGCAGCGTGGTCAACGCCGCCGGCCTGGGCGCCATCGCGCTCGCCCACGCCACCTTCGGCCTGCCGCCCGCGCACCGGCCGCCGTTGCCCACGCGCTGGGCCAAGGGCAGCTACTTCAGCCTCGCGGGCCGCGCCCCTTTCAGCCGCCTGATCTACCCGGTGGTGGAACGCGACTCGCCCAGCCTGGGCGTGCACCTGACGCTGGACTTGGGCGGGCAGGCCAAGTTCGGCCCCGACGTGCAGTGGGTCGATGCGCCCGACGATTTCACGGTCGATCCGGCGCGCGCCGATGCCTTCTACGCCGAAGTGCGCCATTACTGGCCGGCGCTGCCGGATGGGGCGCTACAGCCGGGCTACGTCGGCATGCGGCCCAAGCTCACCGGCCCGGGCGAGCCGGCGGCCGACTTTCGCATTGAAGGGCCGCGCGAGCACGGCATGGCGGGGCTGGTCAACCTGCTGGGCATCGAGTCGCCGGGGCTGACCAGCTGTCTGGCGATCGCGCGGCACGTGAGCACCGAGGCGTTGGCGCCGGCTTGAGGCGTGACGGCTGCGCCGTGCTCCGCCAGCCTGGCGGGCGGCCGCGTGCTTTCAGATCGACGTTGATCGGCGTCGGCCGCCTGTGCGTGGCGGGGGCTTGGCGGGGCTCACGATCCCTTCGAGCAGCGTCGCCACGCATTGCCGGACGACGTCGTCGCCGCAATGCTCGCCATCGGGCCGGTACCAGCGTCCGATCCAGCTCAGCCCGCCGGCGATGGTGAAGGCGGTGAGCTTGGGATCGCACGGACGCAGGCTGCCTTCCTCGACGCCGGCGGCGACCAGGCGCCGGAACGCCTGGTCGATGAGCGACTTCAGGCGGCGCAGCTCGATTCGGCTGTCGACCGGCACTTCCTGGTCACCGACGCGGATCAGGCACATACCGAAGGGTTGGGTGACCACGTGACCGTAGGCCAGCATGCAGGCGCGCAACTGGTCGATCGCCCGACCGCCTGCGGCACGCGAGGCTTCGATGCCCTCCAGCGTCATGTGCAGGCCCTTGCGCACGCATTCGAGCAGGATCTCGTCCTTGTTCTTGACGTAGTAGTAGAGCGTCGGCTTGGTGACGTGCAGGCGGGCGGCGATGTCGTCCAGCGATGTGGCGTGAAAGCCCCGTTCGTTGAACATCTCGGCGGCCGTGGACAGCACGGCATTGCGCTTGGCTTCGCGCTGCTGCTCGCGCCCGGCAGCGGGGCTCCAGGGCGAATCGACGACCGCCTGGGCGCGCGTGCGCCGGCGGGAGGGGGGGAGGTTTGCAGTCTTCGCCATGTCTGCGTGCCGTGCTCCATCGGGAAAACACCGATCCCGGGTCACGGGGGTTCGCCGGTATATTTTACTTTTCGGTAACTAGTCTACGGTCAAGTAGCGATCGTGGGATTCGAACTAACCCCAACAACGGATCATGACGACGGCGGAGGCACTTGGCGGGTCAGGCGACGCGGAGCCCTTGCTCGTGGTGCATGAGCTCACGCTGGCGTTCGGCGGCGTGCGGGCGCTGTCGGGCGTCGGGTTTGCCGTGCAGCCGGGCAGCATCACGGCCGTGATCGGTCCCAACGGGGCGGGCAAGACCTCGCTGTTCAACACCATCTCGGGTTTTTATCGGCCATCGGCGGGCCACATCCGGTTCAAGGGGCAGGACATCACCCGCATTCCAGCGCCACTGCGCGCGCGCATGGGCCTGGGGCGCAGCTTCCAGAACATCGCGCTGTTTCGCGGCATGACGGTGCTCGACAACATCAAGCTCGGCCGCCACGCGCACCTCAAGACCAATGTGTTCGACGCGCTGTTCTACCTGGGCCGCGCGCGTCGCGAGGAGGCCGAACTGCGCCGCGACATCGAGGAGCGCATCATCGACTTCCTGGAGATCGACCACATTCGCCACGCCCCCGTCTCTGCTCTGTCCTACGGCCTGCAAAAGCGCGTCGAGATGGCGCGCGCGCTCGCCATGCAGCCCGAGATCCTGATGCTCGACGAGCCCGTGGCCGGCATGAACCGCGAGGAGACCGAGGACATGGCGCGCTTCATCCTCGACGTGCGCGCCGAATGGGGCGTGACGGTGCTGATGGTCGAGCACGACATGGGCATGGTGATGGATCTGTCGGACCATGTGGTGGTGCTCAACTTCGGTCAGGTCATCGCCCAGGGCGTGCCGGCGCAGGTGCAGGCCGACCCGGAGGTGACCCGCGCCTACCTGGGTTCGGGCAATGTCGATGAGCTGCGCCGCAAGCTGCAAGCCGCCGCGCCTCAGGGGCAGGAAGCGGCATGATGGACTGAGGCTACCTGTTCGAGGTCTGCCTCACGGGCCTGGCGGGCGGCGGTCTGTACGCGCTGGCGGCGCTGGCCTTCGTGCTGGTCTACAAGGCGACCCGGGTGGTGAACCTGGCGATCGGTGAGCTGCTGATGGCGGGCGGCTACCTGTTCTTCACCTTTGCGGCCATGTGGGCGCTGCCGCTGTGGCTCGCGATCCCGGCGGCGGTGCTGGCCAGCGGCATGCTGGGCGGCCTGATCGAACGCCTCGTGATCCGGCCGCTGCTGGGCGAGCCCCCGATTTCCGCGTTCATGGTCACCGTGGGGCTGGGCTCGATCCTGGTCGGGCTGGTGGAGATCATCTGGGGTGCCGATCAGCGCCGCTTGCCGGACTTCATGCCGACCAAGCCCGTGATGGTGGGCGATGCCTTCCTCGCGCCCAAGGTGTTCTGGGGTGCCGTGATCGCGGCGGTGTTCATTGCCGCGGTGCTGCTGGTGTTTCGCTACTGGCGAGGTGGCGTGGCGCTGCGTGGCACCGCCAGTGATCAGGCGGCGGCCTACGTCGTGGGCATCAACGTGCCGCGGGTGTTCTCGCTGTCCTGGGTGGTGTCGGCCATGCTGGCGGCCGTGTCCGGCATCATCGTCGGGTCGATCGGCGGGATTTCCTCGTCCATGGGGGTGTTCGGCCTGTCGGTGCTGGTGGTGGTGATCGTCGGCGGCCTGGACAGCGTGCTGGGGGCGCTGGTGGCGGGCCTGATCGTCGGTCTGGTCGAGGGCCTGGCGGCCGCCTACCTGGGGGGAGAGTTCAAGCTGCTGGCGACGTTCGTGGTGTTGGTGGGCATCCTCATGGTGCGGCCCTACGGGTTGTTCGGCACGCGGGACATCGAGAGGTTGTAGGCCACCGCATGCGCATCGGAACCCTCAAGGAAAGCTACGTCGCCGACGCGGCGCTGTTCGATTCACGCACGCAGCGGGCGTGGCTGGTCGTCGCGGCCGCCTGTCTGGTGCTGCTGCCGTTCGTTGCCAACGATTACTGGCTGTACATGGCCTGCCTGGTGGCCATCAACATCGCCAGCAGCGCCGGCCTGAACATTCTCACGGGCTACACCGGCCTGGTCAGCCTGGGGCAGGCAGCCTTCATGGGGCTGGGTGCCTACACGGTGGCGATCCTGCAGATTCGCTGGGGCACGCCGCTGCTGTTGAACCTGCTGGCGGGTGGCGTGGTCGCCATGCTGGGCGGTGTCGTCGTCGGTGTGCCGTCGCTGCGCGTCAAGGGCCTGTATCTGGCGATCGTCACCATCGCGGCCACCTTCATCGCCCACTTCCTGTTCGCCAACCTGGAGTTCACCGGCGGCACCAGCGGCTTGTCGATGTCGCCCGGGCGGCTGTTCGGGGTGGAGCTGGACACCTCGTTCCGGCTGTACTGGCTGATCGTCCCGCTGACCATGCTCATGCTGTTGGGCGCGGCCAACCTGTTTCGCACCCGCATCGGCCGCGCCTTCATCGCCATCCGTGATCGCGACATCTCGGCCGAGGTGCTGGGCATCCCGCTGCTGCGCTACAAGCTGCTGTCGTTCGGCCTGTCCTCGTTCTATGCGGGCGTCGCCGGCGGGCTATGGGCGTACTTCTTCCGCGTCATCACGCCGGAGAGCTTTCCGTTGTCGATGTCGATCTTCTTTCTCGCCGCCATCATCGTCGGAGGCATGGGCTCCACGCTGGGCAGCATCCTGGGCGCGGTGTTCATGACGATGGTGCCGGAGGTGCTCAAGCTGGTGTTCGATCTGCTGCCGGCCAGCACCAACCTGGCGGTGCTGCTGTCCCCCGTGCGCCTGATCATCTTTGGCGCGCTGATCGTCGGCTTCCTGATTTTCGAGCCGCTGGGGCTGGCCGAGATGTGGCGCCGCATCCGACGGTTCTTTCACCTGTGGCCATTCCGCAATTGAGCGAGCGGCCATTTTTTCAACGTCCTGCCTCAAGGAGATATTCATGGCTCAGCAACCCCTTTCCCATCGCCGCCGCAGCCTGATGCTGGGCACGGCCGCGGCGGGCGCCGCAGCGCTGACCAAGCCGCTGTCTGTCCTGGCGCAGAGCGCCGAGGAAATCGTCATCGGTGGCTCGATTCCGATGACCGGCGTGTTTGCCTTTGCTGGTGTCGGCATCAACGACGGCATCCAGGACTACGTGAAGATCATCAACGACGCTGGCGGCATCAAGGGCCGCAAGGTGAAGTACGTGCCCGAGGACACGGGCTACAAGGTCGACGTCTCGGTGGCGGCCTTCAAGAAGATCACCAGCCAGAACAAGGTCAGCCTGTACTACGGCGACTCCACGGGCTTTTCCAAGACCATCAACCCCGAACTGGAGCGCAACGGCAACATCCTGATGGCCGGCGCGTCCTTCGCCAGCGAACTGAACGACCCCAAGAAGTATCCGCACCAGTTCCTGGTGGGCCCGGACTACACCGAGATGTTCGGCATCCTGCTCAAGCACATCGCCAAGGAGAAGCCGGGCGCCAAGGTGGCCTTCGTGTATTCGGACTCCGAATTCGGTCGCGACCCGATCGACAAGAGCGAGGCCGCGGCCAAGGCCCTGGGCCTGTCGGTGCCGATCAAGATCATGACGGCGGCCGGCAGCGTGGACGTGTCCACCGAGGTCATCAAGCTGCGTCGGGCCGCGCCCGACTACACCATCTTCCACGGCTACATCCTGGCGCCCATTCCCGAGTTCATCACCCAGGGCAAGCAGCAGGGGATGACGAGCAAGTGGATGGGCACCTTCTGGACCATGGACAGCTCCACGGTGATGAAGATGGGGCCGGACGGCGACGGCTTCATGGGCGTGATGCCCTACCGCTACTACTACGATACCGAGAAGGCACCGCTGCTGGAGAAGGTGCGTGCCATGCGTCCGCAATACCAGAGCACCGCCTACATGCAGGGCATGCTGGCAGCGATGCTGTTCCTCGAGTCGGCCAAGCGCTGCCTGGAGGGGAACAAGCCCTTGACGGGCGACAACCTGAAGGCGGCGCTCAATTCGATTCGCGACTTCGACACGGGCGGTCTGATCGGCGTGCCCATCAGCATTGCCGGCAACTCGATCCCGGTCGGTCGCGTCTACAAGGCCGACATGAAGGCCCAGAAGATGGTGGCGGCATCCGACTGGATCAAGTTGTGAGCCTTCTTCTCGGCCCTGGCCTGTCCTGCCGTCGCCGCGCCCGTGCCGCGCGGCGGCGGGGCTGGCGCGGCAAACCCGATCCACGTCGCGCTAGCACCGCGGCGAAGGGGTCATGCCCAGGCGGTGAGTGACGGACATGAACCCGCGCGCGAGCGACCTGATCCTCGAGGTCAACAACATCGAGGTGGTCTACAACAAGGCGGTGCAGGCCCTGCGCGGCCTGTCGCTGGCCGTGCCGCGTGGCCAGATCGTGGCGCTGCTGGGCAGCAACGGCGCCGGCAAGAGCACGACGCTGAAAGCCGTGTCCAACCTGCTCAGCCTGGAGGACGGGGCACTGGAGTCGGGCAGCATCCGCTTTCAGGGGCAGGACACGGCTCGTCTGGCGCCGCAAGAGCTGGTGCGTGGTGGCCTCGCGCACGTGATGGAGGGGCGCCACGTGTTCGAGGATTTGACGGTCGAGGAGAACCTGGTTGCCGCCACCTACGCGCTGACCGGTAGAAGGACAGCGGCCCGGCCGGACTTCGACCTGGTCTATCGCTACTTCCCGCGTCTGCACGAGCGCCGCAAGGGGCTGGCGGGTTACCTGTCGGGTGGCGAGCAGCAGATGCTGGCGATCGGGCGCGCGCTGATCGCGCAGCCTCGGCTGATGTTGCTGGATGAACCCTCGCTCGGCCTGTCGCCCAAGCTGGTGGAAGAGATCTTCGGCATCATCGTGCGCATCAACGCCGAGCACGGCACCAGCATGTTGCTGGTCGAGCAGAACGCCACCGTGGCGCTGGCGGTCGCGCACAGTGGCTACATCATGGAAAACGGCAAGATCGTGATCGATGGCAGCGCCGATCGGCTGGCCAGCGACGCCGATGTGCGCGAGTTCTACCTCGGCATGGGTGGTGGCGGGGAGACCCGGAGTTTTCGCGAGATCAAGCATTACAAGCGTCGCAAGAGGTGGCTGTCTTGACGAACACCCGCATGCTGCCCGAGCTGACGCTGCCGCAGATGCTGCGCGAGCGTGCGCAGCGCGATGCCGATCGCGTGGCGATCCGGCAGAAGGACTTCGGCATCTGGAAGCCCTATACGTGGGCACAGTACTACGAACGCGCCAGCCATTTCGCGCAGGGGCTGGCCACGCTGGGCCTGGCCACGGACGGGCACCTGGGCGTGATCTCGGAAAACCGCATCGAGTGGGTGCTGGCCCAGATGGGCGCCAGCCTGCTGGGGGCCGTCACGGTCGGTGTGTATCCCACCAGCCCGACGCCCGAGGTGGCTTACGTGGTCGGCCACGCCGACATCGACGTCATGGTCTGCGAGGATCAGGAGCAGGTCGACAAGGTGCTGGAGGCGCTGGAGCAGCTGCCGCGCCTGCGCAAGATCATCATGGTCGAGACCAAGGGCCTGCGCGACTACCCTCCCGAGCAACGCGCGCTGATCGCCAGCTTCAAGGACGTGGAGCAACTGGGAGCGCAAGTCGGCCGTCAGCGCCTGATCGAAGAGGCACTGGCGCGCCAGCAGCTCGATGACATCGGTCTGATGATCTACACCTCGGGCTCGACCGGCAAGCCCAAGGGCGCCATGATTTCGTGGCGCAACATGCGTGGCGTGGTGCCCGGCATCGTCGAGCGCCTGGAGCTGGACGCAGGGGCCTCGCACCTGTCCTATCTGCCGCTGTGCCACGTGGCCGAGCAGATGCTGAGCACCTTCGTGCCGATCTACCTGGGTTCGCAGGTGAACTTTGGCGAGTCGATCCGGACCGTGCAGGAGGACCTGCGCGAGGTCGCGCCCAGCATGTTCCTGGGCGTGCCGCGCATCTGGGAGAAGCTGCACGCCTCCATCTCGATCAAGATGCAGGAGACCGGCGCGCTGCGCCGGGCGCTGTTCGAGCGCGCGCAGGCGGTCTGTGCGCCGCTGGCGGAGAAGCCGCGTGCGCGGTGGAGCCTGGGCGAGCGACTGCGGTATGCCGCCGCCTACTGGCTGGTGTTTCGCGCGCTGCAGAACTTCTGCGGCCTGCGTCGGGTGCGCGTGGCGCTCACCGGCGCGGCACCGATCGCGCCCGATGTGGTGCGCTTCTTCCGCACCCTCGGCGTGCCGCTGATCGAGGTCTACGGCCTGACCGAGTCCTCGGGCATGGTCACCGGCCATCAGCTTGACGACGTGGTGGTCGGCACCGTCGGTCCGGTGACCGACGGGGTCGAACACCGGGTGGCCGACAACGGCGAACTGCAGATCCGTGGCGAAATGGTGTTCGCCGGCTACTACAAGAGCCCGGAGGCCACGGCCCAGACCATCGTGGACGGATGGCTGCACACCGGCGACGTGGTGCGCCAGGAGGGCGGGCAGATCCGCATCGTCGATCGCCTGAAGGACATCATGATCACCGCGGGCGGCAAGAACCTGACACCTTCGGAGATCGAGAACACGATGAAGGGCAGCCCCTACATCAAGGAATGCATCGTCGTCGCCGATGGCCGCAAGTTCGTCAGCGCCCTGGTGCAGATCGAAGCCGACACCGTCGGCAAATGGGCCGAGGCGCGGCGCATCGCCTTCACCCACTTCCGCTCGCTGGTCGAGACGCCCGAGGTGCGCCAGTTGATCGAGGACGAGGTGGCCAAGGGCAACGCGCGCCTGGCCCAGGTGGCTCAGATCCGCAGGTTTCACCTGCTGACCAAGGAACTGGATCACGACGATGGAGAGGTCACCGCCACCATGAAGGTACGCCGCGCCAGCATCTACAAGGCCTACGCGGCCGAGATCGAAGCGCTCTACGCCGGTGCCGGCTGAGCGGCGCCGACGCGCAGCGCGCGCGCCACCTCCTGCACCAGCGCCGGGCCCTTGTAGATCAGCCCGGTGTAGATCTGCACCGCGTCGGCCCCGGCCTCGATCTTGGCCACGGCGTCGGTCCCACTCAGGATGCCGCCCACGCCGATGATGGGAAAGCCCTTGCCGAGCGCGGCGCGCAGTGCGCGGATGACGGCGTTGCTGGCTTCGCGCACCGGCGCGCCGGACAGGCCGCCGGCCTCCTGCGCATGCGGCAGGCCCTGCACCGCCTCGCGCGACAGCGTGGTGTTGGTGGCGATCACGCCGTCCATGCCGTGGCGCCGCAGGGCCTCGGCGATGGCCTGCACCTGCGACTCGTCCAGGTCGGGCGCGATCTTCAGGAACAGCGGCACCTGCCGGCCGTGCTCGGCCGCCAGTTCGC
>CAYZGL010000171.1:0-9678 GCA_964477985.1 uncultured Rubrivivax sp. | reverse complement strand
TCAACCTGGTGCGCGGCAGCGACAAGTCGTGGATCGCCTGGAACGAAGGCGCGCTGAATACGCTGCTGGAAGCCGCGCTGCTGCGTTACCTGGCGGTGGCGCATTTCGGCCGCGGCCGCGGCGAATGGGAGCGCGGCGAAAGCGCGCCGCACTGGCAGCCGGCCGTGCAGGCGGCGATGGCGGCCGAGGCCGAGGCGCTGGCGGCCACCTGGGCCGAGCGCGACGAGGCCTCGCCGCCGCTGGCCGCGCGCTTGCAGCCCTTGATCGACCGGCTGCTGCACGCGACGCTGCAGCAGCTGTATCCGCAATCGCCGCTGCCCGACCGGCCGCTGCCGCAATGATGGATTGAAGCCGCGGCGCGCATCGTTTATGGTCCGATGCGTGAAAGCCGCCATCGACTTCTACTTCGACTTCTCGTCGCCGTACTCGTACATCGCCTCGGAGTGGATCGAGGCGCTGGCTGCGCGCCACGGCCGCACCGTGCGCTGGCACGCGATCCTGCTTGGCGCCACCTTCCAGGCCGCCGAACTGAAGCCGCCGGTGGCGCACCCGCTCAAGCGCGACTACAGCCTGCGCGACTTCCGCCGCTCGGCGCGCTTCGAAGGCGTGCCCTACACGCAGCCCGAGGAATTCCCGATCCCGACGCAAAACGCCGCGCGCGTGTTCTGGTGGCTCGAGGCCAGCCAGGGCGCGGATGCGGCCACGGCCTGGGCGCGCGCCGGTTTGCGCGCCTACTTCACGCGCGGCCTGATGCTCAGCCAGCCCGAAGCGCTGAAGTCGCTGGCGGCGGCCTGCGGCCTGGACGCCTTGCAGGCCGAAGCCGCCTGGAACGACGCGGCCTGGAAGGCGCGGCTGAAGCGCGCCAACGACGAAGCCATCGCCGCCGGCGTGTTCGGTGCGCCGTTCTTCTTCGTCGACGGCGAGCCCTTCTGGGGCAACGACCGCAAGGCGCAGATCGAGCGCTGGCTCGCGCAGGGCCCGTTCTGAGCGCGCCCGCCTTGACCCATCCGCAGGGAGATGCCATGAGAAAGACCGTGAAGTCGATGATCGACGAGGCCACCGCCGCCATCACCACCTACAGCATCGAAGAGGCGCGCGAGCTGCACGGCCTCGAGGACGTGCAGTTCATCGACATCCGCGACATCCGCGAGCTGGAACGCGACGGCGTGATCCCGGGCGCCTTCCATGCGCCGCGCGGCATGCTCGAGTTCTGGGTCGACCCCGAAAGCCCGTACCACAAGCCGGTGTTCGCGCAGGACAAGCGCTTCGTGCTGTTCTGCGCCGCCGGCTGGCGCTCGGCACTGGCGACCAAGACCGTGCAGGACATGGGGCTGCCGCGCGTGGGCCACATCGACGGCGGCTTCGGCGCCTGGAAGACCTCGGGCGCGCCGGTGGTCGACAAGTCCCAGCAGGCCGACAGGGCGAAGAAGGCCTGAGCCAAGGCAGCGGCCGCCGCGCGAGCGCCTGGCGCGGCTGGCGGCCGTCGCGGCTGGGCCGGCGCATCATTCACGCTGATGGACATGGACACCACCCAACTGCTGGCGCTGGCCGCCGCGCTGGGCTGGGCCAGCGGCTTGCGGCTGTATGCGGTGGTGTTCCTCACCGGGCTGGCCGGGCAGCTCGGCTGGGTCGAGCTGCCGCAGGGGCTGCAGCTGCTGCAGCGCCCGCTGCTGCTGGGCGCCAGCGGCCTGATGCTGGCGGTGGAGTTCTTTGCCGACAAGATCCCGGGGCTGGATTCGCTGTGGGACGCGGTGCAGACCTTCATCCGCATCCCGGCCGGGGCGCTGCTGGCGGCGGCCGTCTTCGGCGGCGACCAGGCCAGCTGGGCGCTGATCGCCGCGCTGATGGGCGGCACGCTGGCCGCCACCAGCCATATCGCCAAGGCGAGCACGCGCGCGGCGGCCAACACCTCGCCCGAGCCGTTCTCGAACCTGGGGCTGTCGCTGCTCGACGACGTGGCCGTGCCGGCGATGCTGTGGCTGTCGTGGGCGCACCCGCTGTGGTTCTTTGCCGCGTTGGCGCTGGTGCTGGCGCTGATGGTCGGCCTGATCGTGCTGCTGGCGAAATTCCTGCGCCGCCTGTGGCCGGGGCGTGCGGTGCCAGGCACCGGCTGAATGCAGCCTGAGCGCCGGCTGGCTGCGATGGCGCAGAATTCGCCGCAACCTTGGCCCGCTTGTCCGCGCCCGCCGCAGACCCACACGCGATGACGTCCAGCACCGCAGATTCCCCACCCGTGTCCGACGCCGCGGCGCGCCCCGAAGGCTTCCAGCGCGTGGCCGACGCGCTGCGCCGCCTGGGCCATGAACACCCGCCGCTGTGGCTGGACGTGGCCGCGCGCACCTCGCAGGAAGCGGCCGACGCGCTGGGCGTGGCGCTGGGCCAGATCGCCAAGAGCGTGGTGTTCAGGCGCAAGGCGGACGACCAGCCGGTGCTGGTCATCGCCTCGGGCGACCGCCGCGTCGACGAGCACCGGCTGGCCGCGCTGGTCGGCGCGGTGGGCCGTGCCGATGCGGCGTATGTGAAGGCGCGCACCGGTTTTGCGATCGGCGGCGTGTCGCCGGTCGGGCTGGCCGATGCGGCCACGCTGCTGCTGGACGCGCAACTGCAGCGCTTCGATCTGATCTGGGCCGCGGCCGGCCACCCGAACGGCGTGTTCCGCCTCAGCCCGGCCGCGTTGCAGCGTCTGACCGGCGCCGACTGGGCCGAGGTGGCGGCCTGAGCAGCGCCCGAGCGGCCCGGGAGTCAGCGATGAAGCCGGCGCCGGTGCCCAGCCCTTGCATCAACGTGTGTCGCATGGACGAGCACAGCGGCTGGTGCGTCGGCTGCTTTCGCAGCTTGGACGAGATCGCCGCCTGGAGCCGCCTGGACGACGAGCAGCGCAGCGCGCTGTGGCAGCAGTTGCCCGAGCGGCGGCAGGCCTGGCAGCGGCTGCAGCCGCAAACCGCAGGAGACACGCCTTGAAAGTGCTGAGCTTCTGGTTCGACCCGATCTCGCCCTACGCCTGTCTGGCTTTCGAGCAACTGCCGCAGGCGCTGCAAGGCTGCTCGTACGCGGTCGACTACCGTCCGGTGCTGTTTGCCGGGCTGCTGGGCCACTGGGGCCAGCTGGGCCCGGCCGAGATCGAGCCCAAGCGCGCCTGGACCTTCCGTCAGGTCGCGTGGCATGCGCACCGGCTGGGCATCGCGCTGGACGTGCCGGCCCAGCATCCGTTCAACCCGCTGGCGCTGCTGCGCCTGGGCCTGGCCAGTGCACCGGCGGGCGGGCTGCCGAACCGCCGCGTGGTCGAGCTGCTGATGCGCCACGTCTGGCGCGGCGGCGCCGATGCCAACGACCCCGAGCGGCTGCGCACGCTGCAGCAGGCGGTGGGCACGGTACGCGACGCCGCCGGCGAGCCGGTCAAGGCCGAGCTGCGTGCGCACACCGAGGTGGCGATCGCCCGCGGCGTGTTCGGCGTGCCCACCTTCGAACTCGACGGGCGGCTGTTCTGGGGCTTGGACGCGCTGCCGATGCTGCGCGCCGCGCTGCAGCGCGACCCCTGGTTCGACGGCCCGGCGTGGGACGCGGCGGCGGTGGCGCCGCCGGGTTTGGTGCGCGGCAGCTGAGGCCGCGCGCGGCTTCAGTCGTCGCGGTCGCGACCCCTGCCGTGGCCGTGCCGGTGGCCGTGGCGGTCGTCGGAGCGGTCGTAGTACCGGTCGTCGTGCCGGGCGTCGTACCGGTCATATGGGCGGCCGTAATACCGGTGGTCCTCGCGCACCACGTAGTGCTGCCGGACCCAGTCGTCGCGCACGAAATACACCGGCTGTGCGCAAGCGCCGTAGCGCGCGCAGTGTCGGTCCCAGTGCCTGGCATGGCCCGGCGGCACGTACATGTAGACCGGCGCCGGCATCACCGCCACGGGCGGTGCGCTGATGATCACCGGCTGCGGGTAGATCAGCACCGGCGGTGCGCCGATGCGGCCGATGTCGATGCGGCCGTAAAGGCCGGGCTGGCTGATGTCGACCGACACGCCGACATCCGGGCCGGCCCATGCCGGGGCGCACAGCGCCGCAGCGGCCAGGGTGAGGAACAGGGCTTTCATCGTTGCAGGCTGAATGACGGGCATGCCGGATGCAACGCCGCGCCAAGGGCGCCGGTGCACCGGCGCCGCGCAACAGTCGGCGAACACTGTGAGCAACGGTAAGCGGGCGCACGCGCCAGCGTACCGGGCGGGGTCGAGGCCGCGTGCTGCGGCCGGGCGCTTGCTCGCCAGCCGGGGGTGCAGTCAAACCGCGGTCCGCGGCCGCGCTCGCATAACATTGCGCCCCCAGTGAGGGAGTTAGATTGAGTACCGACAACGCGTATGCCGAACTGGGCCTGTCGCCCGGCGCCAGCGAGGCCGAGGTCAAGGCCGCCTGGCGGCGCCTGGTGTCGCTGTGGCACCCCGACCGCAATTCCAGCGCCAACGCGGTGCAGAAGATGCAGCGGCTGAACGAAGCGTTCGAGCAGATCAGCCGTGCCGGCTTCCCGCGGGCGGCAACGCGAAGACGCGCCGAGGCGCCGCCGCGCGCCGAGCCGCCGGCGCCCGAGCCAGCGCCGTCCGAGCCGGCGTCGGCCGAGCCATCGCGTGCCGGGCGCACCATCCACCGCAAGGTCGAACTGGGCCTGGAGGAGGCGGCGCTGGGCTGCACCCGGTCGCTCAGCGGGCGCTACGCCGCGCAGTGCACGGGCTGCTCGGGCCTGGGCTGGTTCGTACTGGGCGGGCGCTGCAAGGTCTGTGCCGGATCGGGCGCGGTGCGGCGCGCGTCGCTGTACAACTGGTTCGGCGCGCGGGTGGAATGCGAAGCCTGCCGCGGCGGCGGCATCGCCCGGCAGCCCTGCGGCGACTGCGGCGAGACCGGCAAGCTGCCGATGCAGCGTTTCCAGGTGGGGGTGCGCATTCCGCCGGGGGTGCGCGACGGCGACGTGTTGCAGGCTGCGGCGCTGAGTTCCGGCGGCGAGCGTCTGGCGATCGAGCTGCGCGTCACGGTGCGCAAGCACGAGTTCCTGGAGCTGTTCGACGATGGCGCGCTGCGCTGCGAAGTGCCGGTCGACGGCTTCGCCTGGATCGCCGGGCGCGAGGTCGAGATCCCGACGCTGGCCGGGCCGCGCAAGTTGAAACTGGACCGCACCCAACTGGTGCACCGCTTGGCCGGCGAGGGTTTTCCGGCGCAGCGGCGCGGGCCGCGCGGCGACCTGTGGATCACCGTGGTGCCGGTATTCCCCGAGCCGCTGGGCGCCGAGCAGCGCAAGTTGCTCGACCGGCTGATCGCCAGCAATCTAGGCCGCGACGGCCAGCCGCTGCAGCCCAGGCTGCGCGACTGGCAGCGCCGCATGCAAGGCGCCAGCCGCACCGAGACCAGCGGCTGAGGCGCCGCGCTGGATCACTTTTCCCGGCAATCACTTCCAGGCAAACAGCGGCTGGTCGAAATGCGCGACGCGTGTCGCGCGCCCGCACAGGCACAGTTCGCGGAACTGGTACAGCACCGCGGCGGTCGGCGCGGCGATCCAGCCGTCGCCCACCGGCATCTTCAACACCGGGCGCACGCCGTCCAGCGGCGGCTCGAGGATCGGCGCATCGGCGCGCAGCAGTTCGCTGAACGGGATGCGGTGGATGCTGTGCACTTCGTGCGGGTTGGCGCGCGCCTCGCGCGCGGCGCCGGCCCACACCAGCACCGGCGTGATCACATAACCCGAGCGCGTGACGAAGTCGTCGAGCCGGCCGAGCACGCGCCGGGTGTCCAGCGCCACGCCGACTTCCTCGCGCAACTCGCGCAGCGCCGCCTGCTCGGGGCTTTCGCCGCCGTCGATGCGCCCGCCGGGCAGCGCCCATTGGCCGGCATGCTCGCGCAGGCCGCCGGCGCGCCGCGTCAGCAGCAGCGCCGGGGCGGTGCTCCACGCCGTGCGTGCCGGCAGGCTGTCCAGGCCGGCGCCGTGGCCCTCGTCGGTGATCACCACCGCCACCGCCGCCGCACGCAGCCCGGCGGCGTCGGCCGGGTGCACGTCGAAGCGGCGCAGCCGCGCTTGCAGGCGCGCGCGCAGCGCTGCGTCACGCCGCATGGCGCGCGCCGGCGTTCACCATTGGTTGCGCAACTCGCGCAGCTTGACGAACACCGTCTGCGCATCCGGCTTGGCCGGCAGCTCGGGGAAGGCCTCGCGCAGCCGCGCGATCAGGCTCGGGCTGTTCAGACGGAAGAAGGTGTTGAAGCGGTGCTCGTCGGCCAGCGTGGTGACGAGCACCGTTGCCGGGTCGTGGCCCTGCACCTGCGGCAGCAGCGCCTGTGCGCTGACGTTGTCGGGCTCGCGCGCCAGCGTGAACTTCAGGTTGTTCTCGATGTAGTCGTGGCCCGGATAGACCTGCGTGTGCTCGGGCAGCCGCGCCAGCTGCTCGACGAAGGTCTGGTACAGCACGGCAGGATCACCGCCGTTGTGGCAGTTGCCGGCACCGGCGTTGAACAAGGTGTCGCCCGAGAACAGCGCCGGCGTGTCGGTGTGCGAGCGCAGGCAGATGTGGCACATCGTGTGGCCGGGGGTGTCCAGGCACTCGAGTTCCACCGTCTTGCCGACCTTGATCACGTCGCCGGCTTCGACGCCACGGTCGACGCCGCGGATCCTGCCGCCCGCCTTGTGGTGCGCCAGCAGCTTGGCGCCGGTGGCGGCGATGACGGCGTCGTTGCCGCCGGTGTGGTCGGGGTGCTCGTGGGTGTTCAGCACCTGCGTGATCTGCCAGCCGCGCACCTTGGCGGCATGCAGGCACTTGCCGTGGTCCAGCGGGTCGATCGCCAGCGCCTCGCCGGTCTCGCCGCAGGCGACCAGGTAGTTGAAGTTGCGCCAGGCGTTGCCGGTCCAGATGCGTTCGACGATCACTGCGGGCCTCCCTGCGCCGCCGGCCGCGGCGCCAAGGCATTGTAGGCAGCGGTGCCGGATCGGCCCGGCCGCGCGGGCCGCGGCTCAGGCGCCGCGCGCGCTGCGCGGGCCTGCGCGCAGCGCCGCCTCGGGCCCCAGCGCCTGGCGCAGGCGGTCGCTGGCACGGGCGCTGTCGGCGCGCGACGCGTCCAGCCGCGATGCGAGCGAATCGATGTGCGCGATCATCAGCCGCTCGGCGCGCGCGTTGTCGCCGTCGGCCAGTGCGTCGACGATCCTGGCGTGGTCGTCGTTCGAGTCCTGCGCCTCGCTGGCCGACTGGTACAGCGCCGACACCAGCGTGGTGCGCGCCGACAGTTCGACCATCGCCGCCGTCAGGAAGCGGTTGCCCAGGCATTCGGCCAGGCAGACGTGGAAGCCGGCGAGCAGTTCGCTGCGCGTGCCGGCGTCGCGGGTCTCGATCGCGCGGCGCTCGTCTGCCACATGCTGGCGCAGCTTGCGGATCACGCCTTGCAGCGGCCGGCCGGCGTCGCGCAGCATGCCGGGCTCGATCACGCGGCGCGCGGCGTAGGTTTCGCGCGCTTCGTCGAACGAGGGCTCGACCACGTACCAGCCCATGCGCGGCTTGACCTCGACGAAGCCGCGCGCCTGCAGCTTGATCAGCGCCTCGCGCACCAGCGTGCGGCTGACGCCGAACAGCTCGGCCAGCTCCTGCTCGCCCAGCCGCTCGCCGGGGCGCAGCTGGCGCGACAGGATCGACTCGATCACGCGCTCGGCGATTCGGCTCTGGGTCATCATGGTTCCGGGTCGCTGGCAAGGGCCGGCGCCATTGTCGCCGGCCCCTCGGGCTGCCGCTGCGTCGTGGGATCGCCGCTTCAGCCGCGCGCCAGCGTCGGCACCCGGCGCGGACGCATCAGCGCCAGCGCCCAGTACACGCCGCCGCCGATCAGCACGCCGAAGAACCAGCCGTAGACGTTCCACCACGCCGGCAGCAAGGTGGTGAAGGTGGGCAGCAGGGTCGAGAAGATCGCGCCGATGCCGGTGGCCAGCAGCGCGTTGACGTTCCAGCCGCCTTGGTAGCGGTACTCGCCCTGCTCGTCGTACAGCGCCGGCACGTTGTAGTTGCCCTTGGCGATCAGGTAGTAGTCGACCAGGATGATGCCCAGCAGCGGGCCCATCGCCGAGCCGATGGCGTTGACGAAGTGCGCGGCGCCGCCTTCCCATGGTGCGAACGGGTACAGCACCAGCGCGATCAGCGCCGCGATCAGCCCGCCCTTCTTGAAGCTGATGGCCTTCGGGAAGACGTTGCTGATGTCGAAGGCCGCCGACACGAAGTTGGCCACCACGTTGATGCCCAGCGTGGCCACCGCGAAGGTGATCGCCGCCAGCAGCGCGAGGAACCAGCTGTCGAACTTGGCCGAGATCTGCTCGGGGTGCAGCAGCACTTCGCCGTAGACCTTGAACGCGGCGATGGTGGTGATGCCGGCCACCAGCGTGAAGGCGATCAGGTTCACCGGCAGGCCCCACAGGTTGCCGACCTTCACCGCCTGCTTGTTCTTGGCGTAGCGCGAGAAGTCGCAGAAGTTCAGGTACAGCGCGGCGAAGTAGGTGATCCAGGTCGCGCCCACCGCCATCAGCGCCCAGAAGCTGCCCGGCTCCTCGTTGATGCCCACGTCCTTGGTCTTGGCCAGCAGCACGTCCTGCGGGATGCCGTGGTCGAAGGAGAAGCCGCCGGCCTTGACCATCAGCCCGACCGCCAGCACCAGCATCGCCACCCACACCGCCGGGCCGGCCCAGTCCTGGAACTTGCGCACCGTCTCCATGCCGCGCTGGATGATCAGCAGCTGCAGCGCCCAGACGATCACGTAGCAGATCACCTCGAGCCCGGAGTGGCCGAGGAAGTGCACGTTCTGGTGGAACTGCAGCATCGAGTCGTTGCGCACCAGCAGTGCCACCACCGCGCCCGAGGCGGCCGCGGTCTGCGCGCCGTACCAGAAGCACGCGACGATGGCGCGCACCATCGCCGCCAGGTTGGCGCCCCAGATGCCGAACGACGCGCGTGCCAGCACCGGGTAGGGCACGCCGGTCTTCTCGCCGGCGTAGCCGATCAGGTTCATCAGGAAGAAGATCACCAGCGAGCTCAGGCCGATGGCGAGCAGGAAGTTGGTGAAGCTGCCGCACAGCAGGAACAGGCTGGCCGCGAGGTAGTAGCCCCACAGGCTGTGGACGTCCGAGGTCCAGACGTTGAAGATGCTGAAGGCACCCCAGGTGCGCTCCTTGGCCGAAGTCGGTGCGAGATCCTCGTTGTAGAGCTGCGGTGAGGCGTTGCGGAATTCCATCGGAAGGGCTCCCTGTGGCTGGAATGGGCCGCGCATCGGGCGACGCGCGGGCCGGCGGACATCGGATTTCGATGTGGATCAGTTGGTCTGCAAACTGATATACAAGAATGTACGCACCACGGCCAGGCTGCCAATGCGGGCTTTCCCGAGGGCCGCGGCCTGCCACGCCCGCTCGACGGCGAGCACGCCGGCTTCAGCAGCAAGGACTTCGATGTGAAGTTCATGCACAGCCTGCTCGCCGACCCGGCCTGGGCCACCAAGGATTCGATCACCGGCCTGATGGAGCTGACCGGCACGCAGGGCATCGAGCTGCTGAGGCGGCTGGCCGCGCGCGGCGCGATGGGCGACAAGGTGGCGCAGGTGCACCGCAACGACCACATCCCGATCTCGAACACGGCGGCCGGGTTACTCAGCAGTCAGTAATATAGGCAACAGATGGATGTCCGAAGAATGACCGCAC
>CAYZGL010000170.1:0-9760 GCA_964477985.1 uncultured Rubrivivax sp. | reverse complement strand
TCCCTCGCGGCATAAGTGCGGCCCGCTGGAAGGCGAAATTCGATGGGCACCTCAGTCCCGCTCTGGTGGCATCGCTGCTTTTGGGACTCTTTGTCTGGTATCTATGGTGCGCCCATGAAATGGCGGAGCCTCTTCGCCGCGAAGGGCACCGGGGCCTCTAGCTCGCAATCGGCTCCTTCCGAACTTTCGCCGGCGGCGGCCATGCTCGACGTGGTGCAGACCGGCCGATACCTGATGAAGCCACGTGCCGGTACGTAGCTCGCAAGCTTGCACCCCGGCTACTTCGGCGCCAACTTCGTCAGCTTCTCGGCCATTCGGGTCTGCCAGCCCGGCCCGGTCGCGCGCCAGCGTTGAATCACGTCTTCGGTCAAGCGGATCGAGATCAGCCGCTTCGGGTTGGCCGACCGCGGCCTGCCGCCCTTGTTGACGACGCCGCGCTCGAACATCTCGTCGGTGAGTGCGGGCAATTCCTCGTATTCGGTAGCTTGGATGACGTGCTTGGCCACGCGGGCCAGGTCAGAGCCCAAGGAGCGGGCCGATGCGCGCTTGCTCTCGCTCATTTGCTTTCCTCATGCTGAAGACGTGACGATCCGCGCCACGCGGTGTGTAGCCCACCACGACCAGACGATCCGCGAGAACACCGAAGCAGATGATCCGGGCTTCGCCGTAGTCCTGACGGCGGTCCTCGACCTCGAATGTCGGCCCGGCGAAGACGACGGTGGCGTCCTCGAAGTCCAGCCCACGCTCGGCAAAAGTCCGTTCGCGCTTGGCCTGATCGTAGCTGATGCGCACGCGGTTGGTGTAGTTACATCAACCTCGAGGATCAACGCACCGCGGGTGACAGGTCACACTCCGCCCGCCGCATGCCGCCCCGCCTGGCGGCCGAAGAAGCTCGAGTCGCCCAGCGACAGGCCCGAGCTGTAGCCCTCGCCCCAGCGCGGGATGCCACAGGCGCAGCGCCCGGCGGCATACAGGCCGGCGATGACCTCGCCTTCGGGTGTCAGCACTTGCCCGGTGGGCAGCGTCGACAGCCCGCCCAATGTGAACGAGGTGCCGACGTAATCCTTGCCGCCGTACGCCAGTGCGGCGAAAGGCGGTTGCAGCAGCGGTTGCAAGGTCTCCGCCGCCCGGTGCCACAGCGGGTCTACACCCTGCTGCGCGTGGCGGTTGTAGTTGTCGACCGTGTGCACCAGCTCACCGGCCGGCAGCCCAAGTTCTTGTTCGACTTCCTCCCAGCTGTCGCCGGTGGCCGCGATGTGGATGTTCGGATAGGTCACCGGCCGGTCGAACATCGTGTGGTCCACCAGCAGCCAGCAGCGATCGTTGGGCTGGCGCAGCATGTAGTGCGTGACGCGGCCGTGGTAGGCGTCCTCGTTGATGAAACGCTGGCCCAGCTCGTTGACGAAGATGCCCTGCGCCAGGCTTTGCGGCGGATAGAACGGGCGCGTGGCGAAGAACTGGTCCATGTGCAGCACATCGCCGCCCACCGACATGCCCATGCGGATGCCCGAGCCGTCGTCGTTGCCGCCGCTGGTGGGGTTGGGGCACACCAACGACGCCGGCACATAGCGCTTGACCATCTGCTCGTTGCAGATGAAGCCGCCGGCGCACAGGATCACGCCCTTGCGTGCGCGCACCGTGCGCGGCTGGCCGTCGATGCGCACCACCAGGCCGTGCACGCGGTTGTCCTGGTCGGCGATCAGCGCCAAGGCGCGGGCGCTGAAGTGCGCTTCGATGCCCAAGTCGTTCACCCGCGCCGTCAGCGTTTGCATCACCAGCTTGCCGGCGCCCCAGCCCTTCATCTGCGGCGTGTGGCCGCGCGGTGCCGGTTTGGCCTGCTGGGCGAAGGGCCAGGCGGCCTCGCTGCCCGACCAGATCAGCGTGTCGTCGCCGGTGGGTTCGAGCCACTTGCCGGGCAGGTAGCTGTTCTTGAACGGCAGCCCCTGCGCCACCAGCCATTGGTAGTGGGCCAGCGCGCCTTCGGCGTACAGCCGCACGCGCGCTTCGTCGGCACCGGGGCCGCCGGCCAGCATCAGGTACTTGTAGAAGTCCTCGGTGCGGTCGTCGAAGCCCGCGGCCCTTTGTGCCGGCGTACCGCCGTTGCCGCCCAGGTAGATGTCGCCACCCGACAGCGCGGCGCTGCCGCCGGAGGCCGCCGCCACCTCGAAGATCAGCACCTCGGCGCCGGCGGTCTTGGCTTCGATCGCGGCGCAGGCGCCCGAGATGCCGAAGCCGACCACCGCGACATCGGTCTCGATGTCCCAGCGTTCGACCTCGTTCAGACGCAGCGGGCGCGACGGGGAACAGGTGGATGACACGGCAAGCTCCGCCACGGTTTGGAAGCGTGAATCTTAGGCGGTGCGGTGCTCGTGCCGCCCGCGTGAATGGGCCAGCGCGGGCCGCCGCTCAGGCCGCGCCGGACTTGGAGCCCGCGGCCCGCTTGGCGCGGCGCTCGGCCTGGAGTCGCCGCAGCTCGGCGGTGTCGGCAACGATGCCGGCGCCCAGCAGCGAATCGATTTCGCCCGCGGCATAACCCAGTTCGGCCAGCAGTTCGCGCGTGTGCTCGCCTTGCATCGGCGGGTGCTTGCGCACCTCGCAGGGCGTGCCGTGAAAGCGGATCGGGATGCCGGTGACGTCGATGCGGCCCAGCTGCGGGTGCTGCACCGGCACGATCATGCGGTTGTGCAGGATCTGCGGGTCCTTGATCACGTCCTCGACCTCGTTGATCGGCGCGGTCAGCACGTCGGCGGCGATCAGCTTCTCGACCAATGCGTCGCGGTCGAACTGGCGCGTGCGCTCGGCCATCACGCGGTCGAGTTCGTCCTGGTTCTCGAGCCGCGCATGGATGTCGTGGAAGCGCGCGTCGGTGTCCCAGTCGGCTTCGAGCGCGCGGCACACCTTGGCGAAGAATTTCTCGCCCGGCGTGGTGATCACCACGTGCTTGCCGTCGCGCGTCGGGTACACGCCCGAGGGTGCGAAGTACAGGCTGCGGTTGCCGGTCTTGGCCGGGCGGTCGCCGGTGGCCAGGTAGGTGCCGATGGAACTGGCCTGCGCGTGCATCAGCGCGTCCAGCAGCGAGACCTCGATGCGCTGGCCCTTGCCGGTCAGATCGCGCACGCGCAGCGCCGCCTGCGCGGCGTTGGCCACCAGCAGCGAGGTCATCACGTCCACCGCCGGGAAGCCGGTGCGCACCGGCGCATCGTTCGGGTGGCCGTTGAGCGTCAGCACCCCGGTGTAGCCCTGCGCCAGGAAGTCGATGCCCGGCCGCCCCGCATAAGGCCCGTCGGCGCCGAAGGCGGTGACGTGGATCCACACGATGTCCGGCCGGTGCCGGCGCACCTGCTCGTAGTCCAGCCCGAGCTTGCTCAGCGCCGGCTCGCGGATGTTGGTGACGACGATGTCGGTGGTGGCGGCCAGCCGCGCGAACACGGCTTGCGCGTCGGCTTGCTGCAGGTCGAGCACCAGCGCGCGCTTGCTGCGGTTCAGGCTCAGGTAGGGGCCGCGCTCCTGCCCGCGCAGCGGTCCCAGGTGGCGGCTCTCGTCGCCGTAGTGCGATTCGAGCTTGATCACGTCGGCGCCGAGGTCGCCCAGCAGCGTGGCCGCATAGGGGCCGGCGAGCATGGTCGAGCAGTCGAGCACACGCAACCCGGCCAGCGGCCCGGCGCTCAGGTCGGGCGTGCTGGAGGATTCCGAAGTCACGGGCTGGGTGCTCACCGCGCATCTCCTTGGTCGTGCAGCAGCTTCCACAGCCGGTGCGGCGAAGCGGGGGTCTCGAGAATCTCTTTGCCCAGCGGCGCCAAGGCGTCGTTGATCGCGCACAGCAGCGTCGCCGGCGTGGTGTGGATCGCGCCTTCGCCGCAGCCCTTGGCGCCCAGCGGTGCCACCGGTGACGGCGTCACCAGGTGGTCCTTCACCGTCATCGGCACCTCGTGCAGGGTGGGCATCAGGTAGTCGACGAAGGTGCTGACCAGCGGCTGGCCATCGGCGTCGTACACGTACTCCTCGTACAGCGCCGCGCCCACGCCCTGCGCGATGCCGCCTTGCAGTTGGCCGTCGACCGACGCCGGGTTCAGCCGCGTGCCGCAGTCGTCGACCACGAAGTACGACAGGATGTCGACGCGGCCGGTGGCGCGGTCGATCTCGATCATCGCCACGTGCGTCGCGTTGGCGGCGGTCAGGTAGCTGCGGCAGCGGCCCTGGTCGTCGGGGGCGTTGCGGTTGGGTGCGCTCCACACGTAGATGGCCTCGGGGCAAGGCTCGACATCGGGCGGCAGCAGGTCGGTGCGGCTCAGCATCAGGCCGGCGACCTCGGCCACGCTCATGCCGTGCGCCGGGGCGTCGATCAGCTGCACGCGCCCGGCGCGCAGCTCGACGCGATCGGGCGTGGCCTGCATCACGTGTGCGACCACCTTGCAGAACAGCGCGTTCAGCTTCTCGCAGGCGCCGATGATCGCGCCGCTCACCGCCACGCCCAGGCGGCTGCCGCCCTGGCCGAAGTGCGCCACCGCCACGTCGGACGACGCGGTGGCCACGCGCACCACGCCGATGTCGACGCCGAAGTAGTCGGCCACCACCTGTGCGGCCACCGTGAACTGGCCCTGGCCTTGCAGGTTGAAGCCCACCGCCACCGTGATGTGGCCCAGCACGTCGACCGCGACCTTCACGCCTTCGGGCACACCCACGCCGGGCACGCCCACCGTGGCGTAGGCGTTCCAGTCGAACACGCCGGGCTCCACCGTGCTGACGATGCCGATGCCCACCAGCCGGCCGGCGGCGCGCGCCGCGGCCTGCTGTTCGCGCAACTCACGGTAGTGCGACAGCTCGAGCACGCGGTCGAGCACGCCGGCGTAGTTGCCGCTGTCGTACTCGTTGCCGCTGGGAATCGTGTAGGGGAACTGCTCGGGGCCGATGTAGTTGCGCCGGCGCAGTTCGGCCGGGTCGAGCTCGAGCTCGCGCGCTGCAATGTCCATCAGCGACTCGAGCACCAGGAAGTGCGGCGGCGGCCCGTAGCCGCGGTAGGCGTAGGTGGGCGCGCGGTTGGTTGCCACCAGCTTCACCTCGTAGCTCGCGGCCTCGATGCGGTAGCTGCCGGTGAAGGCCGCCAGCGGCTTGGCCACCGAAATGGTGCCGTAGCCCTCGGCCGTGGCGCCCTGGTCGTCGAGCAGCTTGACGCGCAAGCCGGTCACGGTGCCGTCGGCCTTCAGCGCCAGCGCGGCCTCGTAACGCCGGTCCCACGATTGCCCGCCGCCGGCCAGCAGGTATTCCATGCGGTCCTCGATGTACTTCACCGGCCGGCCACCGGTCTTGCGCGACAGCACGGCAGCGATGTCGGTGCCGCGCGGCCCGCCCTTGCCACCGAAGCCGCCGCCCATCGGCATGGCGACGATGCGCACACGGTTGGTCGGCAAGTTGAGTGTCATCGCCTTGGCCAGCGCCATGAAGCGCGGCACCTGGTACGAGCCGTAACAGGTCAGGCTGTTGTCGGCTGTGTCCCACTGGCAGATGCAGCCGAAGGTTTCGGTCGGGTTGGCGCCGACGCGGTTCCAGCGGAAGCTGCGCTGCACCACGCGGTCGGCCTGCGCAAACACGCGGTCGACCTCACCCCAGGTGTAGCTGCGCTCGAGCATGACGTTGCTTTCGCGCTCGGCATACAGCAGCGGTGCGCCGGGGGCGGTGGCGGCCAGGGCGTCGGGCAGCGGCGGCAGCACCTCGTACTCGACTTCGATCAGTTCGAGCGCGTCTTCGGCGACGTAGCGGCTGCTGGCCGCGACCGCCGCCACCGGCTCGCCGACGAAGCGCACCTTGTCGGTCGCGATGCTGTGCGTGCCCCAGCCCTCGGGCGCGGTGTAAGCCGGGTTGCACCAGCGCAGGAAGTCTTCGCCGCTGACCACCGCTTCCACGCCGTCCAGCGCCAGCGCGCGGCTGGCGTCGACGCGCACGATGCGCGCGTGCGGGTGCGGGCTGCGCAGGATCGCGCAGTGCAGCATGCCGGGCAGCGACAGGTTGTCGATGAACTGCGCGCTGCCGGCGACCAGCATCGGATCTTCGACGCGGTTGACCGATTTGCCGATGTAGCGCGGCGGCCCGCCGGGCAGACTGTCGGGCAGCGTGGGGATCTTGATCGTCATCGGGGTCATGATGCGGCCTGCTCTTTCATGCGCTGTGCGGCCAGCTTCACCGACTCGACGATGGCCTGGTAGCCGGTGCAGCGGCACAGCACGCCGCCCAGCGCCTCCTTGATCTGCTCGTCGCTGGGGTCGGGGTGCTTGCGCAGCAGCTCCTCGGTGCTCATCAGGAAACCCGGCGTGCAAAAGCCGCACTGCAGGCCGCGGCCGTCGACGAAGGCCTGCTGGATCGGATGCAGCGCGCCGCTGGCGGCGTCGCGCAGGCCCTCGACCGTGCTGACCTTGCAGCCGTCGGCCTGCACCGCCAGCGTCAGGCAGGCGCGCGCGCTGCGATCGTCGATCTGCACCGTGCACACGCCGCAGATGCCGTGCTCGCAGCCGACGTGCGTGCCGCCCAGGTGCAGTTCGTGGCGCAGGAAGTCGGCCAGCGTCAGCCGCGGCTCGACCTCGCGCACCACACGCTTGCCGTTGACTTGGACTTCGATGCGTTGGGGGGTGCTCATGTCTTCGCTCTTTCAGCAGGTGCCGCTCAGGCCTGGCGGGCCACGGCCTCGGCCAATGCGCGTGCGCACAGCGTGGCCACCAGGTGGCGCCGGTAGTCAGCGGAGGCGTGCACGCAGCTCATCGGCTCGTCCAGCGCCGCCGCACCGGCGCGGCAGGCTTCTTCGAAGGCCGCCGTCTGCGCGGGGCGGCCTTCCAACAACTGCTCGGCCGCGCCCAGGCGCACCGCGGTGGCCTGCACGCCGAAGGCGGCGATGCGCACGTTGCGGCAGTGGCCGCCCGTCACATCCAGCGCCACGGCCACGCCGGCCAGCGCCAGGTCGCCGTTGCGCCGCGCGAACTCCTGGATCGCCCAGCGCCGCCCGGCGGGCAGCACCGGCAGGCGCACCTCGGTCAGGATCTCGCCGGCTTCGAGGCTGGTGGTCATGTAGGTGACGAAGAAGTCGGCCGCGGCGATCGTGCGCCGGCCGCCGGGGCCTTGCGCCACGAACTCGATGTCCAGCGCCAGCGCCACCGCCGGGTACTCCGAGGCCGGATCGGCGTGCGCGAACGAGCCGCCGACGCTGCCGCGGTTGCGGATCTGGATGTGGCCGATCAGCTCGGTCGCGGCATGGAACAGCGGCTGCTTCGCGCGCAGCAGCGCCGATTCGGCGGCGGCCTGCTTGCTCGTCATCGCGCCGATCGCGATGTGGCTGCCCTCGTCGCGGATGAAGTCCAGCGCCGACAGCTTGCGCAGGTCGACCAGCGCTTCCGGGCGCGCCACGCGCAGCGCCAGCATCGGCATCAGGCTTTGGCCGCCGGCCAGGATCTTGGCGTCGACGCCTTCGTCGTCGAGGCGCGCCAGCAGCGCGATCGCCTCGTCCAGCGTGGCCGGGGCGTGGTAGTCGAAGGGGGCCGGTTTCATGCGTCGTCCTCGCTGGGCACCTTCAGGCCTTGGGCACCGCGCGGCCGTGGCGGGCCAGGTAGCGCACGGTGAAGTTGGGTACCTGCGCCAGCGGCGTGACCAGCTCGTAGTGGCGCTGGTAGCGCGTGCTGCGGATCAGCCAGCGGCCGTCGACCTTTTCGTAGCGGTCGTGATAGAAGGCCGAGCCGGTGGTGAACAGCATCTTGGCCATGTCGTAGAAGTCGTCGTGCAGGTACCAGATGCCTTCGGCTTCGGTGGGCGACAAGATCGTGATCTCGGGGTGGTTGCCGGTGTGCTGCGCCACCACTTCGGCGTTGAAGTTGGCGGCGATGGTCTCGACGTACTGCTCGCGCCCCGACAGCCGCCATTCGTAGTCGCCGCCGACGAAGTGCACCTGCACGTCGGGGTGGAACAGCGTGGCCAGCAGCTCGAGGTTGGCGCTGTCCAGGCCGCGGAAGTACGCGTGCTTGAGCCGCTTGATGGCTTCGATGTCGAGCAAGGCCTGCACGTCGCGCTGCAGGCTCGATTCGTCGGCCATTGCCTTGGGCCGCGCGACGGCCGCCGCCAACGGCGAGTTCACGCGCCTGGGTTCCAGAATGCCATTCACGGTAGTGTCTCCCGTCGATTGCCACTAGCCTGCGCCGGCAGCTGATTCAGATTCCCCGGTACACCGGCTTGCGCTTTTCCAGGAAGGACTGCGTGCCTTCCTTGGCGTCCAGCGTCGACGCCACGATCACGCCGGCGATGCCTTCGTAGTCGAGCATCTGCTCGAGCGTGGCGGTCTGCCCCATCAGGATCATGTGGCGCGCCATGTCCACCGCCACGCTGGCGCGCCGGGCCAAGGTGCGCGCGTAGTCGAAGGCGGCTTCGAAGCTGTTGCCTTCGGGCACGAGTTCGTCGATCAGCCCGAGCGCCTTGCACTCCTCGGCCTTGAACATCTTGCCGGTTTCCACCAGCATCAATGCGGTGGGCAGCCCCACCACGCGCGGCAGGAACCAGCTCAGCCCGCAGTCGGGGGCGACGCCGACGTTGGTGAAGATCGCCGACATCTTCAGGCTGGCGTCGCCGAAGCGGCGGTCGCACACCATCGCGTAGGCCAGCCCGGCGCCCACCGCATGACCATGCAGCGCGGCAATGATCGGCTTGTCCAGCGCCACCATCTGGCGCGTGACGTCCATGAACGGGCCGCCCGGCGTCTTGCGCTGCGAGCGCGGAATCGGCCGGCTGGCGTCGGAGGTGCCGGGCATCGGCCGGTCGCTGTCGCCACCGATCCAGTCGATGTCGCCGCCGGCGCAAAACGACCGCCCGGCGCCGTGCAGCAGCACGCAGCGCACCTCGTCGTCGTAGCGCAGTTCGCGCAGCAGGCCGGCCAGCTCTTCGGCCAGCTCCCAGCTCAAGGCGTTGAGTTTCTCCGGCCGGTTCAGCGTGATGATGCCGACGTTGTCTTCGGTGCGGAATTGCAGGCAGCGCAGCTCGGTGGCCATGCGGTTCTCCTGGCGGCTTCAGCGAAAGCGCGGAATGATCTCGTGGTCGTACCACTCGATCCAGTCCAGGCATTCCTCGAAGGTCTCGACGCGCGGCGGCATCACCTGCACCGAGGTGGCGCCGGCCTTGCGCAGCGCCTCGACCTCGCGCAGCACGGTGTCGCGGTCGCCGGCGATCTGGGTGCGTGTCTTTTCGCTGTGCGAGCGGTCGTCGACCTGGTAGGCGGTGGTGGTCACCAGGATCTCGAAGCGCCCGGCCTTGTGCTTGTCGTCGAAGCCCGGCAGGCTCTTCATGTAGTCGATGCACCCGGGCAGGTCTTCGGCCGTCACCAGCCACGGGATCCAGCCGTCGCCGAGCAGCGCCGCGCGCTTCATCGCCGCCTTGGAGTTGCCGCCGATGAAGATCGGCGGGTGCGGCTTTTGCACCGGCTTGGGCTCGACCGTGATGTCCTTGAAGCGCACGAACTGGCCGTCGAAGGTCGGGTTGTCGGAAGTCCAGATCTCCTTCAGCGCGCGCAGGTATTCGTCGGTCATCGCGCCGCGCTTGTCAAACGGCACGCCCAGCGCCTCGAACTCGCGCTCGATGTGGCCCACCGCGGTGCCCAGCGTGAAGCGTCCGCCGGCCAGGAACTCCATGGTGGCGATCTGCTTGGCCAGGATCAGCGGGTGGCGGTACGGCAGCGGCATCACATAGGTCAGCATGTGGATGCGCTGCGTCGCGCCCATCAGCGTGGCCGCCGCGGCCG
>CAYZGL010000169.1:0-9777 GCA_964477985.1 uncultured Rubrivivax sp. | reverse complement strand
CACAAGCGTTCACACTCTTTCCCTACACGACGCTCTTCCGATCTCCGCCCCCGCCCCCTTGCTGGCTGCGAGCGTGCGCACGTGGCCCCCGCGGCGCGCGTGGCCGGCTGCCGCGGCCTCGCTGGTGCTGGCGCTGCCCGCGGCTGCGCTGGCACAGGCCGCGTCCGAAGCGGCCGCCACGCTGGGCACCGAAGTCGTCGCCAACCCCTACGGCCTGGCCGCGCTGTGGGCGCAGGGCGACTGGGTGGCGCGCGCCACGCTGCTGGTGATGGCGGTCATGAGCATCGGCAGCTGGTACATCATCGTCACCAAGGTGTTCGAGCAGCGCCGGCTGATGAACAGCGCCGAGGCCGCCGCCAGGAGCTTCTGGAGCGCCGGCTCGGTCAAGGACGGCATCGCCCGCCTGGAAGACGGCAGCGCCTTTCGCTACGTGGCCGAAAGCGGCTTCAAGGCCAGCGAGCACCACGAGGGCACGCTGGTCGAACAGATCGACAAGCACACCTGGATCTCGATGAGCGTGCAGCGCGCCATCGACAACATCCAAAGCCGCCTGCAGGACGGCCTGGCCTTCCTGGCCACCGTGGGCTCGACCGCGCCCTTCGTCGGCCTGTTCGGCACGGTGTGGGGCATCTACCACGCGCTCACCGCCATCGGCATCAGCGGCCAGGCCAGCATCGACAAGGTGGCCGGCCCGGTGGGCGAGGCGCTGATCATGACCGCCTTCGGCCTGGCGGTCGCGGTGCCGGCGGTGATGGGCTACAACTGGCTGATCCGGCGCAACAAGCTGGCGATGGAACGCGTGCGTGCCTTCGGCGGCGACCTGCACAACGTGCTGCTGGCCGGCAAGCGCAGCTGAAGCGCCGCGGCGCACACGACAGGCCCCCCACCATGGCGATGCAACTGGCCTCGGCCGACGCCGATGGCGACGACGAGATGAACGCCACCATCAACACCACGCCGCTGGTCGACGTGATGCTGGTGCTGCTGATCATCTTCCTGATCACGGTCCCGGTGGTCACCGCCAGCGTGCCGGTGCGCCTGCCGCAAGAGCGCAACCAGCCGACACGCACACGGCCCGACAACATCGTGATCGCGGTCGACCGCGACGGCGAGCTGTACTGGGGCAACGAGCGGCTGGCCGGCGCCGGCGCGCTGCTGGCGCGGCTGAAGGCCGTGGCCACGGCCACGCCGCAGCCCGAGGTGCACATCCGCGGCGACGCCGAAGCGCGCTACGAAAGCGTGGGCCGCGTGGTGCTGGCCGCGCAGCGCGCCGGCATCCACAAGGTCGGCTTCATCACCGAGCCCGGCGCCGACTCGGCCAAGCGCTAGCGCGCCGGCAGCACGCACACAGCCATGGCGATCGACCCCGGCCGCAGCGGCCTCGGCAGTTTCAGCAGCCCCACCAGCGAGGACGAGCCGATGCTCGAGATGAACATGACGCCGCTGATCGACGTCATGCTGGTGCTGCTGATCATGTTCATCATCACCATCCCGATCCAGACGCACGCGGTGAAGATGAACCTGCCGGTCGATGCCAGCGCGGCGCCGCCCGCGCCGCCGCAGATCGTGCGCATCGATGTCGACTTCGACGGCCGCATCGGCTGGAACGGCAGCCTCGTCGCCGACCGCGCCGAGCTGGAGTCGCGGCTGGCGGCGATCGCCGCGCTGCCCGATCAGCCCGAGCTGCACCTGCGGCCCAACAAGCTGGTCAGCTACAAGGTGGTCGCCATGATCCTGGCGACGGCGCAGCGCCTGGGCGTGACCAAGATCGGCATCGTCGGCAACGAACAATTCCTGTGAAGCTGCGCCAGCCGCTCGCCTGTGCCGTGCTCGCTGCCAGCTGCATGCTGGCCGCGGCGCAGCCGCTGCGCCCCGAGGTGGCGCGCCCGCTGCAGCAGGCCAGCGAGCTGCTGAAGGCGGGCAAGGCAAAGGAAGCTCTGGCCAAGGTGCGCGAAGCCGACAAGGTGCCCAACCGCACGCCGGCCGAGCAGCTGACCATCGAACGCATGCGCGGCGCCGCGGCACAGCGCGCCGGCGACCACGCCACCACGATCCAGGCCTTCGAGGCCGTCTACGCCAGCGGCAAACTGCCCGGCGCCGAACAACTGCAGCTGGCCGAATCGCTGGCCTACGCCCATGCGCAAAGCGGCAACCTGGCCCAGGCGCAAGCCTGGCTGGACAAGGCGCAGCAGGCCGGCAGCCACGGTGCGTCACTGCAGCAGTTGCAGGCCTGGCTGCACGCGCAGTCGGGCGACCAGGCGGCGGTGGCGCGCGACGCCGCAGCCGCCGTGGCGGCCGCCGAGCACTCCGGCCAGCGCCCGAGCGAAGCCGATCTGCTGCGCCTGGCCGACGCGCAGCAGCGCGGCAAGCTGCCCGGCTACGGCGCCACCCTGGACAAGCTGCTGGCCTACCATCCGAAGAAGGAATACTGGGCCGCCGCGCTGTGGCGGCTGCAGCGCGACAGCGCACTCGCCGACCGCCACGCGCTGGACCTGATGCGGCTGAAGCTGGCCAGCGGCACGCTGGAATCCACCGAGGACTACATGCAGATGGCACAACTCGCACTGCAGGCCGGCTTGCCGGCCGAAGCCAGGCAGGTGATCGATCGCGGTTTTGGCAGCGGCGCGCTGGGCAGCGGCGCGCAGGCCGAGCGCCACCAGCGCTTGCGCGCCATGGCCGATCGGCTGGATGGCGAAAGCCGCGCGAGCATCGCGGCGCGCAGCGCCGCCGCCGCGGCGGCCAAGGACGGCAACGCGCTGCTCGACGCGGGCATGGTGTACGTGACGATGGGCCAGGCCGAGCGCGGCATCGCGCTGATCGAACAAGGCATCGCCAAGGGCGGCCTGAAGCGGCCCGACGACGCCAAGCTGCACCTGGGGCTGGCGCAGCTGCGCGCGGCCCAGCCGAAGGCCACGGCCACGCTGCGCAGCGTGCAGGGCAAGGACGGCGCCGCCGAACTGGCGCGCTTGTGGCTGCTGCTCGACGGGGCCCGGCCATGAGCGGCGCTGGCAGCGCGCTGCCCGCCTTCGTCGAGGCGCTGGGTGACGGCATCTGGTGCATCGACACCGGCTACCACCGGCCGCGCTTCGACGCCGCCTACCTGCTGGTCGACGACGGCCGCGCCGCCTTCTTCGACACCGGCACCAACCACGCGCTGCCGCGGCTGCTGGGCGCACTGCAGGCGCTGGGCCTGCCGCGCGACGCGGTCGACTGGGTGATCCCGTCGCACGTGCACCTGGACCATGCCGGCGGCGCCGGCGCGCTGATGCGCGAGCTGCCCGCCGCCAGGATGCTGCTGCACCCGCGCGGCGTGCGCCACATGGCCGACCCGTCGGCGCTGCAGCGCGCCGTGGTGGAGATCTACGGCGCCGCCACCGTGGCACGCGACTACGGCACGCTGCTGCCGGTGGACGCCGCGCGCATCACGCCCACCGAGGACGGCATGACGGTGCAGCTGGGCCGGCGCCGGCTCGAGTTCGCGCACACGCCGGGCCATGCGCTGCACCATCACTGCCTGTGGGACGAAGCCAGCCGCGGCTGGTTCACCGGCGACACCTTCGGCGTCAGCTACCGCGAGTTCGACACCGCGCGCGGCCCTTGGATGCTGCTGAGCTCGACGCCGGTGCAGTTCGACCCGCCGGCGCTGCGTGCCTCGGTGCAGCGGCTGCTCGAGCGCCAGCCGCGCTGGGTGCACCTGACGCACTACGGCCGCCTCGGCAACGTGGCCGGGCTGGGCCAGCAGCTGCTGCGCGCCATCGACGGCATGGTCGAACTCGGCCGCGCCACGCCGCGCGGCGCCGAGCGCGAGCCGCGGCTGGCCCAGGCGCTGCAGCGCCAGTACCAGCAAGAAGCGCGCGCGCACGGCTGTGCGCTCGGCGCTGCCGCGGTCGCGCAGGCGCTGGACATGGACATCCGGCTGAATGCGCAGGGGCTGGCGATCTGGCTCGAGCGCCAGGGTTTTTGAGCGAACCGACAAACAAGGGAATCCGCGCGATGTCCGAGGTCGACTTCAAGCTGCAGGGCCGCTGCGCCATCGTCACCGGCGCAGCGCAAGGCATCGGCGCGGCCTGCGCGCGGCGGCTGGCGCGCGACGGCGCGGCGGTGGCGTTGTGGGACGTGGACGAAGCGCGTGGCCAGGCGCAGGCCGAAGCGCTGCGTGCGGCCGGTGCACGCGCGGCGTTCGTGCGCTGCGACGTCAGCCGCAAGGCCGAGGTCGATGCCGCGCTGGCCGCCACGCTGGCCGAGTTCGGCCGCGTGCACGCGCTGGTCGGCAACGCGGGCATCTTCCGCGCCGCCGACTTCCTGGCCATCACCGAGGCCGACTGGGACGCAGTGATCGGCGTCAACCTGAAGGGCGCCTTCCTCGTCGGCCAGGCCGTGGCGCGGCACATGGCCGACAGCGGCGGCGGCGCGATCGTGCTGATGAGCTCGGTCAACGGCCGGCTCGCGATCCCGAACATCGCCAGCTACAACGCCAGCAAGGGCGGCATCGACCAGCTGACGCGCGTGATGGCGCTGGCGCTGGCCGACCACGGCATCCGCGTCAATGCGGTGGCCCCCGGCACCATCGCCACCGAGCTGGCGCGTGCCGCGGTGCTGACCAGCGCCGAGGCGCAAATGCGCATCCTGAGCCGCACGCCGCTGCGCCGGCTGGGCGAGCCCGACGAGGTCGCCGAAGCGGTGGCCTTCCTGCTCAGCGATGCCGCCAGCTACATCACCGGCGAGATCGTCGTCATCGACGGCGGACGCATGGCGCTGAACTACACCGTGCCGCCAGGCCTTCGCGCCTGATGTGGCAGGCCTTCATCGTCTCCACCGGCGTCGTCGCCATGGGCGAGATCGGCGACAAGACCCAGCTGCTGGCGCTGCTGCTGGCCGCGCGCTTTCGCCGGCCCGTGCCGATCATCCTGGGCATCCTGGTGGCCACGCTGGCCAACCATGCGATGGCCAGCGCGCTGGGCGCCTGGATCACGCGCCACGTCGACCCGCAGTGGCTGCGCTGGGGCCTGGGCGCCTCGTTCCTGGCGGTGGCGGCGTGGATGCTGATCCCCGACAAGGCCGACGAATTGAAGACCGGCCGCGCCGGGCGCTTCGGCGCCGTCGGCATCTTCGGCATCACCGCGCTGGCCTTCTTCCTCGCCGAGATGGGCGACAAGACGCAGATCGCCACCGTCATGCTGGCGGCGAAGTTCGACTCGCTGTGGGTGGTCACCGCCGGCACCACATTGGGCATGATGCTGGCCAACGTGCCCGCGGTGCTGCTCGGCGACCGCGTGATGGACTGGCTGCCGGTGCAACTGGTGCACCGCATCGCCGCCGCGGTCTTCGCCGTGCTGGGCGTGCTGATGCTGGCAGGATTCGGGGCTTGACGCCCAAGCCCGCCCCCAAGCCCGCGCCCAAGCCCGCGCCCGGCCTCCTGCCCTGCCCCCTGCCCGGCCCGCCTGCCCGACCCCGAGGAGCCCCATGAGACTGCTGCACACGATGTTGCGCGTCGGCGACCTGCAACGCTCGATCGACTTCTACACCCAGGTGCTGGGCATGAAGCTGCTGCGCACCACGCAGCGGCCCGAGCAGAAGTACGACTTAGCCTTCGTCGGCTACGCCGCCAACCCCGAGCAGGCCGAGATCGAGCTGACCTGCAACTACGGCGTCGCCAAGTACGAGCTCGGCAGCGCCTACGGCCACATCGCCATCGGCGTGGCCGACGTCGCCGCCACCTGCGAGGCACTGCGCGCCAAGGCGGCGGCGCTGGGCGGGGCGATCACGCGCGAGGCGGGGCCGGTGCAAGGCGGCGCCAGCATCATCGCGTTCATCACCGACCCCGACGGCTACAAGATCGAGCTGGTGCAGCGCGATCATTGAGGCCGAGGTGAAACACCTGTTCTCCCACCGCCCTTCCTCCGCCGCGCCGCGGCCGCCGCTCGTCGCCTCGCCCCGCACCCCATCGGCAAGGCTTCGCGATGATTGTCTTGCTCCAATCGCCCGTGCAAAGCGCACAGCGGCGGCTCGAGCGACCAGAATGCGGTTTCCCGCGTCCCTTGGAGAAAACCAAATGTCCGCCGAACCGCTGAAGACCCCGCTGCACGCCTGGCACCTGGAACACGGTGCGCGCATGACGCCCTTTGCCGGCTACGACATGCCGGTGAACTACCCCGGCGGCATCATCGCCGAGCACAAGCAGTGCCGCACGGCGGCGGCGCTGTTCGACGTGTCGCACATGGGCCAGTTGCGGCTGGCCGGCGACGATGCGGCCGCGGCGCTGGAGACGCTGATGCCGGTGGACGTGCTGGGCCTGGCGGTGGGCCAGCAGCGTTATGGCTTCTTCACCGATGCCAGCGGCGGCATCCTCGACGACCTGATGATCACGCGCGCCGAGCACGGCTTGCTGCTGGTGGTCAATGCCGGGCGCAAGGCCGACGACACCAAGCACCTGGTGACCAACATCGGCCATCGCTGCCAGGTGCAGCCGATGCCCGAGCATGCGCTGCTCGCGCTGCAAGGCCCGCTGGCCGCCACCGCGCTGGGCCGCCTGAACGCCGGCGTGACGCGGCTGGTGTTCATGAGCGGCGGGGCGTTCAAGCTCGACGGCATCGATGCCTTCGTCACGCGCTCGGGCTATACCGGCGAAGACGGCTTCGAGATCTCGGTGCCGGCCGATGCCGCGGTGGCGCTGGCGCGTGCGCTGGCCGCGCAGCCCGAAGTCAAGCCGGCCGGCCTGGGCGCGCGCGACACACTGCGGCTGGAGGCCGGGCTGTGCCTGTACGGGCACGACATCGACACCCGCACCAGCCCGATCCATGCCGGGCTGGCCTGGGCGATCCAGAAGGTGCGCCGCCCCGGCGGCGAGCGCGCCGGGCGCTACCCGGGCGCCGCGGCGATCGAAAAACAGCTGGTGCAGGGCGTGACGCACAAGCGCGTCGGGCTGGTCGGCCTGGAACGCGTGCCGGTGCGCGAAGGCGCCAAGCTGCAGGACGGCCGCGGCCACAAGCTGGGCACGGTCACCAGCGGCACCATCGGCCCGAGCATCGACAAGCCGATCGCGATGGCCTACCTGAGCGCCGAGCACGCGCTGGCGCAGCACGAGGTCTGGGCCGAGGTGCGCGGCACCACGGTGCCGATGCGCGTCACGCCCATGCCCTTCGTGCCGCACCGCTACCACCGCGGCTGAACCCTTCACACACCCCCCACGCCAAGTTCCAGCAGGAGAGCGCAGCGATGACCACCATGTTCACGCCCGACCACGAATGGATCAACATCGAAGACCACGACGCCGCCGTCGTCGGCATCACACTGCACGCGCAGGAGGCGCTGGGCGACGTGGTCTTCGTCGAGCTGCCCGCCGTCGGCAAGACGTTCAAGCGCGGCGAGATCGCCGGCGTGGTCGAATCGGTGAAGGCCGCGGCCGACCTGTTCATGCCGGTGGGCGGCGAGGTCGTCGAAGTCAACGAAGCGCTGCGCGCCGACCCCTCGCTGGCCAACACCGACCCGATGGGCAACGGCTGGTTCTTCAAGCTGCGCGTATCGGACATGGCCGAGTTCGAGCAACTGATGGACCCGCCCGGCTACGACGCGTTGCTGAAGACGCTGTAGTCCACGCCCCACCCCAGCCTTCGACCGCCGAGACGCTCATGCCCGCCTTGCCCACCCTGGCCGACCTCGAAGACGCGGCCGAATTCGCCGCCCGCCACATCGGCCCCGACGCCGCCGACGAACAGCGCATGCTCGATGCGATCGGCGTGCCCACGCGCGCCGCGCTGATCGACGCCATCGTGCCGCCGAGCATCCGCCGCCCACGGCCGATGCAGCTGCCCGCAGCCGTGGGCGAGGCGCAGGCGCTGGCCGAGTTGAAGGCCGTGGCGGCGAAGAACCGCGTGCTGAAGAGCTTCATCGGGCAGGGTTACCACGGCACGCAGCTGCCCGGCGTGATCCTGCGCAACATCCTCGAGAACCCGGCCTGGTACACCGCCTACACGCCCTACCAGGCCGAGATCTCGCAAGGGCGGCTGGAAGCGCTGGTCAACTTCCAGACCATGGTGTGCGACCTCACCGCCATGGCCATCGCCAACGCCAGCATGCTCGACGAGGCCACCGCCGCGGCCGAAGCCATGACGCTGGCGCGGCGCAGCGTGAAGAACCCCAGCGCCAACATCGTCGTCGCCGGCGATGCACACCCGCAGACCATCGAAGTGCTGCACACCCGCGTCGCGCCGCTGGGCTTGCGCGTGGTGCTGGCGAACTCGGCCGAAGAGTGGGACACATTGATCCAGGGCGGCGACTATTTCGCGGCGCTCGAGCAGCTGCCGGCCACCAGCGGCGCGATCCACGACCTGCGCGGCGATGCCGCGCGCATCCACGCGCACGGCGCCGCCTTCATCGTCGGCGCCGACCTGCTGGCGCTGACGCTGATCACGCCGCCGGGCGAACTGGGCGCCGACATCGCCTACGGCACGACGCAGCGTTTCGGCGTGCCGATGGGCGGCGGCGGCCCGCACGCCGCCTACCTGGCCTGCCGCGACGAGTTCAAGCGCAGCCTGCCCGGGCGGCTGGTGGGCGTCAGCGTCGACGTGCACGGCAAGCCCGCGTACCGGCTGGCGCTGCAAACGCGCGAGCAGCACATCCGCCGCGAGAAGGCCACCTCCAACATCTGCACCGCGCAGGTGCTGCTGGCGGTGATGGCGTCGATGTACGCGGTCTACCACGGCCCCAAAGGGCTGAAGCGCATCGCGCAACGCGTGGCCAGCTGCACCGCGATCCTGGCCCAGGGCCTGCGCCAGATGGGCGTGACGGTGCGCAAGGAAACCGCCTTCGACACCTTGTGCCTGGACACCGGCAGCGCCACCGCCGACATCGCCGCGCGCGCCGTGGCCGCGGGCATGAACCTGCGCCGTTTCCCCGAGTGGGGCGACACGATGATCGGCATCAGCCTGGACGAGACCACCACGCGCGACGACATCGCCGCGCTGTGGCGGCTGTTCGCCAAGCCGGGGCAGACGCTCCCCGACATCGCCGACTTCGAGCAAGGCATCGAGCCGATGATCCCGGCCGAGCTGCGCCGCAGCAGCAGCTTCCTCACGCACCCGGTGTTCAACACGCACCACAGCGAAACCGAGATGCTGCGCTACATCCGCTCATTGAGCGACAAGGACCTGGCGCTGGACCGCTGCATGATCCCGCTGGGCAGCTGCACGATGAAGCTCAACGCCACGGCCGAGATGATCCCGATCACCTGGCCCGAGTTCGCCGACGTGCACCCCTATGCGCCGCGCGAGCAGCTGGCCGGCTACGAGGAGCTGGACCGCCAGCTGTGCGGCTGGCTGGCGCAGGCCACCGGTTATGCCGGCGTCAGCCTGCAGCCCAACGCCGGCAGCCAGGGTGAATATGCCGGGCTGCTGGCGATTCGCGCCTGGCACGCCAGCCGCGGCGACAGCCAGCGCGACATCTGCCTGATCCCCGAATCGGCGCACGGCACCAACCCGGCCAGCGCACACATGGCCGGCATGCAGGTGGTGGTGGTCAAGTGCGACGCCATGGGCAACGTCGACCTGGCCGACCTGCGCGCCAAGTGCGAACAGCACCGCCAGCGGCTGGCCGCGGTGATGGTCACCTACCCTTCCACCTACGGCGTGTTCGAGCCGCGCGTGAAGGAGCTGTGCGCCACCGTGCACGAATTCGGCGGGCGTGTCTACGTCGACGGCGCCAACCTGAACGCGCTGGTCGGCATCGCCGCGCCGGGCGAGTTCGGCGGCGACGTCAGCCACCTGAACCTGCACAAGACCT
>CAYZGL010000168.1:0-9781 GCA_964477985.1 uncultured Rubrivivax sp. | reverse complement strand
GATGAGCTTCGAACGCGGCTGGCTGGCGCTGCACCAGATGCTGGCGACGCGGCCCAGCGGGCAGGTGGACGCCGGGCCGATGCGCGGCGCGCAGTCGGTGTATCCGTTCAACCGCGAGTACGTGTACCGATCCGCATCCACCGACGAGCCACTACCCATGATGGACGAGCGATGATCTACAAGTTCAAGTCCAAGGCCAGCGGCGACGTGATCATGCTCGGCCCCAACGGCGACCAGCTGCTGCGGCTGCTGGGGCGCGAGCCCGCGCCCAAGGGCATCGTCGAGGCCGAGCACCTGGCCGCGGCCATCGCCACGCTGCGCGAGGCGGTGCGCCGCGACGAGGCGCCTCCGCCGGATGACGAAGCCGAGGAGCAAACGCCGGGCAAGGGCGTGTCGCTGCGCCAGCGGCTGTGGCCGGTGATCGAGCTGCTCGAGCGCTCGCTGGCCGCGCGCGAGCCGGTGGTGTGGGGCGTGTAATGCAGCGCGGCCTGCGCCGATGATCGACCAGGCCACGCGCATCCTGGCGATCCGCCATGGGCGCACCGCCTGGAACGCCGACGGCCGCATCCAGGGCCATACCGACATCGGGCTGGACGCCCAGGGGCTGTGGCAGGCCGGGCAGCTGGCGCGCGCGCTGGCGCACGAGGAGCTGCACGCGGTCTACAGCAGCGACCTGGCGCGCGCGCGCCAGACCGCGGCGCCGCTGGCCGTGCAGCAAGGGCTGGCGCTGGGCATCGACCCGGGGCTGCGCGAGCGCGGCTTCGGCGAGTTCGAAGGCCTGCAGTTCGCGCAGGTGCAGCAGCGCTGGCCCGAGCAGGCCGACGCCTGGCGGCGGCGCGACCCGGGCTTCGGCCCGCGCGGCGGCGAGCGGCTGAGCGACTTCGGCGAGCGCGTGGCCGCGGCCGTGCGCAGGCTGGCGCGCGCCCACCGCGGCCAGCACATCGCGCTGGTCACGCACGGCGGCGTGCTCGACATGCTGTACCGCCAGGCGACCCGGCTGGCGCTGGATGCGCCGCGCAGCTGGAGCGTGGACAACGCCAGCATCAACCGGCTGCTGCATTCGGATCAGGGGCTGGTGCTGGTGGGGTGGGGGGATGTGGGGCACTTGCAGGCGGTGCAAGGCGATTGCGCGTAGGCGGGTCTTTACGCGCGGCTCAACGGCGCAGCTCGCGCCAGGCGTTTTTCGAGGGGTCGATGTTCACGCCCAGCGGCAGCGTTTTCTGGTAGACGGTGTTGTCGGACTTGTGCGTGGTGCCGACGATCTTGCCGTTGACCACGCGCAGCGTGATCACGCGCGACGACGTGGCATTGGTCGAGATGGTGTCGGCGACGAAGGTCGAGCCCGGCACGGCGGTGCCGCTCTTGATGTCCACCAGGTACAGGTACGACTGCTGCGAGCAGTCGGCGCCGCCGTTCTTGTTGGTTACGAAGGTCACCGCGCCGTAGGTGACGATGGGGTCGGTGTTGGCCTGCTCGCCGGCCGGCAGGTCGAAGTAGAAGCCGCGCCCCGTGGCCCAGTTGACGGTGTTGGCGCTCAGCTCGGGCGAGCCGCCGCGCGTGTAGACCTGCTTGACCAGGCTGCTGCGCGCATTGGTCAGCGGCGCTGCCGCGGCGTCGTCGGCGATGGCATAGAACGACTGCGTTTTCGAGCTGCCGAAGTCGCCGATGTCGAGCAGCCGGCCGGTGCCGATCAGGATGACGCGCTTGCCGCCCACCGCGGTCAGTTCGGGCGCCGCGGTTACCGGCTGCGGGTTGCCGCTGCCGTCCTTCAGCACGGCCACCAGGTCGGCGGCGATGTCGGTGCTGCCGGCCTTTTGCAGGTCGAAGCGCCACAGGTTGCCTTTCAGGTCGCCGCCGTAGGCGTAGCGCACGGTGCCGTCGGCTTCCTTGAACGCCGACACGTGAGCCAAGCCCGCTTCGTCTCCAGCGGACGCGCTGGCGCTGGTGACGAAGCTCTTGATCACGTTGCCGCTGGTGTCCAGCACCCACAGCCGGCCCTTGCCGTCGCCGATGGCCTGGCCGTTGTCGTAGCCCGAGGTGACGAGGATGCGGTCGGTCGTCGGCGTGGTCTTGACGATCACCGGCTTGCCCACCGTGTAGCCCATCAGCGCGCGGTTGGTGGCATCGCCGGCGGCGGGGAACACCCATTTGAACTGCGCCGCGGCCGCGGTGGCGCTCAGGTTCTTCGGGCTGCTGACGTCCAGCGCGTAGTAGCTGCGGCCCGCAGCGCCCAGGCCGCCGATCAGCATCTTGCTGCCGCCGCTGAGCTTGCCGTACACCGGCGTGGCGTCGAGCAGGGTCTGGAACACCCAGCCGCGAACTGCCGAGGCGCCCATGCCCGCCAAAACATCCGGCGGCGCGTAGGCCCATTCCTCGTTGCCGGTGACGGTGTCGAAGGCGTGCAGCATGCCCTCGCCGGAGGCAAGGTAGACCATCTTCTCGTCGCGCGCCAGTACCGGCTCGGCGTTGATCACCGCGCCGATCAGGCTGGTGCGCGTGCGGAAGGTGCTGCCTTCGCCGCTGCGGGCGCCGCGCAGGTAGTCCACCACCTGCGCGTCGCTGAAGCTGGCCGGCGCGGCATTGACCGCGCTGCCCACGTTGGCGGCGCTGAAGTCGACGCCGCTGCTGCCGCTGGAGCTGAAGACGAGGCGCGTGCCCCAGGCGCGGGCCGCGAGCAGCGCCGCGGCCGACCACTTCTGGCTGGCCACGGCCATGTTCACCTGCCCGGTGGCCTTGTCGATGGGGTTGGCCGCCAGGTCGCCGGCCCAGCCGGCGGGGTTGTACGAACCCAGGTAGGCCTGCGAATCACCGCGGTCGAGGTTCACCGCGCTGACCGCGATGCCGCCCTGCGCGCCCTCCTGGTCCTGGATGTCGGAGAAGGCCGACTGGATCGAGTAGCGCATCCGGTCGACGTCGCTGGCCAGGTACATCTTGCCGCGGCCGTTGACGGTGGCATGCCACAGGTCGTCGATCATCGTCGGGTCGTCGGCCACCGGCGTCGGCCAGGTCGGCGGCGTCGCGAACACGTCGACCGCGAAGGGATCGAGCGCGGCGGGGAACAGTGTGCCGCGCGCACCCAGCGTGATGCCGTAGGTCGTGATGTGCAGATTGGTGTTCAGGTCCGGGTTCTGGCGCAGCGGGTTGCCCTGGGGCACCCGGCCGGCCGCCAGGTCGGTGCGCAGGCGGTTCGTGAAGTAGGCCAGCGCCTGGTCGGCCATCGATCCGCTGGCCGTGGTCTGGTAAGGCGCAGCCGGGCCGTAGGTGGCGGCGTTGTAGCTGGGTACCGTGGGCGCACCGTCGTTGGCGAAGCCGTCGGTGACGACGAACATGCTGTTGCGTTGGCAGGCGTACTGGACGATGTCTTTCGTGGGATCGGCGTTTTTGATGTTGAACTGGTCGCCGATGTACTTGATGGTGCCGCGCGTGGGCGTGCTCTTGGGGGTCATCGCGTTCAGGTAGAACTGCCCGGCCGCGGCGTAGTGGTTCTTGCTGGCGGTCTTGTCGTCGGCGTCCAGCATCGGGCCGCTGAAGCTCGAGTTGTTGTTCAGCGGCACCACGCCCAAACGCAGCCCGGTGATTGGTTCCAGCGTGCGGCCCATCGCGCCGGCCAGCATCAGCTTGCGCTTGCGGTAGTAGGTGAACCAGTTGGCGAAGTTCTGCAGTTCCTGGGCGTGGGTGCGGCCGGACGGGAAGGTGTTGCCCGCCTTGATCTCGTAACGCCGCAGCTTGCCCAGGCCATCGGGCGAGTTGACGCAGGCAGAAGTGGGGTCGACGGTCGGGTCGACGACGGTGCAGTCCGGCGCGGCGACGCAAGCAGTGTCCCCCGCGGGGCACACGGTGCGCTGCCAAAAAGTCGCCGGGTAATAGGGGATGCTGGCTTGGCAGCGGCCGACCGAAACGACGGGGGTCGTCAGCGTCTGACGTGAGGTGCTGCTCTTGCACGCGCCGGAAGTGGCGTTTGTCGCATTCACCGAAGTGCCGATGGGCAAGACCATGCCCGGCATCACGTTGAAGGAGAACTTGTCGCTGCTGCTGCTCACCGCTGCGTTCGAGCCGACGTCCAGCGTGCGCACCGGATTGGCGCTGCCGGAAAACGGCCCCGGGTGCCCGGGCGCTGCGTTCGTCGGCGCATCCGCGTAGCTGCGCTGCGCCCCGCTGACGTAGGCCGGCGCCCACGCCGGGTAGGTGACCATCGTGTTGTAGTACAGCGGGTTGAAGGCGCTGGCACGCAGCCACGCCAGCTGGCCGATCGGCGGCACCGCGCGGCCGTAGACCGAGGTGTTGCTGTACATCTGGCCGCCGGAATAGTCGTTGTCGTCGCCCATCGGGAACAGATAGGCCATCTCGTTCTTGTCGTCGCTCGCCGATTCCAGCGGCTTGTTGTTGGTGGTGTCCCAGGCGGTGCTGCTGCCGTTCCACCAGGCCAGGCCGTCGTCGGTGCCGAGCACGATTTCCCAATCCATCGACCCGGAATCGTCCATCGCGAAGATGACGTTCGGCTTGGCCAGCACCGAGGCCTTCAGCGGCAGCTCGGCCAGCGGCGTGGCCTGCGTGGCCGTGCCTGCCAGCAGCGCGCCCAGGGCGAGCGTGCTGGCGACGAGTTGAACGACTGCTTTCATGTCATGTCCCAACGAGGGTGAGTCCGAATCCGCTCAGCCGCGGGTGACCAGCGACTGCGTCCAGGTCTGGGTGTCCTTGGGTCCGAACACGCGCACGGTGATGCGGAACTGGCGTGCGTTCGGCGGGTCCACGGACTCCTGACCGGCCTTGTTGCTTTCCATCTGCGGCACCTGGCGCACCAGGCACTCGCGCAGCGTATGCGCCACCGGCGCCGCGCTGCACAGCCGCTCGACGACGTAGCGCACGCGGTAGCTGCCGACCGTGATCTCCGGCGCGGTGTTCCAGTTGACGCTGGGGATGCCGGCGGCATCGGCGCCCTGGGTGGTGGCCCAGTACCAGCCGCCGGTGTCGCTGTCCTCGTCGAAGCCGGCCATGCGGATCGCGGCATAGGCATCGTTCAGGCCCACCTCGGAGGCCTGCAGCGAGACTTCGCGGAAGGCGGTGTTGCCGCTGGCCAGCGTGCGCGTTTCGGTCATGCGCGCCATCGCCAGCCCGCCCAGCAGCATCACCGACAGCAGCACCAGCACCACCACGATGGTGACGCCGCGCTGCGGCCGGCCGGACGGTCTGCGCCGCATCATTTGACTCCCAGCACGAGGTTGCGCATCGGCACCACGACTTCGGTGCTGCGGTAGCGGTAGCACTGCCAATCGCTGACGTCGGGCTGCACGGTGGCGCCGAACAGCTGCGGTTTGGCCGTGCTGGCTTCGCACTGGCCGCTGCCGTTCTTCTTCTCGGGCTGCGCGCTGCGGATGACGATGCCCACGCGCAGCGCGCGCACGCGCGGCAGGTTGGCGGCGTTCACCGTGGCGAAGGTGCCAGCCGCGTCCTCCCACGAGTCCAGCGTGGTGCTGCCGGCCGCGGCCGCCGACACGCCGTACTGCGCACGCAGGCCGATGACGTTGCGCGCCAGCACCTCCGACACGCCGTTCAGCGGCTGCTCGATGAGCAGGTCGGTGCCGTTGAGCCGGTAGCGGCTCCAGCGCAGATCGCCGAGCAGTGTCACGCGCGACTTGTCGACGTAGCTGCCGTTGGTGGTGAAGGCCACTTGGTTGTAGGTGCCGCTGTTGGCGAATGTCAGGCTCTGCGGCAGCTCGTCGGTGGAAGCGGTGATCGCGGTGACCGTGCGCACCACGCAGGGGTTGGTGGCCGACGGCGTGTCGGGCGCCAGCAGCACCGCCTGGCCGACCGCCACCGGCAGCAGCGAGCGCACTTCGGCCGATGTGCCGTTGGACGCCGACTGCAGCAGCACGTTGGTGCCGGCGGCGACCTGGGTGGCATGGACCACGTCGATGCGGTCGCCGCTGCTGCCGGCGGTGATGAGCACCGGCGAGAACAGCGCGCCGTCCACGTGCAGCGTGCCGTTCCTGCTCAGGTTGAGCCGGTTGCACAGGAAGCGCGAATCGCCGAAGAAGCCCAGGCCGGCGGCGGCGATGTCGTTCTTCAGCGTGGACAGCGCGGCGCCGGCGCTGGTGGCGCTGCTGCCCGCGCTCATGCCCTGGCGCTGCGAGGCGGTGAAGCTGATGGCGCTGACCGACGCCGCCAAGCCGACGAGCAGCGACACCACCAGGCCGACCATCAGCTCGACGATCGACAGGCCGCGTGCGCCGCGCTGCGCGCGCTGCTGTCCGTGCCGGGCGCTGCGTGGGTGCCTCATGAGCGGTTCAGGGACGTACATCGGTGGTGGCCTCCTGGCGGCGCGCGTCGGCGTCGCCCTTGCCGGTCCAGGTGACGGCCACCGTCAGGCGGTTGGCGGCCAGGGTCGATGTGGCGCCGGCCGGCCCGGGCAGCGCGGCGGCAACGCGGGTGGCCCAGGTGTTGGCGCGCGTCTGCGCGCCGGCGCTGGCGCACGCGCCGGCCTGCGGCAGCGTGTAGCAAGCGGCATTGCCGACGTCGACGAGGGCGTGGCTGAGCAGTTCGTCGACCAGCTGCGTGGCCAGCAGCCGCTGCTGGGCTTCGCTGCCCTGTGCCAGCAGCCGGCCCTGCAGCCGCGTCATCGCCAGCATGCCGAAGGACAGGATGGCCAGCGCGATGATGGCGTCGAACAGGCCGATGCCGTGGCCGGCGCGTTTGCGCTGGGCCGGCGCTGCGCGGCAGGCGCCGCTCAGCAGCCGCTGTCGAGCTGGTTGCCGCATAGCTTGATGGCTCCGCCGACGTCGATGCGCAGGCCCGGGCAGCGCAGCTCGCCCGAGCAGCTGACGCCGGTCTTGGAAAGGTCGACCGCGGCGCTGCTGGGGAAGGGCAGCAGCCGGCCTTCGCTGCCGAAGTCCAGCGTCGCGCTGGCAGCGCTCACGCCGCCCGACATTTCGCGCTGACGCAGCTGCACCGGGTTGGCCGGGTCGGTCATGTCGAGCACCTGTACCGTGCTGCCGGCCGTGGCCAGGCGCACGGTGCGGTTGCGCTTGATGGCCTCGCTCTGCGCTGCCAGGGCCTCGGCCAGCACCAGGTTGCCGCCTTCGCGCAGGCGCGAGTTGGTGATGTAGTCGGCGTAGTACGGCGCGGCCGTCAGCGCCAGCAGCGCCGAGATGCTCAGACCGACCATCAGCTCGATCAGCGTCAGGCCGCGCCTCTCAAGGAAACGCCGGGCCGCCCCAAGTTTCCTTGACCCCCGCGGGTGAGCCGAGCCCGGACGAAGAACAGTCCACTGCGGACTGTTTTTCGCCTGGTGAGGGCCATCGGACCTGCAGGTCCGATGGCGGGCTGGGCGCAGCCCGGCCCTGGGGTCGCTCAGGTGTCGCATGTGCTTCCCCGCGTGGTCCAGCATGTGGCGTTGGCGCCCTTCGGATGCGCCGTGGTGACGCGCGTGCCGCGGTCGTTGATGGTGTAGCTGTAGCCGCTGAGGCTGCCGCTGCCGGCGGCGGTGGCGGTGAAGCCCTGACCGCTGCCGCTGATGCTGCAGCTCAGGCTGAAGTCCTTGGCGGTGGGCAGCGTGACCGCACAGGCGCCGCTGGCGTCGGCGTAACTGCCGGTGTCCTGATAGCGCTGCTCCATGCGCGTGTAGTAGGAGCTGAGCGCGTCCAGCCCGGCCGGCACGCGCGAGCGCAGCAAATAGGCGCTGTAGGAGGGCAGCGCGATCGCCGCCAGGATGGCGACGATGGCGACCACGATCATGACTTCGATCAGCGTGAAGCCTTGTTGGCGATGTCGCTGCATGGAGTACTTTCGCTGCAGGTGCCGGGCACGGCGCCGGCGCAGGAGTGCGCTGTGGCGATGAGCTGGCGGATTGATCCTAGGTATCGGCCCTGCGCGCCACAACTTGAGCGCCGCGACAAATGCGGCACCGCACGGCGTCGCTTACAACGGCTGTCGAGCGGACGTGAACAAGCGCACGGCGCTTGCACCGTGATCACCGTCGACGATGGCCGTCAGGCGTCGAACAGATCGCCGCCGCGCGCCGGCGGCGCCAACCCCAGGTGCCGGTACGCCGCCTGCGTGGCCACACGCCCGCGCGGCGTGCGCTGCAGGTAGCCCTGCTGGATCAGGTAGGGCTCGATCACGTCTTCGATCGTGCCGGGCTCCTCACCGATGGCTGCGGCCACGTTGTCCAGCCCCACCGGGCCGCCGTCGAAGCGCTGGATCACGGCTTCGAGCAGCTTGCGGTCCATCAGGTCCAGGCCCAGCGGGTCGACGTCCAGCATGGCCAGCGCGCGCTGCGCCATCGGCTGCGTGATGCGCCCGTCGCCCTTGACCTCGGCGTAGTCGCGCACGCGGCGCAGCAGCCGGTTGGCGATGCGCGGTGTGCCGCGCGAGCGCCGCGCGATCTCCAGCGCGCCGGCGCTGTCGGCGGGCACCTGAAGCAGCCCGGCCGAGCGCGTGACGATGCGCGCCAGCTCCTCGGCGCTGTAGAACTCGAGCCGTGCGACGATGCCGAAGCGGTCGCGCAGCGGGTTGGTCAGCATGCCGGCGCGCGTGGTCGCGCCCACCAGCGTGAAGGGCTGCAGCTCGAGCTTGATCGAGCGCGCCGCCGGGCCTTCGCCGATCATGATGTCGATGCGGTAGTCCTCCAGCGCCGGGTACAGGATCTCCTCGACCACCGGGCTCAAGCGGTGGATCTCGTCGATGAACAGCACGTCGTTGCGTTCCAGGCTGCTCAGGATCGCCGCCAGGTCCTTGGGTTTTTCCAGCACCGGGCCCGAGGTGCTGCGCAGCTTGACGCCCAGCTCGTTGGCGACGATGTGGCTCAGCGTGGTCTTGCCCAGCCCCGGCGGGCCGAACAGCAGCACGTGGTCCAGCGCTTCGGTGCGCTTCTTCGCCGCGCCGATGAAGATCTCGAGCTGCTCGCGCACCTTGGCCTGGCCCACGTAGTCGGCCAGGCCTTTGGGCCGCAGCGCACGCTCGATGGCCTCTTCGTTGGGCGATGCCGGCGCGGCGCTGAGCACGCGGCGCGCCGGCTCGAAGGTGTCGGTGTGCAGCGCCATGGCCGATTATCGGCCCGGGCCGCAGGTGGGCATCGGCAGGGAAGGTCGGGGAAGGGCGGGCCAGGCACTGGCTACACTGCGCGCGAATTTGCACTCGAGGAGTCCCGATGAAGATGCACCGTACCGCTGCGCTGGCCGCGCTGGCGCTGGCCTTTGCCGCCCACGCGCAGACCACCGTCAAGGAGGCCTGGGTGCGCGGCACCGTGGCCAACCAGAAGTCCACCGGCCTGTACGCACAGATCACGTCGGCCGGCGGCGGCAGGCTGGTCGCGGTGTCGTCGCCGCTGGCCGGTGTGGGCGAGATCCACGAAATGGTGATGGACGGCAACGTGATGAAGATGCGTGCGCTGCCGTCGCTCGAGCTGCCCGCGGGCAAGACGGTGGCGCTCGAGCCCGGCGGCTACCACGCGATGCTGCTCGAGCTGAAGCAGGAGCTGAAGGCCGGCGATACCGTGCCGGTGACCCTGGTGGTCGAGGGCGCCGACGGCAAGCGCGAAAGCATCGAGATCAAGGCGCCGGTGAAGGCGCTGGCCGACAGCCCGCAGCCGGCGCACAAACATTGAGCGGCTGGGCAGTGTTGCAGCATTACGGCAGCACTGCCACAGCCTCACCACCGACCTACCGGTTCAGCGCCTTCAGCGCCAGCTTGATGCCGTCGCTGGTGTTGACGTCGGGCGGCAGCGCCTTCAGCGCCGCGCCGGCCTCGCGCTCGCTGTAGCCCAGCGCCACCAGCGCCTGCACGA
>CAYZGL010000167.1:0-9861 GCA_964477985.1 uncultured Rubrivivax sp. | reverse complement strand
TTGAGCTCGCGCATCGTGTGGGACCAGTACCGGTACGAGGAGACCTCGCCCGGCATCGGCGTGCCGATGTGGTGGTACACGATCTGGCTGCCGCTGATGTCGGTGGCCATCGCCGGGCGCGCCTGGGGCTTGTTCGTGCGGCGCGGGCGCCAGCCGTGATCCCGGCGCTGCTGTTCACCGGCTTCCTGGCGCTGATGCTGCTGGGCGTGCCGATCGGCGCCGCGCTCGGCCTGGCCGGCGCGGTGGCGATCGCATTGGCCAACGCCGACACGCAGTGGTTCGGGTTGCTCGCGGTGCCGCAGAACTTCTACGCCGGCCTGGGCAAGTACCCGCTGCTGGCGGTGCCGATGTTCGTGCTGGTGGGCTCGATCTTCGACCGCTCGGGCGTGGCGCTGCGGCTGGTCAATTTCGCGGTGGCCATCGTCGGGCGCGGCCCGGGCATGCTGCCGCTGGTGGCGATCGCGGTGGCGATGTTCCTCGGCGGCATCTCGGGCTCGGGGCCGGCCAACGCGGCCGCGGTGGGCGGCGTGATGATCGCGGCGATGTCGCGCGCCGGTTACCCGGCGGCGTATTCGGCCAGCGTGGTCGGTGCGGCCGCCGCCACCGACATCCTGATCCCGCCGTCGGTGGCCTTCATCATCTATTCGGTGCTGGTGCCCGGCGCCTCGGTGCCGGCGTTGTTCGCCGCCGGCATGGTGCCGGGTGTGCTGGCCGGCCTGGCGCTGATCGTGCCGGCGGTGTGGCTGGCACGCAAGCACCGCATGGGCGCGCTCGAAGCCAGCCTGCCGCGCCCGCCGTTCTGGGGCAGCCTGCGCGACGCCAGCTGGGGCCTGTTCGCGCCGGTGCTGATCCTCGGCGGCATGCGTGCCGGCTGGTTCACCCCGACCGAAGCGGCGGTGGTGGCGGTGTTCTACGGCCTGTTCGTCGGCATGGCGGTGCACCGCACGATCCGCTTGCGCGACCTGTTCGTGATCCTGCGCGAATCGGGCGAGCTGTCGGCGGTGATCCTGCTGGTGGTGGCGCTGGCCGGCATCTTCGCCTTCTCGCTGGCGACGCTGGGCGTGATCGACCCAGTGGCCGACGCCATCGTGCATTCGGGCCTGGGCGAATACGGCGTGCTGGCGCTGCTGATCGCGCTGATGGTCACCGTGGGCATGTTCCTCGACGGCGTGTCGATCTTCCTGATCTTCGTGCCGCTGCTGTGGCCCATCGTGCAGCACTACCACTGGGACCCGGTGTGGTTCGGCGTGATCCTGACGCTGAAGGTGGCGCTGGGCCAGTTCACGCCGCCGCTGGCGGTGAACCTGATGGTGTCGTGCCGCATCGCCGGCGTGCGCATGGAAAGCACCGTGCGCTGGATCGGCTGGATGCTGCTGGCGATGTCCCTGGTGATGGTGGCGGTGATCGCCTGGCCGCCGCTGGCGCTGTGGCTGCCGCACCTGCTCGGCTACTGAATCCGATTTGTCAACCCGCCCTGGACGAAGGAGACTTGCCATGACATTCCGCCGCACCGTGCTGGCCCTGGCCGCCAGCGCCCTCGCCTTGGGCAGTTTCGCCACCCCGGCGGCTGCCCAGAACTACAAGTCCGAGTACCGCATGTCGCTGGTGCTGGGCCCGCCCACGCCCTGGGGCATGGCCGGCAAGATCTGGTCGGACCTGGTGCGCGAGCGCACCAATGGCCGCATCAACATCAAGCTGTACCCGGGCGTGTCGCTGATCCAGGGCGACCAGACGCGCGAGTTCAGCGCCTTGCGCCAGGGCGTGGCCGACATGGCGATCGGCTCGACCATCAACTGGTCGCCGCAGGTCAAGCAGCTGAACCTGTTCTCGATGCCCTTCCTGATGCCCGACTACGCCGCCATCGACGCGCTGACCCAAGGCGACGTCGGCAAGCAGATCTTCGCCACATTGGACACGCAGGGCGTGGTGCCGCTGGCCTGGGGCGAGAACGGCTTTCGCGAGCTGACGAATTCCAAGCACCCGATCAAGTCGCCCGCCGACCTGAAGGGCATGAAGATCCGCGTCGTCGGCTCGCCGATCTTCTCCGACACCTTCACCGCGCTGGGCGCCAACCCCACGCAGATGAGCTGGGCCGATGCGCAGCCGGCGCTGTCCAGCGGCGCCGTCGACGGCCAGGAGAACCCGCTGTTCCTGTTCACGATCCTGAAGATGCACACGGTGGGGCAGAAGTTCGTCACCCCCTGGGGCTATGTCGCCGACCCGCTGATCTTCGTCGTCAACAAGGACATCTGGAACAGCTGGTCCAAGGCCGACCAGGACATCGTGCGCGCCGCCGCCATCGAAGCCGGCAAGCAGGAAGTCGCGCTGGCGCGCAAGGGGCTGGTGGAAGAAGGCAAGCCGTTGCTGAAGGAGATCGCCGCCATGGGCGTGACCGTGACCACGCTGAGCCCCACCGAGCGCGCCGAGTTCGTCAAGGCCACGCGGCCGGTGTACGACAAGTGGAAGGCCACCGTCGGGCCGGCGCTGGTCGATGCAGCGGAAAAGGCGGTGGCGGCGCGCAAATGACGCCGCGGCCGGCTTGCCCTGCTGCCCGGCTGCTGCACTTCGGGCGCGGCGGCGGGCCGCCTCGGCTGCACATGCCCGGGGAGTCCCGCGCGGCCCGTGCCGCAGCACGGCGCCGCAACGGCCGCACGAGGGCTGCGGTGCGCGGCGCCGGGTGACCGGGCGGGCCATCGCTGAGCCGCCATAGCTTGGCCCGGCGCTGCGCCGGGCCTTGCGCTTGCGGCCATGCACGAAACCGATCCCTGGGGAATGGGCGATGACGCTGACCGGGCTGAAAGAGATCCTTGCGCACTTGCTGCGCTTGCACCGCAGCGCGCGGCACTTCGGCCGCCGGGCGCTGCTGGAAACACTGACGCGCACGGGCGTCAGCCGCGAGCCGCCCGCCGCGCTGGCACAGTCGCTGGTCGAAGCGGCCACGGCCGAGGCCGAAGCGCTGCTCGCCCGGTTGGGCAGCCACCGCGATGGCCTGACCGAAGCGCAGGCCGAACTCATCCGCGAGCGCGCGGGCCTGAACGAAATCGAGCACGACAAGCCGCCCGCGTGGTGGCAGCTGCTGTGGCACAGCTACCGCAACCCTTTCAACCTGCTGCTGACGCTGCTGGCCGTCGTGTCCTATGCGACGCACGACATGAAGGGCACGCTGGTCATCGGCACGATGGTGCTGCTGTCCACGCTGCTGCGCGTGTGGCAGGAGGGCAAATCGAACCGCGCCGCCGACGCACTCAAGGCGCTGGTGAGCAATACCGCCACGGTGATGCGCCGCGCCGGGCCCGACGACCGTGCGGCGCAGGCCATGGAGTCGGCCGAGGCCGGCCCCGGCGCCGCGCGCGCGCGGCGCGTGGAGCTTCGTGTCGAACTGCTGGTACCCGGCGACCTGATCGTGTTGTCGGCCGGCGACATGATCCCGGCCGACTGCCGCGTGCTCGCGGCCAAGGACCTGTTCGTCGCGCAGGCGGCGATGACCGGCGAATCGATGCCGGTGGAGAAGTTCGCCACCCAGCGCGACGCCCGCGCGATCAACCCGCTGGATCTGGACGACATCGTGTTCATGGGCACCAACGTGGTGTCGGGATCGGCCACGGCGGTGGTGCTGAACACCGGCAACGCCACCTATTTCGGTGCCCTGGCGCGCCGCGTGATCACCACCGACCGCGCGCCGACCTCGTTCCAGGCGGGCATCAACAAGGTCAGCTGGCTGCTGATCCGCTTCATGTTCGTGATGGCGCCGCTGGTGCTGCTGATCAACGGCTTCACCAAGCACGATTGGGTCGAAGCGCTGCTGTTCGCGCTGTCCATCGCTGTCGGGCTGACACCCGAGATGCTGCCGATGATCGTGACCTCGACGCTGGCCAAGGGCGCGGTCGTGCTGTCGCGCCGCAAGGTGATCGTCAAGAGGCTGGATGCGATCCAGAACTTCGGCGCGATGGACGTGCTGTGCACCGACAAGACCGGCACGCTGACGCAGGACAGGATCTTCCTTGCGCGGCACGTCGATGTCTGGGGCGAGGAGTCCGACGAGGTGCTGGAGATGGCCTACCTCAACAGCTACTACCAGACCGGCCTGAGGAACCTGCTGGACGTGGCCGTGCTCGAGCGCGCCGAGGTGCACCGCGAGCTGGAGCCCGCGAAGAACTTCCGCAAGGTGGACGAGATCCCCTTCGACTTCGAGCGCCGCCGCATGTCGGTGGTGGTGGCCGAACACGATGCGCACCACCTGCTGATCACCAAGGGTGCGGTGGAGGAGATCCTCGCGGTGTGCACGCAGGTGCGGCACGGCGACGCGTACGAGCCGCTGACGCCCGGGTTGCTGGCGCGCATCCGCGCGGTGACGGACCAGCTCAACGAGGAAGGCCTGCGCGTGGTCGCCGTGGCCGCCCGGGACGGGCCGCCGACGCAGGACACCTACAGCCTCGCCGACGAGCGCGAGCTGACGCTGGTCGGCTACGTTGCCTTCCTCGACCCGCCGAAGGAGTCCACCGCCCCGGCGCTGAAGGCGCTGGCCGAGCATGGCGTGGCGGTGAAGGTGCTGACCGGCGACAACGAGCGCGTCACCGCCAAGGTCTGCCGCGAGGTGGGCCTGGCGCAGCAGGGCGTGCTGCTGGGCAGCGACATCGAGCGCATGAGCCACGCAATGCTGGCCGAGGCCGTCGAGAGCCACAACGTCTTCGCCAAGCTGACGCCGGCGCACAAGGAACGCATCGTGCGGCAGTTGAAGGCCAATGGGCACGTGGTGGGCTTCATGGGCGACGGCATCAACGATGCGCCGGCGCTGCACTCTGCCGACATCGGCATCTCGGTGGATACCGCGGTGGACATCGCCAAGGAGGCGGCCGACATCATCCTGCTGGAAAAGAGCCTGATGGTGCTGGAAGAAGGCGTGCTCGAAGGCCGCCGCACCTTCGCCAACATGCTGAAGTACATCAGGATCACCGCCAGCTCCAACTTCGGCAACGTGTTCTCGGTGCTGGTGGCCTCGGTGTTCATCCCCTTCCTGCCGATGCTGCCGATCCACCTGCTGGTGCAGAACCTGCTGTACGACATCGCGCAGATCGCCATCCCCTTCGACCATGTCGACGAGGAGCTGGTGCGCGCGCCGCAGCGTTGGCAGCCGGGCGATCTGGCGCGCTTCATGGTGTTCTTCGGCCCGATCAGTTCGGTGTTCGACATCGCCACCTTCGCCATGATGTGGTTCGTCTTCGGCGCGCGCACGCCCGCGCAGCAAACGCTGTTCCAGTCGGGCTGGTTCGTCGTGGGCCTGCTCACGCAGACTCTGGTCGTGCACATGATCCGCACGCCCAAGGTGCCGTTCGTCCAAAGCCGCGCCGCCGCGCCGTTGATGGCGATGACCGGCGTCATCGCGGCGGTGGGCATCTTCCTGCCGATGGGGCCGCTGGCGCATTACTTCAGGCTGCAGCCGTTGCCGCCGCTGTATTTCGCGCTGCTGCCGCTGATCGTGCTGGGCTACGTGGCGCTGACGCAGGCGATGAAGGGCGTGTACCGCCGCCGCTGGGGCTGGCAATGAGCCCCGCTGGCGCCCACGGCGGCGCCACGCGGCTACGATGCGGCCTGGAGCCCTTGCGATGAACCCGCCCACGCGTACCGAGCACGACAGCTTCGGCGCCATCGAGGTGCCGGCCGATGCGCTGTGGGGCGCGCAGACCGAGCGCAGCCGGCGCTTCTTCGCCATCGGCGCGCAGCGCATGCCGCTGCCGGTGGTGCATGCGCTGGCGCAGGTCAAGCGCGCCGCGGCCGAGGTCAACGCCGAACTCGGCCTGCTCGACGGCGCGCTGGCGGCGGCCATCGCCGCGGCCGCCGCGCGTGTGGCCGACGGCGAGTTCGACGCGCAGTTCCCGCTGTCGGTGTGGCAGACCGGCTCGGGCACGCAAAGCAACATGAACGTCAACGAGGTCGTCGCGCACCTCGCGTCGCGGGATCTCGCCGCGGCGGCATCGCGCGTGGGCGCCGAGGCGCCACGCGCGGTGCACCCGAACGACCACGTGAACCTCGGCCAGTCGTCGAACGATGTTTTCCCCACGGCGATGCACGTGGCCGCGGTGCAACGCGCGCAGCCCGTGCTGGCCGCGCTGCAGCGGCTGCGCGGCGCGCTGCAGCAAAAAGGGGCGCAGTTCGGCCCGGCCCTGAAGATCGGCCGCACCCACCTGCAGGACGCCACGCCGGTCACGCTGGGGCAGGAATTCGGCGGCTACGACGCGCAGCTGGCGCTGGCCGAAGCTGCCGTGCGCGCCGCGCTGCCCGCGGTGCATGCGCTGGCCATCGGCGGCACGGCGGTCGGTACCGGCTTGAACACGCACCGCGAATTCGGCGCGCGTGTGGCCGCGCGGCTGGCGCAGCGGCTGCACGCGCCGTTCGTGGTGGCCGACAACCTGTTCGCGGCCATGGCCGGCCACGAGGCGCTGGTCGGCCTGCACGCGGCGCTGCGCGTGCTGGCAGTGGCGCTGACCAAGATCGCCAACGACATCCGGCTGATGGGCAGCGGCCCGCGTGCCGGCCTGGGCGAGCTGCGGCTGCCGGCCAACGAGCCCGGCAGCTCGATCATGCCCGGCAAGGTCAACCCGACGCAGGTCGAGGCGCTGACCATGGTGTGCGCGCAGGTGCTGGGCCACGACGTGGCCATCGGCGTGGCCGCCAGCCAGGGGCAGTTCGAGCTGAACGTCTACAAGCCGCTGATCGCCCACGACGTGCTCGACAGCCTGCAACTGCTGGGCGATGCGATGGCCAGCTTCAGCGCGCACTGCATCGAAGGGCTGCAACTGGATGCCGCGCGCATGCAGCAGCTGATGCAGGGTTCGCTGATGCTGGTCACCGCGCTGGCGCCGCACATCGGCTACGACCACGCGGCGCGCATTGCCAAGCTGGCGCACGCGCAGGGGCTGAGCCTGCGCGACGCGGCGCTGCGCGACGGGGCGGTGAGCGCCGAGCAGTTCGACCGCTGGGTCGACGCCACGCAGATGCTCGGCCCGCGCTGAGCGTGTGCCGGCGGATTCCAGCGGCGATGCGCGGCGCGCATCGCGCTCGTGCTGGTAGAGTGCGCCGCCCATGGACGCGCTCGCCTTTGCCCTCGATTTCGTATTGCACGTGGACTCGCACCTGGCCGAGTTCGTCGCGCTGCACGGCGCCTGGGTCTATGCGCTGCTGTTCGCGGTGATCTTCGTCGAGACCGGCGTGGTGGTGATGCCCTTCCTGCCCGGCGATTCGCTGCTGTTCGTGGTCGGCGCGCTGTGCGGCCTGGGGCTGATGCAGCTGGGCATGGTGATGCCGCTGCTGGTGGCGGCCGCGGTGGCCGGCGACCAGCTCAACTACAGCATCGGCCGCTGGGTCGGCCCGAAGGTGTGGCACTGGGAGCACTCGCGCTGGTTCAACAAACGCGCATTCCAGCAGGCGCACGACTTCTACGAGAAGTACGGCGGCATCACCATCATGCTGGCGCGCTTCCTGCCGTTCATCCGCACCTTCGTGCCCTTCGTCGCCGGCGTGGCCGAAATGGGGCGGCGCAAGTTCACCGCCTACAACGTGGCCGGCGCGCTGGTGTGGGTGATCGGCCTGGTCCTGCTGGGCTACCTGTTCGGCAACCTGCCGTGGGTCAAGGCCAACATGAGCCTGATCATCTGGGCGATGATCATCGTGCCCGGGCTGGCGGCGCTGGCCGGCGCGTGGCGCGCGCGGCGCAAGGGCCTGCGCGCCGCGGCCTGAACCGGGCCCGGCGCGCCGGGGGGCGCTACAGCCAGTCGTTCAGCGTCACGCCCAGGCCGAAGGTGGTCTGGTTCCAGTTGTAGTCGATCAGCGTCTCGCCGTAGCCGCTGAACACCTTCACGTAGCCGCGCAGCGGGCCCAGCAGCGGCGCGCTGGTCCAGCTCAGCTGCGCCGCGCCCTTGCCGGTGCTGGGGTTGCCGCGGATCGTGCCGGCAAAGCTGCTGCCGCGCCACTTGTAGATCGCCGACAGGTCGCCCCAGCCGTAGTAGTCGGAGATGGTCGGGTTGTCGTCCGAGTCGGCGCTTTCGGGAATGCGCCACCACAGCCGTCCCAACAGACCGAAGTTGCCGTTTTCCACGCCGGCGCCGGCGATCACGCGGTTCCAGCTGCGCGACAGCAGGTCGGAGCGGCCGTTGGACTGGTGGTTGAAGGCCAGCGTGAACAGGTTCCACTGCAGATCGCCCAGGCTCAGCGCGGGCTTGTAGGCCAGGATCAGCTCGGGCATGTAGTTGGTCTCGCGGAACGGCCGCGAGGCGTTGCCCGAATCGTTGTACAGCTGCCATTGGCTTTGCTGCGTGTACGCGGCCCAGGCGCCCCAGCGCCGGTCGTCGGTGGTCCAGAGCCTGAACTTGAAGCTCAGCTGGAAGGCGGCTTCGGTGGTGTCGAGTTCGGTGCCGGGCTTGACCACGCTGCCGACCAGCGGGTCGAAGGGCGCGGTGTTCAGGTCGGTGGTGTAGCGCGCGAACAGGAAGTAGTTCGGCGCGTACAGCGACACGTCGTAACGCGCGCTGCCCGGCTCGAAGGCCCAGGCCTTGTCGAACATCGATGCACCGTCCGCGGCGTTGGGCGTGCTCAGTGTCGTGGTGGTGGCGCCGGCGTCGCCGGCCGGCTGCGCGCCCGGCGCCGCGGCGGCGGCCGTTGGCGCGGCCGCGGTGCCTGGCTTGCGCCCGCTCAGGCGGTCGAAGCAGGCCAGCCGTTCGCTGTCGGCGGCGATCGCCGCGCACTCGGCCAGCGCCGCCGGCGCGGGTTGCGCCAGCGCCGGGTTGCCCAGCGTGGCGCCGGCGCACAGCGCCAGGGCGGCGGCGGCAAGCGCCGGGTGGTGTTCGCAGGGGATCGACATCGTTGCAACCAGATTCGGGAAGAGGCGGCGCATTGTAGGCAGCGTCAAAACACGCCCAGCGCCAGCCCCGCGGCCAGCGCCTGGCCGAGCTCGCGGCAGCGCGCCAGCTCGTGCGGCGCGATGGTCTTGGGCGCCAGGATCGCCTCGGGTGTCTGCGCGTGCGTGCACACGATCAGCGCCGGCGCCACCGCCTTCAGCCGCCAGCCGGTGCAGATGCGCTCGATCTGCCGCGCCGCGCCGCTGCCGTCGCTGCCGGCGCAGATCAGCGTGGCGTAGGCCCGGCCCTCGATGCGCCCGAGCACCGGGTAGTAGCAGCGGTCGAAGAAGGCCTTCATCACGCCGGCCATCGAGGCCAGGTTCTCCGGCGTGGCGAACAGCAAGGCGTCGGCCGCCAGCACGTCGCCGGGGCCGCAGTGGCGCGCGCTGCGCAGCCGCACCTGCACGCCGCCTTCGCTGCGTGCGCCGGCCGCCGCGGCGCGCGCCATCTGCCGCGCGCCGCCGGTCAGCGAGTACCACACGATCAGCAGCGACTTCACGGCAGCGTCAGCGCCGGGTCACAGCTGGCGGTTGCGCGCCAGCGGCGGGTTCTTGGCGAAGTAGCGGCGGATGCCGGTGGCCAGCGCCTGCACCAGCCGCGCCTGGTAGTCGGCGTCGCGCAGCCGCTGCTCTTCCTCGGGGTTGGAGATGAAGGCGGTCTCCACCAGGATGCTGGGCACGTCCGGCGCCTTCAGCACCGCGAAGCCGGCCTGCTCGACCTGGCGCTTGTGCAGCTGGCCCACGCGCCCCAGCGGCGCCAGCACCTCGGTGCCCAGCTTCAGGCTGTCCTTGATCTGCGCGGTGGTGCTCATGTCGAGCATCGCGCGCATCAGGTGCTTGTCCTTGGCCGCCGCGACGTTGATGCCGCCGACCAGGTCGGCCGCGTTCTCGCGCTGCGCCAGCCAGCGCGCGGCCGCGCTGCTGGCGCCGCCCTCGCTGAGCGCGAACACGCTGGCGCCGCGCGCCTCGGG
>CAYZGL010000166.1:0-9884 GCA_964477985.1 uncultured Rubrivivax sp. | reverse complement strand
ACCTGCCCAAGCTGGCCAGCGGCGAGTGGATCGGCTGCTTCGGCCTGACCGAGCCCAACCACGGCTCCGACCCCGGCAGCATGATCACGCGCGCGAAGAAAGTCGACGGCGGCTACAGCCTGTCGGGCTCGAAGATGTGGATCAGCAACAGCCCGATCGCCGACGTGTTCGTGGTCTGGGCCAAGGACGACGGCGGGCAGATCCGCGGCTTCGTGCTGGAAAAAGGCTGGAAAGGCCTGTCCGCGCCGGCCATCCACGGCAAGGTGGGGCTGCGCGCCAGCATCACCGGCGAGGTGGTGATGGACGAGGTGTTCTGCCCCGAGGAGAACGCCTTCCCCGAGGTGCGCGGCTTGAAGGGCCCCTTCACCTGCCTGAACAGCGCGCGCTACGGCATCGCCTGGGGCGCACTCGGCGCCGCCGAGGACTGCTTCCACCGCGCGCGCCAGTACACGCTCGACCGCAAGCAGTTCGGCCGCCCGCTGGCGGCCAACCAGCTGGTGCAAAAGAAACTGGCCGACATGCTGACCGAGATCACGCTCGGGCTGCAGAGCTGCCTGCGGCTGGGCCGCATGAAGGACGAAGGCTCGGCCGCGGTGGAGATCACCAGCATCGTCAAGCGCAACAGCTGCGGCAAGGCGCTGGACATCGCCCGCGTGGCGCGCGACATGATGGGCGGCAACGGCATCTCGGATGAGTTCGGCGTGGCGCGCCACCTGGTCAACCTGGAAGTGGTCAACACCTACGAAGGCACGCACGACATCCATGCGCTGATCCTCGGGCGCGCGATCACCGGCATCGCCGCGTTCAGCAACTGACGGGGCGATGCGATGGCGGCAAACGACTCCCCGCTGGCGGCACTCTGCGACCCCAGCCTGCTGAAGACCGATGCGCTGATCGGCGGCGACTGGATCAAAGGCGACGCCCGATTCGCGGTGCACGACCCGGCCACCGGCCAGCCTCTGGCCGATGTCGCCAAGCTCGGCGCCGAGCATGCGCAAGCCGCCATCACGGCGGCGAACAAGGCCTGGCCGGCGTGGCGCACCAAGACCGCGAAGGAGCGCGCCACGGTGCTGATGAAGTGGTTCGCGCTGCTGCACCAGCATGCCGATGACCTGGCGCGCATCATGACCGCCGAACAAGGCAAGCCGCTGGCCGAGGCCAAGGGCGAAGTGGCCTACGGCGCGAGCTTCCTCGAATGGTTCGCCGAAGAAGCGCGCCGCATCTACGGCGAGACCATCCCGAGCAACGACGCCGGCAAGCGCTTCCTGGTGATCAAGCAGCCGATCGGCGTGTGCGCGGCGATCACGCCGTGGAACTTCCCCATTGCCATGATCACGCGCAAGGTGGCGCCGGCGCTGGCCGCCGGCTGCACCGTGGTGATCAAGCCGGCCGAAGCCACGCCGCTGTCGGCGCTGGCGGTGGCCGAACTGGCGCAGCGCGCCGGCATGCCGGCGGGGGTGCTCAACGTGCTCACCTCGGACGCCGACGGCTCGGTCGCCATCGGCAAGGTGCTGTGCGAAAGCGGCGTCGTGCGCCACCTGTCGTTCACCGGCAGCACCGAGGTCGGGCGCATCCTGATGCGCCAGTGCGCGCCAACCATCAAGAAGCTCAGCCTCGAGCTCGGCGGCAACGCGCCGTTCATCGTCTTCGACGACGCTGATGTCGACAGCGCGGTCGAAGGCGCGCTGATCGCCAAGTACCGCAACGCCGGCCAGACCTGCGTGTGCGCCAACCGGCTGTATGCACAAAGCGGCATCTACGACGCCTTCGTCGCCAAGCTGGCCGAGAAGACGCAGACCATCAAGGTCGGCAACGGCTTCGACGCTGGCGTCACCCAGGGCCCGCTGATCGATCAGCAGGCGATGGCCAAGGTCGAGGCGCATGTGGCCGACGCCTTGGCCAAGGGCGCCAGGGTGGTGGCCGGCGGAGCGCGCATCGGCCAGCGCTTTTATGCACCGACGGTGCTCAGCGGCGTGAACGCGGACATGCTGTGCGCGCGCGAGGAAACGTTTGGCCCGGTCGCGCCGGTGATGCGTTTCGACACCGAAGCGCAAGCCATCGCGCTGGCCAACGACACCGAGTTCGGCCTGGCCAGCTACTTCTACACGCGCGACGTGGGGCGCGTCTTTCGCGTGGCCGAGGCGCTGGAATACGGCATGGTCGGCATCAACACCGGGCTGATCTCGACCAGCGAAGTGCCCTTCGGCGGCGTCAAGCAAAGCGGCCTCGGGCGCGAAGGCGCGCACCACGGCATCGACGACTACGTCGAGATCAAGTACCTGTGCCTGGGCGACATCCAGCGCTGAGCCAAAGCTGCCGCGGGCAGCAACCACCCACGACGAAGGAGGAGACCGACATGAGTTGCAAGCACCGCGCGCCCTGGGGCGCCATCGCAGCCGCGCTGGCGCTGCTGCTGGGCAGCCACGCGCAGGCCGACACGGCCGGCGCCGGCAGCACGCCGGCCGGCAGCAGCACCACCGCGCCCGCCGCGGCCGGTGCGCCGGACAGCCCGCTGCTGGCCGCCGCCACTGCCGAGCAGGCCGCCACGCTGAAGACGCTGCAGCGGCTGGTCGACATCGAGACCGGCACCGGCAACGCCGAGGGCATGGCCACCATGGCCGACTTCCTGGAAGGCGAACTGCGTGCGCTCGGCGCCACGGTCACGCGCCACAAGGCCGACGCCGGCGTGGCCGGCGAGAACATCGTCGGGCGCATCCCCGGCAAGGGCAGCCGCAAGCTGCTGCTGCTGGCGCACATGGACACGGTGTACGTCAAGGGCACGCTGGCCAAGGCGCCGTTTCGCGTCGAGGGCAACCGCGCCTACGGCCCCGGCATCGCCGACGACAAGGGCGGCATCGCGGTGATCCTGCACACGCTGCGGCTGCTGAAGGCGCGCGGCTTCGACGGCTGGGGCGAACTCGTGGTGCTGTTCAACACCGACGAGGAGCGCGGCTCGTTCGGCTCGCGCGCGCTGATCCAGCAACTGGCGGCGCAGGCCGATGCGGTGTTGTCCTTCGAGCCCACGCTGGCCGGCAAGGAATCGCTGATGCTCGGCACCTCGGGCATCGTGTACTACAAGGTCGCGGTCAAGGGCCTGGCCGCGCACGCCGGTGCCAACCCCGAGCTGGGCGTGAACGCCTTGGTCGAGGCCTCCGACATCGTGCTGCGCACCATGGACCTGGACGACAAGCAACGCGACCTGCGCTTCAACTGGACCGTCTTCAAGTCCGGTGCCGTGGCCAACATCGTGCCCGACAAGGCCGAGATCGAAGCCAACATCCGCTACGCCCGCACCGAGGACCTGGACGCGCTGCTGGCCACACTCGAGCAGCGCATCCAGGGCAAGAAGAAGCTCGAAAAGTCGCAGATCACGATCGCACCCGAGCGCGGCCGCCCGGCCTTCAACGCCAACGCCGGCGGGCGCAAGCTGGTCGAACAGGCGGTGGCGTTCTACAAGGAGGCAGGGGCCGAACTGGGTGTCGTGCCGCGCGTCGGCGGCGGTACCGACGCGGCCTACGCCGCGCTGTCGGGCAAACCCGTGATCGAAAGCCTGGGCCTGCCCGGCTTCGGCTACCACAGCGACCAGGCCGAGTACGTGCTGATCGACGCCATCCCGCGCCGGCTGTACCTGGGCGCGCGCCTGATCATGGCCAATTCGAGCGGCGGCTGAGGCCGAACCGGCCCGGCGCCGGCCGCGGCTACTCGTCGTTGGCCGCGGCCGCGCGGCCGCGCTCGGCCAGCGCCGCGGCAGCCGCGCCGGCCTGGCCCAGCGCACGGTGCAGCAGTTCGCCGGCCTGGCGGCCGTGTTCGGGGTACTGGCTCAGGCCCACGGCCACCGACACCGCCTGCGCCTGCCCGGTCACGGCGATCGGCTGCTGCAGCGCGTGGCGCAGTTTGTCGGCCACGCGCATCGCATCGGCCGGTGCGTCGATCCATGCCAGCAGCACCGCGAAGGCGTCGTGGGCGATGGCCGCGACCACGTCGCTGGCGCGCAACGCCGCACGCAGCCGCACCGCGAGCTTGCGCCGCAGCACGTGGGCGGCCTCGCTGCCCAGCGCCAGCGCGGTGCCCGACAGGCCCTCGACGCGCAGCACCAGCAAGGCCATCGGCGCCGGTTCGCGCTCGCGCAAGGCCAGCAGGTGCGTCATGTGCTCGAGCAGCTGCGCGTGGTTCGGCAAGCCGGTGCCCAGATCGGTGGCGTAGGCCTTGCGCGCCGTGCGCTCCAGCCGCTTGCGCTCGACCGCCAGGCGCAGCACGCGCCCCAGGTCGCCGGCGCCCGCCGTCGGCAGCAGATCCTGCACGCCGGCCTGCACCAGCCTTGCGGCCAGGGGCGGTGTCAGGTCGGGCAACAGCACCACCACCGCCGCATCGAGCACCGCCTGCGACAACGACGGCCAGCCGGCCAGCGCGTCGGCCATGCCCGCACGATCCAGGCAGAACACCACCGCGTCGTACGCCGCAGCGCGCAGCGCGTGCGCCGCGTCGTCGGGCGAGTTGCAGTGGTCGACGGCGAAAGGCCCGTAGGCCGATGCGCTCAGCTGCACCGGCACGGCAACACCGACCCAGAGCAACTGCAGCGGCGGATTCATCGACGAAGCAGTCATCGAATTGGCGTGCAGCGAGGCAAAGGAATCGAGGTTGGCAGTCTCGACCGCGCTGAGGTGGCCTCCAGACTATGCTCCGAACCGGAACTTGCTTGCCTCGAGGTACTCGTCAAGCAACTCCATCCCCAACCACCGTCTTCCGAGGCGTTCGGCGACGGCTCCAGTCGTATTCGAACCGGTGAACGGGTCGATCACGAGGTCACCTTCATCGGTCAGGAGCTTGATGAAGAACTCGGGCAGCGCGGCGGGGAATCGCGCCGGGTGGATCTTGATGCCCGACTCCTTGCAGCGCATCGTGTACGGATCGTTGGCCGCGTTGTTGCCTGCGATCAGCATGTCATTCGCCATCTGATCTTCCAGGACGTTGGACGGGATCGATCCGCCCGATTCGATCTTGTCGAAGGATGACGTGATGTTGTGGCCCGAGGGGCGCACCGTCGCCCTGACGCCTCGCTTCGCAAGCCGGATCATGTCGGCGCTGTAGGGCTTGAGCACGCGCCGGTTGTCGGCCTTCGGAAACGGGGTCTTGGACAGCCACCATACGTGCTCGACCGAATCCTTGATCCGAACGCGGCGCACCGTGACCCATTCGGCCGGAACCGGCATCTTCGCCGGGTTGTACCAGTAGCACTCCTGGGCAAGGCGGAACCCGAGTTCCTCCACCAGCGCGATCATCAGCTTGTAGTGGTACAGCGAACGGGTCGGGGTGCCGGGGTTCCAGCTGCCGCCGATGTTCAGGACGAAGCTGCCGTCATCCGTCAGCAAGCGGAACACCTCCCGCGCGAACGGTAGGAACCAATCCACGTAGTCAGCCTTGCTGACGTTGCCGTACTCCTTCTTGAAGTGGAGTGCGTAGGGAGGTGATGTGAACGCGAGATTGACCGACCCGTCGGGCAGCGCCCTCAAGAGTTCCTGCGAGTCGCCCAGGTAGGCGGCCCCAGCCGTCGTCTCATAGAACGGCTCGACGCCACGCATCAGGCCCTTCGGGTGCGCCTGCGCCGGGGCGAACAGGCTGGGTTGTGGTGCGTCAACGATGTTGCTCATTCGAGGGGCGCGCGAAGTCCATTGCTACCATGCCGCTTTGTCGATTGTACCAAACAATACATTGACAACGTCAACCTATTTTACGTCCACGTCGATTGATCCCGCAGCGTGGATCAGCCAAGCCGAAGCCGCGCGCCTCCGCAGCGTGACCCGTCAAGCCATTGCCAAGCTGGTCAGCAGCGGCCGGCTGCGCACTGTCGTTGTCGGCGGGCGAACGTTTGTAAGCCGCGCGGACGTGATGGCATTCGAGCCGCTGCCCGCTGGGCGGCCGAAGGGGACGGGCCGTGAGTAGCGCGACGCTGGACGCGCTCCGTCAGCTTCTCGGGCAGTGCTCTCCCGAGGATGAAGCGGTGTTGTTCCGCGAGATGCGCGCACGCCACCGGATTCACGAATTTGAGCGTGTGATCGGTGCGCCTGCGGAGATGATCCTCGAGGCAGTACACCGTGCGCCCGAGTTGACGCGCCGAATGCTCCGGGGCGTGATCGCTGATGCGGCGTTCCGCACCTTCGTGGTTCCTTCGGTTGCCACGCACGGCTGGCGCGACGTGACGCCCGAAGGAAACTTCGCGTTTGACTACAAGCTGGACGACGGCGCCGGGCCGGTGACGGTGCAGGTCAAGCTGCAGCGCAGCGAACGAGGCACCCCTGTCGTGAAGGACGGGAAGCGGTACGGCTTCGATGGCGAAGTCTTCATGACCGAGACACAGAAGACGCGCACCGGCACCGACGGAGAAGCCAACCAGACCCGGCCGTATCGCTATGGTGAGTTCGACATCCTCGCGGTGTCGATGCAGCCGTCGACGGGCAAGTGGGACCGCTACATGTACACCCTTGGGCGCTGGCTCCTGCCGGGCAAGCAAGAAGGCGAGATGGCGATCCTTCAGCCGGTGACGACGGAGCCGGGGAAGTTCTGGACCGACGACTTCAGGACCGCTGCGCAGTGGTTCCGGGCGGAAGACGGCGGGAAGCGGATGAAGCCCACCCCGAAGGCCCCGGCGAAGAAGGCTGCACGCCCGAAGAAGACCTGAGCGGGCCAGATCCCAGCAGCGGTTTTTCGTTGGGTAGGAGGTTGGGTAGAACCGCCTGACCGTGCTGGAAGCCCAGTAAATGTGGGATTCTTGGAGCGGGCGATGGGAATCGAACCCACGCTATCTGCTTGGGAAGCAGAAGTTCTGCCATTGAACTACGCCCGCGCGGGCACGAGTTTAGCCGCAAGGCCGCCGGCTACACTCGCGCCCTTCCGCCTTTTCACTACCGCCGCCGGTGGCCCTCATGCGCAAGTTGCTGCTCGTCTGGCTGTGTGTGCTGCTCGCCGGCTGCGCCGGGCTGCCGGGTCAGGACCCGCTGAACGTCACGCTCGCCGGGCTCGAGTCGCTGCCCGGCCAGGGCATGGAAGTGCGCATGGCGGTCAAGCTGCGCGTGCAGAACCCGAACGCGCCGGTCGACTTCAACGGCGTGGCCGTGACGCTGGAACTGCGCGGGCTGGACTTTGCCAGCGGCGTCAGCGACGCGCAGGGCACGGTGCCGCGCTTCGGCGAAACCGTGCTCACGGTGCCGGTGACGGTGTCGGCCTACGCGCTGGCCAAGCAGGCGCTGAGCTTCGTCGCCGGGGACCGCGCCAAGGTCGACTGGGTAGCGCGCGGCAAGCTGGCCGGCAGCGGCTTCGGCGGCACGCGCTTCGAAACCAAGGGCGAGTTCGACCTGCCAGCCGGCCTGTCGGCGCCGCCGGCCACGGCCACGCCGCGCAACTGAGTGGTGCTGCCGCTGGAGCCACCCGCCGTCGAGGGCGGCCGCGCCCCGCGGCACGCCGGCGTGCGCAGCTACGTGCTGCGCGCCGGGCGCATCGGGCCGGGCCAGCAGCGCGCGCTCGCCGAACTCGGGCCGCGCTTCGTGCTGCCATTCCGTGACACACCGCTGGACTTCGAAGCCACCTTCGGCCGCCGTGCGCCGGTGGTGCTGGAGATCGGCTTCGGCATGGGCGACGCCACCGCGCAGATCGCCGCCGCGCTGCCCGGCACCGACTTCATCGGCGTCGAGGTGCACGCACCCGGCGTGGGCGCGCTGCTCAAGCGCATCGGCGAACAGCAGTTGGGCAACCTGCGGCTGGTGCAGCACGACGCGGTCGAGGTGCTGCAGCACATGATCGCGCCGGCCTCGCTGGCCGGCGTGCATGTGTACTTCCCCGACCCCTGGCCGAAGAAACGCCACCACAAGCGGCGGCTGATCCACAGCGGATTCACCGCACTGCTGGCCTCGCGGCTGGCCGCAGGCGGCTACCTGCACTGCGCCACCGACTGGCAGCCCTACGCCGAGCAGATGCTCGAGGTGCTGTCGGCCGAAAGTTTGCTCGTCAACACCGCCGGCGGCTTCGCGCCGCGCCCGGCCTGGCGGCCGCTGACCAAGTTCGAAGCGCGCGGCCTGAAGCTCGGCCACGGCGTGTGGGACTTGCTGTTCAGTCGGCCCAGTGCACCCACCCAGCCCAGCCGCTGACGAGCACCAGCGCGCCGAAGGCGATGCGGTACCAGGCGAAGGGCACGAAGTCGTGCGTGGCGATGTAGCGCAGCAGCCAGCGCACGCACAGCCACGCACTGACGAAGGAGAACGCCAGCCCCACCGCGAACAGCGGCACGTCGGCGGCGCTGAGCAGCGCACGTTCCTTCATCAGGCTGTACACGCCGGCGCCGATCAGCGTGGGGATCGCCAGGAAGAAGCTGAACTCGGTGGCCGCCTTGCGGCTCAGGCCCAGCAACATGCCGCCGATGATCGTCGCGCCCGAACGGCTGGTGCCCGGCACCATGGCAAGGCACTGCACCAGGCCGACCTTCAGCGCGTCCCACGGCGTCATGTCGTCGACTTGCTGGATGCGCACCGCGCCGGCCGGGCGGCGTTCCGCCCACAGAATGATCAAGCCGCCGGCGATGAAGGCGCTGGCCACCACGGTGGCGTTGAACAGGTGCGCCTTGATGGCCTTGCCGAACAGCAGGCCCAGAACGACGGCCGGCACGAAGGCGATGCCCACGTTCAGCACAAAGCGGCGCGCACGCCGGTCGGAGCCGAAGGACGCGGCGGTGTCGCGCAGCCGCTGCCAGTACACCAGGATCACCGCGAAGATCGCGCCGGTCTGGATCGCGATGTCGAAGACCTTGGCCTTCTCCCCGCCGAAGTCCAGCAGCGCTGCCGTGAGGATCAGGTGCCCGGTGGACGAGATCGGCAGGAATTCGGTCAGCCCCTCGACCACGCCCATGATCGCGGCCTTGCTCAGCAGCAGGATGTCCAACGCGTCGCCCATGCAAAAGGCGCGGATGATACGGGGCCGCCTGACGCGTGACGGCAGCGCTACGGCAGCGGCTCGATCGTGATCTCGAGCCCGGCCGGCGTCACCTGCAGCGCGCCCGGGCGGTAGCCCGCAGCGCGCAGCGTCTGCAGCCGCGCCTCGGGCACGCGGTACAGCACCAGGTCGTCGAGCAGCCGCTCGGCCAGCGTGATGCCCATGCGCTGCAGCAACTCGGCGCGGCGCGTGGACCCGAGCGCGGCGTCGGCGAACTGCAGGCTGCGCACGCGGGGCTGTACCAGGCGCACGCTGCCGTCGGATGGCTCCCAGCGCAGCCCATAGTCCAGCGCCAGCCGCGCCTGCACGCTGCGGCCCGAGCGGCGCTCACTGCCTTGCAGCGTCAGCTCGGTGGCCAGGCGGTTGGCCGGCGCGTCCAGGCGCAGCACGGGGTCGGACAGCTGCAGCTCGATGCTGTCCAGCACGCTGCGCTGCAATGGAAAGCGCCGCGCCAGTTGCGCCTGCAGTTCGGCTTCGCTCAGCGTGATGCTGCGCGGCACGCCGGCGCAGCCAGCGAGCAGCAGCGCGGCCAGCGCCAGCGCCGCGCCGCGCCTATTCATGGCGCAGCGCATCGATCGGCAGCAGCGCGGCCGCGCGCCGCGCCGGATAGAAGCCGAAGAACACGCCCACCGCAGCCGAGAAGCCCACCGCCAGCAGGATCGACTCCCCCGCCAGCACCACCTGCCAGCCGGCAAGGCTGCCGATGGCCCAGGTCGCCAGCAGCCCCAGCACGATGCCGATGGCGCCGCCGGCCAGGCTCATCGCCACGGCCTCGATCAGGAACTGGCCGAGGATGTCGCGCGAGCGCGCCCCCACCGCCATGCGCAGCCCGATCTCGCGCGTGCGCTCGGTCACGCTGACCAGCATGATGTTCATGATGCCGATGCCGCCGACCACCAGGCTGACCC
>CAYZGL010000165.1:0-9920 GCA_964477985.1 uncultured Rubrivivax sp. | reverse complement strand
CTGGCGCGATGCGCCGGCCGGCGATCACGACAGCGGCCTTTCGTGGGCAGCCGCAGTGCGCCGGCAGCGGGCCGATGCCCCCCGTGCTTGCGCATTCGCATTGCACGCTGCGCCGCAGCGCAGCGCAGCTCAGCGCGCCGCGGTGCACGCCGCGTTTTCACCGATGGCCCGGCGAGGCTTTGCGCCGACACTTCGCGCGCGGCAAGAATCAAAACCAGGGACGCCGCGCCATGCAGGTCACCGCCCCCCTTCGCATCGACGCCAGCGCACTCAGCGCGGCCGCGGCAGCCACCTTCGCTGCGGCCGGCTGCGCCGCCGGCGAGGCACGGCAGGTGGCGCACGCGCTGGTCGAAGCCAACCTGTTCGGCCACGACTCGCATGGCATCGGGCTGCTGCCGCGCTATGTAGCCAACCTGCGCCGCGGCATCGCGCGCGCCGGGCAAGCGGTGCGCATCGTGGCCGACCATGGTGCGCTGATCGGCATGGACGGCGGCTGCGGCTTCGGCCAGGTGCTGGGCGAGCAGGCGATGGCGCTGGCCATCGGGCGTGCACGCGCGCACGGCGTGTGCGTGGCCGGGCTGGCCAATGCGCATCATCTGGCGCGCATCGGCCGCTGGGCCGAGTTGTGTGCGGCCGAGGGCTTCGCATCGGTGCATTTCGTCAACGTGCTGTCGCGTCCGCTGGTGGCGCCGTGGGGCGGTACGGACGCGCGGCTGGCGACCGACCCGTTCTGCGTCGGCGTGCCGCACGAGCCGCATCCTTTGGTCCTGGATTTCGCCACCAGCATGGCGGCCGTGGGCAAGGCCGACGTCGCGCTGGCCGCCGGCAAGCGCATGGCCGAAGGGCTGCTGATCGATGCCGCGGGGCAGCCCACCACCGACCCCGCGGTGATGTTCGCCGAGCCCCAAGGCGCGCTGCTGCCTTTCGGCCAGCACAAGGGCTTCGCGCTGGCCGTGATGTGCGAACTGCTGGGCGGCGCGCTGTCGGGTGGGCAGGTGCAGCACTGCAACCCGCCGCACAACCCGATGCGCAACAACATGCTGTCGATCGTGTTCGCACCCGACAAGCTCGCCACGCGGCAGGCACTGCAGCGGCAGATCGCCGAACTCGCGGCCTGGTTGCGCGGCTCGCCGCTGGCGCCGGGCGCGAGCGGCATCCATCTTCCCGGCGAGCCCGAGCGCATCGCCGCAGCCGAGCGCGGGCGCGACGGCATCCCGCTGCCGCGCCGCACCCTCGAAGCGCTGCGCTGCTGCGCGCAGGCGCTGGGCGTCGACGCGTTCGACACGTTCGACACGTTCGACGCCTTCGACGCGGGCCGGGCGGCCGGCCCGGCGCGCTGACAGCGCGGCCTGAGCTGGCGTGGATGCAAAGCCCATGCAAGAACCCGTAGCCGACAACGCCGCGCGGCCGGGTTCGGGCTTCGGCCCGGCGGGCCGCGTGCTGCTGGCCGTGTCCAAGACGCTGGCGGTGGTCGGCGGGCTGGTGTTCGTCGCGCTGGTGGCGATGTCGATCGTCTCGATCACCGGGCGCAAGCTGTTCGCGGCACCGCTGCCCGGCGATGTCGAGGTGCTGCAGATGTGCGCTGCGGTGGCTTCGGCGTGTTTCTTCGCCTACTGCCACCTGGCCAACGGCGACGTCAAGGTCGACTTCTTCACGCACAACCTGTCCACCGCGAAGGTGGCGGCGATGGACGCCTTCGGCTCGCTGCTGGTCGGGCTGTTCGGTGCGCTGCTGGCCTGGCGCACGGCCGCCGGCGCCTGGGCCGTGCAAGAGGCCGGCGAGACCTCGGCGATCCTCGGCTGGCCGGTGTGGCTGGCGCAGGCGCTGATGGTGCCGGGCTTCGCGCTGCTGGCCGCCGCCGGCTTCTACATGGCCGGCGTGCGCCTGCGCACCGTGATGGCTGCACGCGCGAGGGCCGCGTGGTGAGCGGCTGCGGCCGTGCCGGCGCTGGAGCGGCATCTTGAGCGGCACCGGCGTCGGCTTCCTGATCTTCGCGGTCATGCTCGCGCTGATGGTGGTGCGCGTGCCGATCGGCATCGCGATGTTCACGGTGGGCGCCGGCGGCTACCTGTATCTGACCGGCAACGTCAACGGCTTGTTGAACTCGCTGAAGAACCTGGGTTACGCGCGGCTGTCCAACTACGACCTGGTCGTGATCCCGGTGTTCCTGCTGATGGGGCAGTTCGCCACGCACGGCGGGCTGTCGAAGTCGCTGTTCCGCTGCGTGTCGGCCTTCCTCGGCCACCGCAAGGGCGGCGTCGCGATGGCCTCGATCGGCGCCTGCGCCGGCTTCGGCGCGATCTGCGGCTCGTCGCTGGCCACCGCGGCGACGATGGGCCAGGTCGCGCTGCCCGAGTTGCGCCGCTTCGGTTATTCGGGCTCGCTGGCCACCGGCGCGTTGGCCGCCGGCGGCACGCTGGGCATCATGATCCCGCCGTCGGTGCCGCTGGTGGTCTATGCGATCCTGACGCAGGAGTCGATCGGCAAGCTGTTCATGGCCGCGGTGCTGCCCGGCATCATCGCCATGCTCGGCTACATGCTGGTAGTGCGCATCATCGTCGGCCTGAAGCCGTCGGCCGGGCCGGCGGGCCCCGTGGTGCCGTGGCCGGCGCGCTTGCGCAGCCTGCTCGAGGTGACGCCGGTGCTGCTGGTGTTCCTGGTGGTGATCGTGGGCATCTACGGCGGCTGGGCCAACCCCACCGAAGCCGCGGCCATCGGCGCGGCCGCCTGCGGCATCCTGGCCATCGTCACCGGCGGCATGCGCACCCAGGGCCTGATCGCCAGCGCGCTGGGCACGGCGCAGGCCACGGCAATGATCTTCCTGGTGCTGCTGGGTGCCGACATGCTCAACACCACGCTGGCGCTGTCGCAGATGCCGGGCGAGCTGGCCAACTGGGTCAAGCACAGCGGCTTGCCGCCGCTGCTGGTGATGGCGATGATCCTGGTGATCTACATCTTCCTCGGCTGCGTGATGGACTCGCTGGCGATGATCCTGCTGACCATCCCGATCTTCTACCCGATGATCATGGGGCTGGACTTCTGGGGCATGCCGCAGCAGGACAAGTCGATCTGGTTCGGCATCCTCGCGCTGATGGTGGTCGAGATCGGCCTGGTGCACCCGCCGGTGGGCATGAACGTCTACATCATCAACCGGCTGGCCAAGGACGTGCCGCTGACCGAGACCTTCAAGGGCGTGGTGCCCTTCTTGCTGTCCGACCTGGCGCGCATCGTGCTGCTGCTGTACTTCCCGATCATCTCGCTGTACCTGGTGAACACCTTCAACCACTAGACGTCCTGCGCGGACGAAGGAGACCTGGCGATGAAACCCACCCGCAGCCTGATGCTGGCGTCCTGCGCGGCGCTGCTGTTCGGCAACGCCGCAGCGCAGGAGGAAGTGACGCTGCGCATCCACCACTTTCTGCCGCCGCAGGCCACCATCCAGGCGCAGGTGTTCGAACCCTGGTGCGCGAAGATCAACCTCGAATCGAGCGGCAAGATCAAGTGCCAGCTCTATCCGTCGATGCAACTCGGCGGCACGCCGCCGCAGCTGTTCGACCAGGCCAAGGACGGCGTGGCCGACATCATCTGGACCGTGCCGACCTACCAGGCCGGGCGCTTCATCAAGGCCGAGGTGTTCGAGCTGCCGTTCATGGCGAAGAGCGCCGAGGCCGGCAGCCCGGCGCTGTACGAATACGTGCAGAAGAACGCGCTGGACGAGTTCCGCGGCGTGAAGATCCTGGCCATGCACCTGCACGACGGCGCGCTGCTGCACTTCGCCAAGCAGCCGGTGAAGACGCTCGAGGACATGAAGAACCTGAAGGTGCGCGCACCCACGCGCATCGGCGCCAAGGTACTGACGGCGCTGGGTGCCACGCCGGTGCAGATGCCGCTGCCGCAGGTGCCCGAGTCGGTGGCCAAGGGCGTGATCGACGGTGCGATGGTGCCGTGGGAAGGCGTGCCGCCGATCAAGCTGCAGGAGATCGCCAAGTTCCACACCGACACGGCCATCGGCGCGCCGCGCATGTCCAACACCATCTTCGTGATCGCGATGAACCCGGACAAGTACAAGAAGCTGCCGGTGGACGTGCAGCAGGTGATAGATCGGAACTCCGGCCTGGAGTGGTCCAAGCTGATCGGCCGCGCTTTCGACAAGACCACCGAGCCGGCGAAGAAGCTCGCCGCGGCCGCCGGCGGCACCTTCGACACGCTCGCGCCCGCCGAGTACGAGCGCTGGGTCAAGCAGACCGAAGGCGTGAACAAGGAATGGATCGGCGACGTCAGCGCCAAGGGCGCGAACGGCCAGGCGCTGCTCGACGACGCGCGCTCGCTGATCAAGAAGTTCGGCGGCTGACCGTCCGCTGCCGCCGCGCCCGGCGCCACGGGCGCGGCGGTGCATGGCGGCGCGCCGCGCGCCCCGCCCGATGCTGCAGTGCCGCTGCAGTCCCGATGCAGTGCCGCTACAGTGCCGCATGCCGCCGCGCTCGCTGCTGATCGACGCCCTCAAGCTGCTGGCCTCGCAGCTGATCGTGCTGCACCACATCGTGCTGTACGCGCCGATGGCCGCGCTGGTGGCGCCTTCGCGGCCGGCGCTCGCCGGCTTGCTGGCCAACGAGGCGCGCTGGGCGGTGCAGATCTTTCTGGTGATCGGCGGCTTCCTGTGCGCGCAGGCCCTGTCGCTGTACCGGCCCAGCCTGCCGCAGCTGCCGCGCGCACTGCTCGGGCGCTGGCTGCGGCTGGTGCCGGTGCTGGCCGTGGCATTGCTGTGCGTGCTGGCGGCCAGCGCGCTGCTGCCGCGCGGCCAGTGGCCCGACTGGGTCACGCCCTGGCCCACGCCGGGCGCCTTCGCCGCCCACCTGCTGCTGTTGCAGGACGTGCTCGGCATCGCGCCGCTGTCGGCGGGCGTGTGGTACGTGGCCATCGATTTACAGCTGTTTGCGCTGCTGATGGCCGGCGCGGCGCTGCCGCACCGCGGCGCCGCGGTGCCGGTGTGGCGCACGGCGCTGCCCTGGATGGTGGCGGCGCTGACGCTGGCGTCGCTGTGGCGCTTCAACCGCGAGCCCGCGCTCGAGGCCTGGGCGCCGTACTTCTTCGGTGCCTACGGCCTGGGCGCGCTGGCCGCCTGGGCCCCGCGCTCACGCGCGATGGCCGCGCTGTTCGGCGCGGTGCTGTGGCTGCAGCTGCTCGACGCCGCGCTGGAAGCGCGGCCGCGGGTGCTGGTGGCCTGCCTGAGCGCGCTCGCGCTGGCAGTGTGGGCCTCGCAGCGCACCGTGCAGCCCGCGCGCCGCGCCGCGACCGGGCTCGGCCGCTGGCTCGCCCGCTGCGCCGACGCCTCGTACGGCGTGTTCGTCATCCACTATGCGGTGATCGTCGCCGCGACCGCGCTGTGGCTGCGCCTGGGCGGCCGCGGGCCCGCGGCCGCCTGGGCCTTGTTGCTCGCCACCTGGGCGGCGAGTCTGGCCGCGGGCGCGGCACTGCACCGCCACGTCGGCCTGCGCTGGTCGCTGGCCCGGCGGCATCGCCTGTCGCGCGCCGGCGCGTAGGCGCGTTCGGTCGCGCCGCTGCAAAGGCGCGTTCGGTCGCGCCGCTGCACAGGCGCGTTCAGTCGCGCCGTTGCAGCGCCAAGCGCAGGCCCAGCGCCAGCAGCACCGCACCGCTGCCGCGCCAGGTCCACAGCAGCACGCCGGGGCGCGCGCGCAGCCAGCCCGACAAGCGCCCGGCGCAGCAGCCGACCGGCCCCTTCACGGCGAAGGTCAGCGCGGCGAATGCCAGGCCCAGCGCGAACACGGCCAGCGTCGGATGTTCGGCCTGCGGCGGCACGAACTGCGGCAGGAAGGCGAAGTAGAAGATCGCGATCTTCGGGTTCGACAGGTTCGACAGCGCGCCGTCGGCGAACAAGCGCCGCATCGATGACGGCGCAGCCGAGTTCAGCGCCAGCGCGGCATCGCGCATGCGCAGCAGCCCGATTCCCATCCACACCAGGTAGGCCGCGCCGGCGAGTTTGAGCGCCAGGAACAGCCATTCGGAAGCGCGCAGGATCGCCCCCAGACCGAGCGTGGCCAGCAGGGTGTGGCCGGCCAGGCCGACGCTGACACCGGCGGCGGTGGCCACGCCGGCCGCCGCGCCCTGCGCGATCGAGCGCGACATCACCAGCACCATGTCCTGGCCGGGGGTGACGATCAACAGCAGCGACGCGGCGATGAACAGCGGCCAGGTCACGTCGAGCATGGCGCGCCCTTCGAGCTTCTAGCGCGGCGCCGCGCAGGCGCTGGCCGCACTGGGCTGCGCCGAGCCCTGCTTCTTCTGCACCAGCGCGACGCCGTTCTTCACCGCGACCAGCTCGGCGGCGATGGCCACCGCGATCTCGGCCGGCGTCTTGCTGCCCAGATCCAGGCCCACCGGGCCGTGCAGGCGGTCGATCTCGGCCGGCGACAGGTCGAACAGCGCCAGCCGCTCTTTGCGCGCCGCGGTGTTGCGGCGCGAACCGAGCGCACCAATGTAGAACGCGCCGGACTTCAGCGCCTCGAGCAGCACCAGGTCGTCCAGCTTGGGGTCGTGCGTCAGCGCCACCACCGCGCTGTGCGAGTCCAGCTGCAGTTGCAGCGCCAGGTCGTCGGGCATGGCCTTGCTGAAGGTGGTGCCGGGGACGTCCCAGGTCAGGTGGTATTCCTCGCGCGGGTCGCAGCAGATGACCTCGAAGTCCAGCGCCAGCGCGATGGGCGCCAGCACGCGCGACAACTGCCCGGCGCCGACGATCAGCAGCCGCCAGCGCGGGCCGAACAGCGCGCGCAGGCGCTGGCCGTCGAAGCTGAACTTCTCGCCGCGCACTGCGCTTTCGACGGCGACCGCGCCGCTGTCCAGATCCAGCGTGCGCGCCACCAGTTCGTGCCTCGCGGTGCGCTCGAGGATCTGCTCGACCCAGCCGATCGAGGCCAGCGGCTCTTGCACCAGGCGCAGGTTGCCGCCGCACGGCAGGCCGAAGCGCGCCGCTTCCTCCTTGCTCACGCCGTAGCTGATCAACGACGGCTTGCCCACACGCTCGCCGTGGCGCACGCGCTCGATCAGGTCGTCCTCGACGCAGCCGCCCGACACCGAGCCCACCACCAGGCCGTCGCCGCGCAGGCACAGCAATGCACCGGGCGGGCGCGGCGCCGAGCCCCAGGTTTCGATCACGGTCACCAGCCACACCTTGTGGCCTTGTTGGAACCAGTCGCGTGCCTGGCTCAATACCTGCAGATCCAGACTGTCCATCACCTGCCTCCTCGTGACCGCAGCGAGTGCTTCAGGCTCGAAGCTGCTTGCTCAGCCAGTACCACAACAACGCGGCGATCATCGCCGCGATGCCCCACCACAGCGCGCGGTTGCCCTTGGGCGTGTCGGCCGGCAGCGGCACCTGGCCGGTGTCGGCGCCCGCGGGCGGCGGCGGCGCCAGCTGGGCTTCGAAGGCCCTGAAGAATTCGTCGGTCACCTTGGCCGCAGCGGCGTCGATCAGGCGCGAGCCGACCTGCGCCATCTTGCCGCCGACCTGGGCCTTGGCGCTGTACTTCAGCCGCGTCGCCGCAGCATCGCCCTGCCCCTCGGCGGCCAGCGTGACGTCGGCCGTGCCCTTGGCGAAACCGGCCACGCCGCCCTGGCCGTCGAAGTTGAGGGTGTAGCTGTGCGGCGCCTGCACGTTGACCAGCTTCAGGCTGCCCTTGAAGCGCGCGCTCACCGGGCCGACCTTCACCGCCACCACCGCGGCGAAGGCATCGTCGGCGCTGCGCTCGAGCGATTCGCAGCCGGTGATGCAGGCCTTCAGCACCTGCGGGTCGTTCAGCGCGGCCCAGGTCTTGTCCTGGGCCACCGGAATCAGTCGTTCGCCTTGCAGTTCCATGGTGAATCCGTCAATGCAGCAGGAATTGAGTAGGCCGCTGCGGCGTGCGCAGCGCGCGGCCCAGATCGGCCAGGCTGGCCAGATTGTGGACGGGAAGCATGCGGTCCACATGCGGCAGCAGCGCGCGCACGCCGGCGGCCTTGGCTTCGAAGCCGTCAAAGCGCAGCAGCGGGTTCAGCCACACCACCTGGTGCGCCAGGCGCCGCAGCCGCGCTGCCGCCGCACCCAGGTCGCCGTGCTCGTCGCGGTCCAGCCCGTCGGTGACCAGCAGCACCGCCGCGTTGGCACCCAACAGCCGGCGCGCCCAGCGCTGGTTGAACTCGTGCAGCGACGACGCGATGCGCGTGCCGCCTTTCCAGTCGCGCACCGCCGCGTCGGCCAGGCGCAGCGCCACGTCGGGGTCGCGCTCGCGCAGGCAGCGTGTGATGTGGCTCAGCCGCGTGCCGAAGGTCAGCGTGTGCACGCGCAGCGAGCGGCGCATCAGGCCGTGCACGTAATGCAGCAGCAGCCGCGAGTAACGCTCCATCGAGCCCGAGATGTCCAGCAGCACCACCAGCGCCGGCGTTTCCTCGCGCGCCCGGGTGTACAGCGGCGCCAGCGTGTGCGGCTGGCGCGCCATGCGCTGCAGCGTGGCGCGCAGGTCGATGCGTGCGCCGCCGCGTGGGCTGCTCGCCGCTTCGTGGCGGCGGCGGCGCACCGGGTCGATCGGCAGCGGCAGCTGCTCGGCCAGCTTCTTCGCCAGCGCGTACTCGGCGCGGGTCATGCTTTCGAAGTCGGCCTTTTGCAGCCGCTCACGCTCGGAAAAGCTGAACTGAGCCTCGAATTGCACTTCTTCCCTGGCCGTGGCATTGGCCGGGTTGGGCTGATCGGGTGCGCGCGGCACCGACAGCGCCTCGGCCAGCCGGTTGGCGCGCGGTGGCCGCGGCTTGTCGCCGCGCCCGCTGATCTTGGGCAGCAGCAGGTACATCATCTGCTCGAGCAGCTTGGGGTCGCGCCAGAAGGTGTCGAAGGCGGCGTCGAACAACGGCTGCTGCTCGTGGCGCTCGAGCATCACCGCACTCAGCGCGGCATGCACGTCGCCGCGCCGACGCAGCCCCACCAGCTCCACCGCCGCCAGCGCGGCCAGCACGCGGTCGGGCCCGAGGCCGAAGCCGGCGTCGCGCAGCACGCGAGCGAAGTGCACGATGTTGTCGGCGATCACCGCGGCCTCCAGGCCTCTAGAGCAGCGCCTTGGCGCGCAGCTCGTCCAGCAGCTTGGCGGTGTCGCCGCCTTGCATCTTCACCAGGTCGTCCTGGTGCTTCAGCAGCACGCCCAGCGTGTCCTGCACGCTGGCCGGGTCCAGCTGCAAGGTGTTCAGCGCCAGCAGCGCGTTGGCCCAGTCGATCGTCTCGGCCACCCCGGGCGACTTGAACAGGTCCAGCGTGCGCATGCGCTGCACGAACTCCACCACCTGGCGGTACAGCCGTTCGGATGCGCCCGGCGCCTTGCGCCGCACGATGTCGAGTTCGCGCTCGACGCTGGGATAGTCCACCCAGTGGTACAGGCAGCGGCGGCGCAATGCGTCGTGGATCTCGCGCGTGCGGTTGCTGGTGATCAAGGTGATCGGCGGCGCAGTGGCGGCCACGGTGCCGTACTCGGGGATGGTCAGCTGGTTTTCGGCCAGCACTTCGAGCAAGAAGGCGTCGAAGGGCTCGTCGGCGCGGTCGAGTTCGTCGATCAGCAACACCGGCGAACGCGGCTGCGTCAGCGCCCGCAGCAGCGGCCGCTCGATCAGCATCTGGCGCGAATAAAGGCTGTGCGTCAGGCGCTCGCGGTCGGTGTCGTGCACCGCTTCGGCCAGGCGGATCTCGATCAACTGCCGCGCCACGTTCCACTCGTAGGCGGTCTGCGCCACGTCCAGGCCTTCGTAGCACTGCACGCGCAGCAGCTGCGTGGCCAGCGCGCGCGCCAGCGACTTGGCCAGCTCGGTCTTGCCCACGCCGGGCGCGCCTTCGAGGAACAGCGGACGTTGCAGCTTCAGGGCGAGGAACAGCGCAGTGGCCAGCGGCC
>CAYZGL010000164.1:0-9931 GCA_964477985.1 uncultured Rubrivivax sp. | reverse complement strand
CAGTGGGCCGGCACCTCGGCGCAGGTCAATGCCGATACCGACAGCGTGCGCCTGTTCGCGGTCGCCGACAGCGGGCCGCTGTTTCGCATCGGCGAGATCCGCACCGCCGGGCTGCAGCGCTTCGACGAGTTGGCGGTGCTGCCGGCCGCACGCGAGCTGGTGGGCAAGCCCGCCAGCGAACAGGTGATCCGCGACGTGCAGACCCGCATCCTCAACCTCGGCCTGTTCGAAAGCGTGGTCATCGACGTCGATGCCGCCAGCGCCCAGCCCGGGCAGGCCGACGCGCTGCTGGCGCTGCGCGAAGCGCCGCTGCAGCAGGCCACGGTGGGCGTGGGCTTCGCCGACAACACCGGCGCGCAGGTCACGCTGGAGCACACGCACCGCAGCGTGTTGGACACGCGCTGGGTGATGCACAACAAGCTGCAGCTGGGCCAGGAACAGTCGCTGTGGAGCGGCGAGCTGACCTCCCATCTGCAGGAGGACGGCTACCGCAACCTGGTCGCCGGCCAGGCCGAGCGGCTGAGCACCAACGACGAGATCCGCACCTCGTGGTACGCGCGCGCCGGGCGCACGCGCGACTCGCTGCGCATCTGGCGGCTGATCTACGGCGAGTACACACGCTCGCTGCTCGAGACCTCGGCCGGCGACAACGACAGCGCGGCGCTGTCGGCCAACTACCACTGGACCTGGCGCGACGTCGACGACCTGCGCACGCCCACGCGCGGCACGGTGTGGTCGCTGCAAGGCGCGCTGGGCTACGCGCGCGGCACCACCACCACGATCCCCGCAGGCGCGACCACCGAGGATGCGGGGCCGTTCACGCGGCTGTACGGCCGCGTGCAGGGCTACCTGCCGCTGCCCAACGGCTTTTATGGCAGCGGCCGGATCGAGCTGGGCCAGGTGTTCGTGCAGGAGGCGCTGAGCGTGCCCGACACGCTGCTGTTCCGCGCCGGCGGCGACGACTCGGTGCGCGGCTACGCCTACCGCTCGCTGGGGCCCGTGGTCAACGGCGCGGTGCTCAGCGGCACCTCCTTGTTCACCGGCAGCGTGCAGATCGCGCGGCCGATCTTCGCCGACCGGCCCGAGTTCCTGTGGGCGCTGTTCGTCGACGCCGGCAACGCCTCCGACGGCTGGAAGGACATGCGCCCGGTGCTGGGCTACGGTGCCGGCCTGCACTGGCGCAGCCCGGTCGGCCCGCTGCGCGTCGATCTGGCCTACGGCCAGGAAGTGCAGCGCTTCAGGCTGCACTTCAGCGTCGGCGTGGTGTTCTGAGGCAAGCGAGGCAAGCGCAATGGCCGACCCCGCCGCTTCCGCACCGCCGCGCACCGCGCCCGCCGGCCCCGGCACGCCACCCGCTGCGCAGACTCCGCCCGCGCCGATGCGGCGCCGCGGCGCGCTGCGCCGGCTGGGTTCGAGCTTTGCCGTGTACCTGCTGGGCCTGGCCGCGGCGCTGGTCGTACTGGCCGCGGTCATCGGCGCGCTGCTGTTCACCGAGCCGGGCACACGCTGGCTGCTGGCGCGCGTGCCCGGGCTGCACGCCAGCGGCATCAGCGGCAGCCTGCTCGGCCGCTTCGACGCGCAAATGCTCGAACTGCAGCTGCCCGACGGCGGCGCGCGCCTGCGCTTGCACGATCTGGGCTGGAGCGCACCGCAGCTGCGCTGGGGCAGCGGCAGCAACTGGCTGCACATCGGCATCGACGAGCTGCGCGCCGGCGTCGTCGAGCTGTGGCCGGCGGCCGCGCCGGGCAGCGGCGCCGCGCCGGCCAGTCTCGAGTTGCCGCTGGGCCTGCAGGTGCAGGCGCTGCGCGTCGACACCCTGCGCATCGACGGCCTCGAGCAGCCGCTGCGCAAGCTGCGCGCGCATCTGGACCTGAGCGCCGACGGCGGCGCGCGCCACCGGCTGGACGCGGTGTCGCTGGCCTGGGACCGGCTGCAGCTGGCGGGCCGCGCCGAAGTGGCCGCACGCGGCGACCTGGCGCTGCACGCGGCCCTGCAACTGACGCAGCAGCCGGCCGGCGACACCGCCTGGTCGGCGGCGCTGCAGCTGGACGGGCCGCTGGCCGCGCCGCAGCTGCAGGCCACGCTGCGTGCGCGCGCGTCGGCGTCGCAGCCCGAGCAGACGCTGGATGCCAGCGCCGGCCTGCGCCCCTTTGCCGCCTGGCCGCTGGGCGAGCTGCAGGCGCGCGCACGCGCGCTGGACCTGTCGGCGCTGCACAGCGCGGCGCCGCGCACCGCGCTCGACCTGGACGCCGCGGCCAGCACCAGCGCGGCCGACCTGCCGGCGCAGATCGCCTTGGCGCTGCGCAACCACGACGCCGGGCGCTGGAACGAAGGCCGGCTGCCGCTGCGCGAGCTGCGGCTGCAGTTGCAGGCGCGCCCCGACGAGCCCAGCCGGCTCGACATCCAGACCTTCGAAGCCGAACTGGGCAGCGCGCGCGCCAGCGCCGGGCAGCTCAGCGGCACCGGCCACTGGAACCCCGCCGACTGGCGCGTCGACACGCAGTTGCGCGGCCTGCAGCCCGGCTTGCTCGACGCGCGCGCGCCGCAGACGCGGCTGGACGGCCGGGTGCAGCTCGACGGCAGCGGCTTCGACGCCAGCGCAGCGCACAGCGCCAGCATCGAGCTGCGCGGCCAGCTCGACGGCCGCCAGCTCGGTGCGCGCCAGTCGCCCGCGGTGCAGCTGCGGCTGGACGCGCGGCTCAATGCCTTGCACATCGAGCTGCGCCAGCTGCTCGCGCAGTCGGGCAGCGCGCGCGCGCGCCTCGAAGGCCGGCTGAGCCGGCCCAGCGACAGCGCGGCCTGGGCGCTGCGCGCGCAGGCCGGCCTGCAGGACTTCGACCCGCTGCCGTGGTGGCCGGGCCGCGAGGACTCCCCCTGGCGCCAAGGGCCGCACCGCCTGAACGCCGCGGCCGATGTCGACCTGACGCTGCCGGCATCGGCCGGCACGGCGGCGCAGTGGCTGACGCGGCTGCGCGGCCAGGCGCAACTGACGCTGCAGCCCAGCCAGCTGGCGGGCGTGCCGCTCAGCGGCCAACTGGCGCTGCAGTCGAACGCGCGCGACAGCACGGCCCAGCTGCAGTTGCTGGCCGACGGCAACCAACTGCGCGCCGACGCACGCCGCGACGCCGCCGGCGACGGCCGCGGCGACCACCTCGAGCTGAAGGCCGAGCTGGGCGCGCTGCGCCGCTTGCAGCCGCTGTGGAAACTCGCGCAGCCCAGCGGCGCCGATGCGCGGCTGGACGGCAAGCTGCAGGCCCAACTCACGGTCGACGGCCGCTGGCCGGCCGTCGCCACACAAGGCCGGCTCGACGCCGGCGGCCCGCTGCAGCTGGGCGACTGGCGCATCGAGCGCGGCCAGGCGCGCTGGCAGCTGGGCACCGCGCGCGGCGCGCCGCTGGACGCGCAGCTCGAGCTGAGCGGCCTGTCGCAAGGCCCGCGCCGCGCCGAATCGCTGAAGCTGCAGCTGCAGGGCACGCCGCAGTCGCACACGCTGGCGCTGCAGGCCGACTCCAAGTCGCTGCCGCCGGCATGGGTGGAAGCGTTGCAGAGCGCGCCGGCGGGCACGGCGTCCAAGCACACGCTGGCCGAGCTGCGCGGCAGCGGCGGCCTGCTGGGCAGCGCCGGCGCGCCCAGCGGCTGGGCCGGCAAGCTGGAAAAACTCGTGGTACGCGGCGACGCGCCGGCCGCGGCGCCGTGGCTGCAACTTGGCGAAAGCGCAATGCAGCTGCGCTGGGCCGACGGGCCGCTGCACTTCGCCGCCGAGGCCGGCCGCGCCGAACTGCTGGGCGCCGCGTTGAGCTGGAACCGCATCGCCTGGACCGCCGCCGACGCCGAGCGCACCCCGGCCAAGATCGACGTCGACGCGCGGCTCGAGCCGCTGGACGTGGCGCCGCTGCTGCGGCGCGCGCAACCGCACTTCGGCTGGGGCGGCGACCTGCGGCTGCGCGGCCACGTGCTGCTGCGCAGCGCTTCGAGCTTCGCCGCCGATGTGGTGCTCGAACGCGAATCGGGCGACCTGAGCGTGACCGACGATGCCGGCACGCGCACCCTCGGCCTGAGCGACCTGCGCGTGGGGCTGATCGCGCAGGACGGCCACTGGAGCCTGGGCGCCGGGCTGGCCGGCAGCACGCTGGGCCGCGCCTCCGGCGCCTTGAGCGCACGCACCCATGCGCGCTCGCCGTGGCCCGGCGGCGATGCGGCGCTGTCGGGCGTGCTGGAGCTGCAGATCGACGACCTCGGCGTGTGGGGCCCGTGGCTGCCGCCGGGCTGGCGGCTGGGCGGCGCGATGCACGCCAGCGCCAGCGTCGGCGGGCGCCTGGGCGCGCCGACGCTCGACGGCCGGCTCGACGGCAGCGGCATCGGCGTGCGCAACGTGCTGCAGGGCGTGGAGGTGCGCGACGGCGAATTCGCGATCGCGCTGCTGGGAGATACCGCACGCATCGAGCGCTTCGGCGCCAACGCCGGCCAGGGCAGCCTGAAGCTGCAAGGCGACGCCAGCCTGGGCGCGGCGCCGCGCGCCGAGCTGAAGCTCACGCTCGACCGCTTCCAGCTGCTGGGCCGCGTCGACCGGCGCATCGTCAGCAGCGGCGAAGCGACGCTGCATCTGGGTGCCGACAGCATCGCGCTGAACGGCGCGTTCGGCGTCGACGAAGGGCTGATCGACTTCAGCCGCAGCGAGGCCCCGAGCCTGGGCGACGACGTGCGCGTGTACCGCGGCGAATCGGGCGGCTTCCAGTTCGCCAGCGCCAGCGCCGCCGACGGCGAAGCCGCGCGCGCGCGGGCACGGCGCGTCGGCCTGGATCTGCGCGTGGACCTGGGCGAAAAGCTGCGCATCCGCGGCATGGGGCTGGACGCCGGGCTGCGCGGCGAACTGCGGCTGAGCGCGCCGCAGGGCCGGCTGCGCGTGGACGGCCGCGTGCGCACCGTCGACGGCACCTACCGCGCCTACCGGCAGCGGCTGAACATCGAGCGCGGCGTGCTCAGCTTCAATGGGCCAATCGAGAACCCGCAGCTCGACATCGAGGCGGTGCGTCCGAACCTGGACGTGCGCGTGGGTGTGACGGTCACCGGCACGGCGCTGGTGCCGCGCATCCGGCTGTTTTCCGAGCCCGAAATGTCCGATGCCGAAAAGCTCAGCTGGCTGCTGCGCGGTCGCGCCAGCGACGGCCCCGGCAGCGGCGACTCCGCGCTGCTGCAGGCCGCGGCGATGGCGCTGATCTCGGGTGACGAGCCCAGCGCGCTGGACCAGTTCTTCAACGTCTTCGGCCTGGACGACCTGTCGGTGCGGCAAAGCGACAGCGCCGGCGGCGGCGCCATCGTCTCGGTGGGCAAACAGCTGTCGCGCAACTGGTACGTGGGCTACGAACGCGGCCTGAACGCCACCACCGGCAACTGGCAACTGATCTACCGCATCGCACAGCGCTTCACCGTTCGCGCGCAGTCGGGCGTGCAGAACTCGATCGAGCTGATCTGGAGCTGGCGGTGGAACTGACCCGCGGCGACACGCCGCTGCACGCGATGGCGGGCCTGCGGCCGAAGCGCGCCGGCGCGCCCAACGCCGCATGACCCTGGCCACGGCGCGGGTGCGCGAGGTGCGGGTGGGGCGCGCACAAACGCTGGCGCGGCCCGGCGTGACCAGCGCCATCGACAAGCAGCCGGCCGGCGGCGCGGTCGGCGTCGGCCCGCTGGGCGTGGCCGGCGACGAGCAGGCCGACCTCGCGCTGCACGGCGGCCCCGACAAGGCCGTGCACCTGTATGCATGGAGCCACTACGCGGCGTGGCGGCACGAGCTGCCGCGCTGCCGTACGCTGGCCCGCGCGGGGGCGTTCGGCGAGAACCTCAGCGTCGACGGGCTGGATGAAGCCGCCGTGTGCATCGGCGACCGCTGGCGCGTCGGCAGCGTGCTGCTCGAAGTCAGCCAAGGCCGCCAGCCCTGCTGGAAGCTCAACCTGCGCTTCGGCGTGCCGGACATGGCCGCGCGCGTGCAGGACTCGCTGCGCGCGGGCTGGTACTGCCGGGTCATCGAGCCCGGTGCGCTCGCGGCAGGCGACGCCATGACGCTGCTCAGCCGGCCGCACCCGCAGTGGCCGATCGCGCGGCTGCTCGGGCTCATCAAGGACCGCGCCTGCGAGCCGCGCGAGCTGAGCGAGGTGCTCGAGCTGCCGCTGACGGCCTCGTGGCGCCGGCTCTTCGCCCGCCGGCTGGAACGCGGCGCGCCCGAGGACTGGGCGGCCCGGCTGCAGGGCTGAGCCTGTGGCATCGCGGCGCGCCGGGGCGCCGGGGCACATTGGCCGCATGCCAAAATCGCGGCCGCTCCCGCCGTAGTTCAACGGATAGAACGGGCGCCTCCTAAGCGCCAGATACAGGTTCGATTCCTGTCGGGGGGGCCACCTCAGCGCTGCCGCAACGCCCGCGACAGCAGCAGCACCGGCAGCAAGCCCACTGCGACGATGGCCAGCGACGGCAGTGCGGCTTCGCCCAGGCGCTCGTCGCGCGCCAGGTTGTAGGCCACCACCGCCAGCGTGTCGCTGCCAAAGGGGCGCAGCACCAGCGTGGCCGGCAGCTCCTTCATCACGTCGACGAACACCAGCAGCGCCGCCGCCAGCGCCGAGCGCCGCAGCAGCGGCAGATGCAACTGCACGAACACGCGCCACGGCGACGCGCCGAGCAGCCGGGCGCTGTCGTCGATGCTGCGCGGCACGCGTGCCAGCCCCGACTGCACCGACTGCAGCGCCACCGCCGAGAAGCGCACCAGGTAGGCGTACATCAGCCCGAGGAGGGTGCCGGTGACCCACAGGCTGGCGCCCGACTGCGGCCAGCGCTGCTGCACCCAGCCCAGCGGCAACAGGATGCCCACCGCGATGACGGCGCCGGGCATGGCATACCCCAGCGACACCACGCGCGTCAGCAGCGGCAGCACGCGCCCGCGCCCGCCGCGGCGCTGCGCGATGCCGAGCGCCAGCGCCAGCAGCGTCGCCGCCAGCGCCGCCAGCGCTGCCAGACGCAGGCTGGCGGCCGACCATTCGGCAAAACGCTGCAGCGGCAGGCCGAACTCGGAGGTCGAGGCCTCCAGCCACAGCATGCGCAGCAGCCACAGCACCGGCAGTGCGAAGCCGAAGGCCACCGGCAGCGCGCAAAGCAGCCAGGCGGCCAGCGCGCTGCGGCCGCGCAGGCGCACCGGCCGGGCCTCGTGGCCCTGCGCGGCGCCCCTCGCGGCAAAGCGCAGCCGCGCCTGCGCGCGGTGTTCGGCCAGCAGCAGCAGCGCCACCGCCAGCAGCAGCAGCGAGGCCAGCTGTGCCGAAGCGATGCGGTCGTTCATCACCAGCCAGGCCTTGTAGACGCCGGTGCTGAAGGTGGTCAGGCCGAAGTACGAGCCGACGCCGTAGTCGGCCAGCGTTTCCATCAGCGCCAGCGCGACGCCGGCGGCGATGGCCGGGCGCGCCAGCGGCAGCGCCACCTGCAGCACGCGCCGGCGCAGCGGCGCACCGAGCAGCCGCGCGGCCTCGAGCATCTGCACGCCGCGCTCGGCCAGCGCCGCGCGTGTCAGCAGGTAGACGTACGGATAAAGGCACAGCACGAACAACACCACCGCGCCCCACAGGCTGCGCACGTCGGGCCACAGCGGCCCGCTGGCGCCGAGCGCGGCGCGCAGCGCGCTTTGCAGCGGGCTGCTGTATTGCAGCGCGTCGGTCCAGGCGTAGGCCAGCACGTAGGCCGGCATGGCCAGCGGCAGCAGCAACGCCCATTCGAAGACGCGACGGCCCGCAAACTCGAACAAGGTCACGGCCGCGGCGCAGGCCGACCCCAGCAGCATCACGCCGAGCGCGACGCCGACGGCCAGCAACGTGGTCTGCAGCACGTAGCCGGGCAGCACGGTGCCGGCCTGGTGCGTCAGGATGGCCCACGCGCCCTGGTCCAGCGCCAGCCATGCGCCCAGCACGCCCAGCACCGGCAGCGCCAGCAGCAGGCACACAGCGCTCAGCAGTGCGCGCATCGCCGGCGCCGCATGCAAATGCGATTCATGTTCATCGGCGAAATTATCATTGCGCCGATGTACCTGAGTCTGGAATCGCTGGTGGTGCGCCATGCCGGCTCGCGCGGCGGCCATGCGGCGGTCGACGGCGTGAGCCTGAGCCTGCAGGCCGGCCAGATCGGCGTGCTGATCGGCCCGTCGGGCTGCGGCAAGACCACGCTGCTGCGCGCGGTGGCGGGGCTCGAGCCGCTGGCGGGCGGGCGCATCCGCATGGACGGCCGCTTGCTCGGCGACGCGGCCGATGGCACGCAGGTGCCGCCGGAGGTGCGCCGCATCGGCATGGTGTTCCAGGACTATGCGCTGTTCCCGCACCTGAGCGTGGCCGACAACGTGGCCTTCGGCGTGCAGGACCTGCCGCGCGAGCAGCGCCGCCAGCGCGTGCAGCGCATGCTCGAGCTGGTCGGGCTGGCGCCGATCGCCGAGCGCGCGCCGCACCAGTTGTCCGGCGGGCAGCAGCAGCGCATCGCGCTGGCGCGCGCGCTGGCGCCGGCACCCAGGCTGCTGCTGCTGGACGAACCCTTCTCCAATCTGGACGTCGACCTGCGCGAGCGCCTGGCGCACGAGGTGCGCGCGATCCTGAAGGACACCGGCACCACCGCGCTGTTCGTCACCCACGACCAGCTCGAGGCCTTCGCGCTGGGCGACGAGATCGGCGTGATGCAGCAAGGCCGGCTCGAGCAATGGGACGACGCCTACACGCTGTACCACCGGCCGGCCACGCGCTTCGTCGCGCAGTTCATCGGCCACGGCGTGTTCACGCCGGCGCGCATCGACCCGGCGCGCGCGGCGGAGGCCGGCGGTTGCGTGCACACCGTGCTCGGTGCGCTGGAAGACCTGCAGGAATGCCCGCTGCCCGAGGCCTACCCCGGCGGCCGCTGCGACGTGCTGCTGCGCGCCGACGACATCGTGCACGACGACGCCAGCCCGGTGAAGGCGCGCATCGAGCGCAAGGCCTTTCGCGGCTCGTCCTTCCTGTACACCTTGCGCCTGGTCGGCGGCCAGCAACTGCTGGCGCTGGTGCCGTCGCACCACGACCATCAGGTCGGCGAGTGGATCGGCATCCGCGCCGAGGTCGACCACGTGGTGACTTTCGAGCGGCTGCGCGTCTAACAAGACTGCGGCCGCGAAAGCCGGCCGCGCCGTGCAACTTTCACCCTCGCTTCATACTCCGAAGCAGGGCGGAATTTATACTGGCACGGAAGTTGTATGAGTACGCTGGGGAAGCACGCATGAACGCCAAACTGAGGGTCGCCGGATTCATCGCGCTGGGGGCGCTGGCCGGCGCGCTGGCCACCACGCAGTTGCAGGCCGTCGCGCGCGCCAACGGCGCCGCATTGCCGCTGGAAGAGCTGCAACAGCTCGCGGCGGTGTTCGGCATGGTCAAGAGCGACTACGTCGAACCGGTGGACGAGAAGAAGCTGATCGGCGACGCCATCGGCGGCATGGTCGCCGGGCTGGACCCGCACTCGCAGTATTTCGACAAGAAGACGCTGAAGGAATTCCGCGAGCAGACCGGCGGCAAGTTCGTCGGCGTGGGCATCGAGATCGGCATGGAAGACGGGCTGGTCAAGGTGCAGTCGCCGATCGAAGGCTCGCCGGCCTTCCGCGCCGGCATCAAGTCGGGCGACCTGATCACGCGCATCGACGAAACCGCGGTGCGCGGCCTGACGATGGACCAGGCGGTCAAGCGCATCCGCGGCGAGCCCGGCACCAAGGTCACGCTGACGCTGTTCCGCAAGTCCGAGAGCCGCAGCTTCCCGGTGGTGCTCACGCGCGAGGAGATCCGCATCCAGAGCGTGCGCGCCAAGGTGCTCGAGCCCGGTTATGCGTGGCTGCGCGTCAGCCAGTTCCAGGACCGCACGGTGGACGACTTCGTGCGCAAGATCGAGGAGATCTACA
>CAYZGL010000163.1:0-9950 GCA_964477985.1 uncultured Rubrivivax sp. | reverse complement strand
GGCGCCTGGCCCTGGCCGGCCATCAGGCAGTTGCCCATCAGCACCTCGTCGATGCTGTCGCCGGGGACGCCGGCGCGTTCCACCGCGGCGCGGATGGCCACCGCGCCCAGTTCCCACGCCGGCAGCGCGGCGAAGTCGCCGAGCATGCCGCCGATGGGCGTGCGCGCGGCCGAGACGATGACGATGGCGTCGGACATGGCGGTCTCCTGGGGGTTGGGCTGACGCGGCCATTGTAGGAACGGCCCGATCGCCTTGCGCGCATCGCACGGCCTGCCGCACGTTGCCGCCGCGCTGCTTCAGTCGAACAGCGGCACCTGGCCCTCGCGCAGCGCGCTGCGGGCGTGCTCGTAGTCGGGCAGCACCGTGCGCACCAGGGCCCAGAACGCCGGGCTGTGGTTCATCTCGCGCAGGTGCGCCAGTTCGTGCGCAACCACGTAGTCGAGCACCGGCAGGCCGAAGTGCACCAAGCGCCAGTTCAGGCGGATCGAGCCGTCGGCGCTGGCGCTGCCCCAGCGGGTGGCGGCCGAACTCAAGGCGATGCGGCGCACGCGCACACCCAGCCGTGCGGCGTACAGCGCGCAGCGCTCGTCGAACACGCGGCGCGCCTGGCGCTGCAGCCAGCCCTGCACCAGGTCGCGGATCTGCTCGGCGCTGGCCTGCGCCGGCAGGCCCACGCGCAGCCGCGGCATCGCCGCATCGCCGGCCTGCGCCGCCTCGAGCACCGCGCCGCTGGCGCGCGCGTCGAGCCGCAGCGCCACCTTGCCGCCCAGGAAGGGCAGCACCGCGCCGTCGCGCCAGACGATGCGCGCCGCCTGCAGCCGCTGCGCGCGCTCGCGCTGCTCGCGCAGCTTGCGCAGGATCCAGCCGCGCTTTTCCTGCAGCGCACGGTCGACGTCACCGGCGCCGACCCAGCGCGGTGCGCTCACGCTCAGGCCGTCGGGGCCGACGACGAAACCGATGCTGCGCCGGCGCGCATGGCGCAGTTCGTAGGCCACACGATGGCCGTCCAGGCAGACCTCGCGCTGCGCACGCGGGTGGCGGAAGACTTCACCGGCCAGGCGCTCGCCCGCGCTGTCGGGGTCGGCGGGCTCGTCGAACAGCGAGCGCTGCAGCGGCCGTGTTTGCGCCGCGCTTGGCACCGGCGGGGTCGTGGATGGGTTCGGTCGCGCCATTCAGCGGTAGGCCTCGGGGTCGATGCGCCGCATCTCGGCCTCGATCCAGGTTTCGACTTCGGTCATCAGCTCATCGGCCTCGCGCCCGCGCACCGCGATCGGCCGGCCGATGCGGATGTCGACCACCCCCGGGTGCAGCACGAAGCTCTTGCGCGGCCAGCAGCGCGCCGAGGCCACCGCGATCGGCACGATCGGCGTGCCGGTTTCGATCGCCAGGCGCGCGGCCCCGTGCTTGTAGGTTCCCTGCCGGCCGCGCGGGATGCGCGTGCCCTCGGGAAACATGATCACCCAGGTGCCCTTGGCCATGACGCGGCGCCCCTGCTCGGCCACCGCGGCCCAGGCCTCGGCATGCCGGGCGCGGTCGATGTGGATCATGTCCAGCCGAGCGATCGCCCAGCCGAAGAACGGAATGCGCAGCAGCTCCTTCTTGAACACATAACACAGCGGGCGCGGCATCAGCACCGGGTAGGCCAAAGCCTCCCAGGCGGACTGGTGCTTGGACGCCAGCAGCACCGCGCGCTCGGGCTCGCCGGCGCCGGGCAGATGCTCCATGCCCTGGATGCGGTGGCGCACGCCGCAGATCACGCGCGCGCCGGCGACTGCCAGACGCACCCAGAACACGCCCATGCGGTACAGCGTCGCACCGCCGGCAAACCACGACGCCACCACCACCGCCAGCGCCACCGGCACCACCGTGAACAGCAGCCAGGCCACGAACAGGGCAGAACGCAGCTGCAACCACGGCGTCATGGCCCGGCCGAGCGGCTCAGCGCGTCATTCCAGCGGCGCCGACTGCGAATCGCGCAGGTGCTCGCGCTCCAGCAGGTGCGTGGCCAGCTCGCCCAGGTCGCGGTGCACGAAGGTGCCCGGCACCTGGCGCAGCATCTCGGCCACCTCGGCCGGCTCGAGCCGCGCGGCGCGCCCGCTGCGCACCAGATGCGGCTCGCAGCCCGCCGCCTGCGCCGCCTGCAGGTCGCGCAGCGTGTCGCCCACCATCGGCACCTCGCCCAGGTCGACGCCGTAGCGCCGGCCGATGTCGCGCATCATGCCGGGCAGCGGCTTGCGGCATTCGCATTCGAACTCCGGCGCGTGCGGGCAGAAGAACACGGCGTCGATGCGCCCGCCCAGCGCCTGCAGGCTGCGCAGCATGTGCGCATGCACCGCGTTGACCGCGGCCATGTCGATCATGCCGCGGCCGATGCCCGACTGGTTGGTGGCCACCACCACGTGCCAGCCGGCGTGGTTCAGGCGGCACAGCGCTTCCAGCGCGCCCGGTATCGCCACCCATTCCTCGGGCGCCTTGATGTGGCCCTCGCTGAACTCGTTGAGGATGCCGTCGCGCCCGACGATCAGCAGCTTGGGGACCGGTTGCATGGCAGCGGATCGTTCAGGCGGCCAGTTTGGACAGGTCGGCCACGCGGTTCATCGCCGCGTGCAGCCGGCCCAGCAGCGCCAGCCGGTTGGCGCGCAGCGCGGCGTCTTCGGCGTTGACCATGACCTGGTCGAAGAAGGCGTCCACCGGCGCCTTCAGCGCGGCCAGCGCGCACAGCGAGCCGGCCAGGTCGCCGGCGTCGAACGCGGCATCGGCCTTGGGCGCCACCTGCAGCAACGCGCGGTGCAGCGCGGCCTCGGCGGCCTCGGCGAGCAGTGACTCGCGCACCGCCGCGCCGCCGGCGCCGTCGGACTTCTTCAGGATGTTGGCCACACGCTTGTTGGCCGCGGCCAGCGCGCCGGCCTCGGGCAGCGCAGCAAACCGGCGCAGCGCCGCCAGCCGCACCGGCAGCTCGGCCCAGCGCTCGGGGCGCGGCTCGAGCACGGCGTCGACCTCCTGCGCGCTGTAGCCCAGATCGCGCAGGTAGCCCACCAGCCGCTCGCGCAGGAACAGCGCCAGTTCGGCCTGCGCCTGGCCATGCTGCGGCCCGAAGGCAGCAAAGGCCTGCTGCACCAGCGCCGCGGTGTCCAGCGGCAGCCCGCGCTCGATCAGCATGCGGATCACGCCCAATGCGTGGCGGCGCAGCGCGAACGGGTCCTTGTCGCCGCTGGGCAGCTGGCCGATGCCGAACAGCCCGGCCAGCGTCTCGAGCTTGTCGGCCAGCGCCAGCGCGATGCCGCAAAGATCGCGCGGCAGCGCATCGCCGGCGAAGCGCGGCTGGTAGTGGTCCTCGACGGCGCGCGCGACCTCCTCGGTCTCGCCGTCGTGGCGCGCGTAGTAGCCGCCCATCACGCCTTGCAGCTCGGGGAACTCGCCGACCATGTCGCTCACCAGGTCGGCCTTGGCCAGCAGCGCAGCGCGGTCGGCCGCCTGTGCCAGCGCGGCGCCGCCGAGCGGCGCGGCGATCGCCGTTGCCAGCGTGCGCACGCGCTGCACACGCTCGCCCATGGTGCCCAGCCTGGCGTGGTAGACCACCTTGTCCAGCGCCGGCACACGCGATGCGAGCGTTTTCTTGCGGTCCTGGTCGAAGAAGAACTTGGCGTCGGCCAGCCGCGGGCGCACCACGCGCTGGTTGCCCTCGACGATGCGGCCGGGGTCGGCCGGGCGGATGTTGCTGACCACCAGGAAGTGTCGCGTCAGCCGGCCCTGCGCATCCAGCAGCGGGAAGTACTTCTGGTTGGCCTTCATCGTCAGGATCAGGCACTCGGCCGGCACCTGCAGGAAGGCCTCGTCGAAGGCGCAGGCCAGCACGTTGGGCCGCTCGACCAGCGCGGTGACTTCGTCGAGCAGCGCGTCGTCGTCGACAGCGCGCAGGCCCAGGCCCGCCGCCACCGCCTGCAGCTGCTGCGCGATGGCCTCGCGGCGCTGCGCGAACGAGGCGATCACCGCGCCTTCGGTGTGCAGTTGCTGCTCGTAGCTGTCGGCGCTGCGCACGGCCAGCGACGCCGCCTCGGCCTCGAAGCGGTGGCACTGCGTGGTACGCGTGGCGTGCAGGCCCAGGGCCTGCACGTCGACGACCTCGTCGCCGTGCAGCGCCACCAGGCCGTGCGCCGGGCGCACGAAGTTCACGCTGCTCCAGCCGTCGTCGAGCTGGTAGCTCATCACCTTGGGGATCGGCAGCCTGGCCAGCGTGTCGTCCAGCGCCTTTTGCAGGCCTTCGGCCAGCGTCGCACCGCGCACGCGGCTGTCCAGGAACAGCGTTTGCGCCTTGCCTTCGCCCTGGCGCTGCAGTTCGCCGGCCGCGGTGCCCGCCGCACCCAGCGCCGCGAGCTTCTTCAGCAGCGCCGGCGTGGCCTGGCCGCCGGCGTCCAGGCCCACCGCCACCGGCATCAGCTTGTGCGACACGCGGCGCTCGGCGGCCTGCGCCGCCACGCCGCGCACCCACACCGCCAGCCGGCGCGGCGTGGCGAAGGCGGCCACGGCGGCGTCGGGCGCGGCCAGCCCCTCGGCCTTCAAGCTGTCGGACAGCAGGCTGGCAAAGGCCTCGCCCAGCTTCTTCAGCGCCTTGGGCGGCAGCTCTTCGACCAGCAGCTCGACCAGCAGATTGTTTGCACCCATGTTCAGGCCGCCTTCTTCGCCAGGTTCGCCAGGTTCGTCAGTTTCGCCAGTTGCGCCGCGGCCGCGTCGGCCCATTCGCGCGGCGCCATCGGAAAGCCCAGCCGCGCGCGGCTGTCGACGTAGCCCTGCGCCACCGCGCGCGCCAGGTTGCGGATACGGCCGATGTAGGCGGCGCGCTCGGTGACGCTGATGGCACCGCGCGCATCCAGCAGATTGAAGGTGTGCGCGGCTTTCAGCAGTTGCTCGTAGGCCGGCAGCGCGAGCTGCTGCGCCATCAGGTGCTGGCTCTGGCGCTCGTGCGCGCCGAAGGCCAGCAGCAGGAATTCCACGTCGCTGTGCTCGAAGTTGTAGGCGCTTTGTTCGACCTCGTTCTGGTGGTAGACGTCGCGGTAGCGCAGGCCTTCGGTCCACTGCAGGTCGAACAGGTTCTCCACGCCCTGGATGTACATCGCCAGCCGCTCCAGCCCGTAGGTGATCTCGCCGGTGATCGGCCTGCAGTCGATGCCGCCGACCTGCTGGAAATAGGTGAACTGCGTGACCTCCATGCCGTTCAGCCAGACCTCCCAGCCCAGGCCCCAGCAGCCCAGCGTGGGGTTCTCCCAGTCGTCTTCCACGAAGCGCACGTCGTTGTTCTTCAGGTCGAAGCCCAGCGAGCGCAGGCTGCCCAGGTACAGCTCGAGGATGTCGGCCGGCGCAGGCTTGAGCACCACCTGGTACTGGTAGTAATGCTGCAGCCGGTTCGGGTTGTCGCCGTAGCGCCCGTCCTTGGGCCGGCGGCTGGGCTGCACATAGGCCGCTTTCCACGGCTCGGGGCCGAGCGCGCGCAGGAAGGTCGCGGTGTGGCTGGTGCCGGCGCCGACTTCCATGTCGTAGGGCTGCAGCAGCGCGCAGCCCTGGCGGTCCCAGTAGTCCTGAAGCGTGAGGATGATCTGCTGGAAGGTGAGCATGGGTGGTGCCGCGAGTCGCAGTGCCGTGGTGGGGGCGGTGCGGAATTCTACGAAGCCGGCATCGCCCGCCTGGCGCTGCGCGCCGGTGCCCAAGCGTGGGCTATCGCACGGCGCGGCGCGCGCGCGCGCTGGCCACCAGCACGACAGCGGCCAGCAGCAGCCACGGCCACAGCCCGAAGCGTGCGCTCCACCAGGCGAAGGGCGTGATGCCCTCGCGCCCCTGCACCCGGCCTTCGAGCACGCCCTGCGTGAACGGCGGCAGTTGCGCCTGCACCCGGCCGCGGTGGTCGATGACGGCGGTGGCGCCGGTGTTGGTGGCACGCAGCATCGGCCGCTGGAACTCCAGCGCGCGCATGCGCGAGATGTTCAGGTGCTGCGGCACGGCGATGGTGTCGCCGAACCAGCCGATGTTGCTGAGGTTGGCGAACACGGTCGGCGCGGCCGCCGGGTCGATGAAACGCTGCGCCAGCTCGGTGCCGAACAAGTCCTCGTAGCAGATGTTCGGCGCGATGCGCTGGCCGTGCACGGCAAAGGACGGCGCGTTCAGCGGCCCGCGCGCGAAGTCGCCCAGCGGGATGTTCATCATCTGCGTGAACCAGCGAAAGCCGCTGGGGATGAATTCGCCGAAGGGCACCAGGTGCACCTTGTCGTAGCGGTAGGGCGCGGCACCGCGCGTGGCCGCCGACAGCCCGACCACCGAGTTGGTGTAGCCCGCGCGCTCGTCGCCCAGCGGCACGCCGATCAGCGCCGCCTGGCGGCCGCTTTCGAAGCGCGCGCGCAGCGCCGGCCAGTAGTCGGGCACCAGCTCAGCCAGTTGCTCGGGCAGCAACGGCACCGCGGTCTCGGGCGCCACCAGCAGCGCGCCGTGCGCCTGGCTGGCGGCATGGGCCAGCCACGCCAAGGCCTGCGGCACGTACTCGAGCGTGAACTTCTCGTCCTGCGGCACGTTGCCCTGCAGCAGGCTGACGCTGAGCTCGCCCGCGGGCGTGCTGAACTCGCGCAGGCCGACCAGCGCCGAACCCACCGGCAGCGCCAGCGCCAGCCCCAGCAGCCACAGCGAGCGCCGATGCCAGGCCAGCGCCAGCAGCGCGCCCAGCAGCGCGGCCAGCACCCCGATGCCGTTCACCCCGATCCACGGCGCCCAGGCGGCCAGCGGGCCGTCGAGCTGCGCGTAACCGCTGGCCAGCCACGGAAAGCCGGTGAAGATCACCGTGCGCGCCAGTTCGGCCAGCAGCCACAGTGCGGCGAACAAGGCCGCGTCCAGCGCGGCGCGCCCGCTGCGCCAGCGCGCGAACAGCGCCATCGCAACGGCCAAGTACAGGCTCAGCCCCAGGCACAGCAGCGCCACCGCCAGGGCCGCCAACCAGGCAGGCAAAGCGCCGTAGCGGTGCAGGCTGATGAACAGCCACCACACGCCCGCACCCAGCCAGGCGCTGCCGAACATCCAGCCGAACAAGGCGGCACACCGCGGCGTGGCGCGCCACACCAGCGCCGCCAGCGCGGCGATGCACAGCAGCGACAGCCACCACAGGCTGGTGTGAACGAAAGCCAGCGTCTGCAGCGCGCCCAGCGCGGCGGCGCCGGCGGCTTGCAGCGCGGCCGCGCGGCGGCCGTTCAAGCGCTGTCGCCGCCGCCCACGCGCGACGCGCGGAACCAGCGCACCGCGCCGGCGCGCGCCAGCATCACGGCGAAGCGCAGCCCGCCCAGATCCACCGCTTCGCCGCGGCGCGGCACGCGGCCGAACTCGTGCGCGATCAGGCCGCCGATGGTGTCGAACTCGTCGTCGGGCAGGTGCACGCCGAAGGCTTCGTTGACTGCCGTGATGTCGCAGTCGCCCGCCACGCGCCAGCTGCCGTCGGCCAGCGTGTACACGCCGCTGGGGGCGTCGTGGTCGTCGAACTCGTCCTCGATCTCGCCGACGATCTCCTCGAGCACGTCTTCGATGGTGATCAAGCCCGCCGTCTGGCCGAACTCGTCGATCACCACGGCCAGATGGTTGCGGTTGGAGCGGAAGTCGCGCAGCAGCTCGTTCAGCCGCTTCGATTCGGGCACGAACACCGCCGGACGCAGCAGCGTGCGCAGCTTCAGCCCCGGCGAGCGCTGCAGTTTCAGCAGGTCCTTGGCCAGCAGGATGCCGATGATGTTGTCGCGCCCGCGCTCGTAGACCGGAAAGCGCGAATGCCCGGTATCGATGATCATGGCCAGCAGTTCATCGAAGGGCGCATCGATGTCCAGCAGGTCCATCCTGGGTGCGGCCACCATCACGTCGCCGGCGCTTTGGTCGGCCATGCGCAGCACGCCCTCGAGCATCTGGCGCGATTCGGGTTCGATCAACTCGCGCTGCTCGGCGTCGGCGAGCATGCTCATCAACTCGGCCCGGGAATCGGGCCCGGGCGAGAGGAATTCGACCAGCCGATCGAACAACGAGCGCTTGTCCTCGGTGGTGCGCGGCCGCAGGGGCTGGGGGTCGGACAACTTGCTGTAACAAACAGTGAGGCAACGCGAAGAATACCGCAGGCGTCGGGCGAAGCCGCAGCAGTACACCGGGGGCTTGAACGCGGCCACAATGGCCGCATGTAGATCTGTCGTTGTCTTCGCGTTGTCTTCGTCTTCACCGGCATCCATCACCCGCACGACCGCTCGAGGCGCCCGCATGTCCCAAGGCCTGATTCCCGCCACCATCCTCACCGGCTTCCTTGGCTCGGGCAAAACCACCTTGCTCAAGCGCGTGCTCACCGAGGCGCACGGCCAGAAGATCGCGGTGATCGAGAACGAGTTCGGCAGCGAGAACATCGACAACGAGATCCTGGTGCGCGACAGCGGCGAGCAGATCGTGCAGCTGAACAACGGCTGCGTGTGCTGCTCGATCCGCGAGGACCTGCGCACCACGCTGTCGGACCTGGCCGAGAAGAAGCGCAAGGGCGAGCTCGACTTCGAACGCGTGGTCATCGAGACCACCGGCCTGGCCGACCCGGGCCCGGTGGCGCAGACCTTCTTCATGGACGACGAGATCGCCGAGTCCTACCTGCTCGATTCCATCCTGACGCTGGTCGATGCCAAGCACGGCGACGGCCAGCTCGACACGCGGCAGGAGGCGCGGCGCCAGGTGGGTTTTGCCGACCAGATCTTCATCAGCAAGACCGACCTGGTGGCCGCGGGCGATGTCGACGCGCTGGTGCACCGGCTCAAGCACATGAACCCGCGCGCGCCGCAACGCAAGGTGCACTTCGGCGAGGTGCCGATCGCCGAAGTCTTCGACCTGCGCGGCTTCAACCTGAACGCCAAGCTCGACATCGACCCCGAATTCCTGAACGGCGATGGCCATGAGCCCCATCACCATCACGATCACCACGACGATCACGAGCACGGCGAGCACTGCGGCCACCCGCACCACCATCACCACGACGACGACGTCAAGTCCTTCGTGTTCCGCGCCGAGCGGGCGCTGAACCCGGCCAAGCTCGAGGACTTCCTCGGCTCGATCGTGCAGGTCTACGGGCCGAAGATGCTGCGCTACAAGGGCGTGCTGCACCTGCAGGGCAGCGAGCGCAAAGTGATCTTCCAGGGCGTGCACCAGCTGATGGGCAGCGACCTGGGGCCCAAGTGGGCGCCGGGCGAGAAGAAGAGCAGCAAGATGGTCTTCATCGGCATCGATCTGCCCAAGGAAGTCCTGCTGCAAGGACTGCAGCAATGCGTGAGCTGAGCAGCATTGCACAACCGGGCCGACGGCCCTTCGACGGCGCCGATGCGGTGACTACAATCCGCGCGGCCCAGGATTCCCGGAAAGGAGACCGCAAGTGAACAAGACGCTGGCCAAGGGTGCGGCCGCTGCGGCGAAGAAGGCCTCGGACAAGGCCGCCGCGCACACAGCGCCGAGCGTAGCGCAAGCGGTCCACGCGGCCGGCCAAGCGGCGTCGGGCGCGGCGCCGGCGGCGTCCAACCGCTTCACCGACCGTTTCGCGCCGGCCCGCGCACCGGTGCGCAGCCCGGGCGACGAGGCCAGCCGGCCGAGGTCCCATGTCAAGCCCGACCCGAAGCTGGCCAACGCCTGGAAGACCAAGTCGGCGGCCGAGCTGAGCGAAGCCGAACTGCTGGCCATGCCGGACAGCGAGTACATGAACGACAAGCAGCGCGAGTTCTTCCGCCTGCGCCTGCAGGCGCAGAAGGAGGACTTGCTGTCCAACGCCGGCGAGACCACCGAACACCTGCGCGAGGACACCACCATCGTGCCCGACCCCGCCGACCGCGCGACGATCGAGGAAGAACATGCACTGGAGCTGCGCACACGCGACCGCGAGCGCAAGCTGCTGAAGAAGATCGGCCAGTCGCTGGCGCGCGTCG
>CAYZGL010000162.1:0-10047 GCA_964477985.1 uncultured Rubrivivax sp. | reverse complement strand
TGCGGTCGCGCAGGATGCCGGCGTTGTTGACCACCGCGTGCAGCGTGCCGAAGGCTTCGGTGGCGGTGCGCACGATGCGGTGGGCCGAATCCCATTCGGCCACGCTGTCGGTGTTGGCCACCGCGGTGCCGCCTGCGGCGCGGATCTCGGCCGCCACCTGCGCGGCCGGGCCGTCGTCGTGGCCGGTGCCGGCGGCCGACACGCCGGGGTCGTTGACCACCACCTTGGCGCCTTCGGCCGCGGCCAGCAGCGCGATGTCGCGGCCGATGCCGCGCCCCGCGCCGGTGACGATCACCACCTTGTCGTCGAGCATGCCCATGCGCCGTGTGTCTCCTGTGCGGCCTCGGCGACGGGGGCGCCGGGGCCTGGTTCATTCTGCGACAAGTGGCGGGCCGCGCAAGCGCTTCGCATCCCGCGTCGACGCGCACGCCAGCGGTGCAGGCCGCGGTGCGCCGCCGACGCCGCCTGCGGCGCCGGGTTCAGGGTTGCAGCACCACGCGGCCGACGACGCGGCCGTGCGCCAGATCGTCCAGCGACTGGTTGACGCTGGCCATCGCGCGCAGCTCCAGCGGGATCGGCGGCAGCGCCACGCGCTGCGCCAGCGCCACCAGCTCGCGCAGTTCGTTCAGCCCGGCGACATACGAGCCGCTGACGCGCAGCGACTTCAAGGGGAACAGTGGCAGCGGCAAACGCAGCTCGCCGCCGAACAGGCCGACGATGATCACCTGCCCGGTGCGGCGCACCAGGTTCACCGCCAGCGCCGCGCTGGATTCGGCGCCGACGAAGTCCACCGCGGCGGCGATGTTCATCCGGCAGGCCTTGCCGATGGTCTTGGCCGCCTCGGGCGCTCCGGGGTCGAAGGCCAGCGCGGCGCCGTGCCGCAACGCGGCGTCGCGCTTGGCCGCGTCGGGGTCGATGGCGACGATCTTGGCCGGGCTGGTGGCCGACAGCAGCGCCACCGCGGTCATGCCCACGCCGCCGCAGCCGATCACCGCAACGAAGTCGTCCGCGCCCAGCGCGTCGATCTTGCCGATCGCGCCATACGCGGTGATGCCGGCGCAGGCGAAGGTGGCGGCGCGCGCCGGCTCCAGCGTGCCGATGGGCACCAGATACTTGTCGTGCGGCACGCGCACCAGGTCGGCGTAGCCGCCCGGCAACTGCATGCCGATGTTGCGCATCGCGCGCAGGCACAGGTGTTCGTCGCCGCGCTCGCAGGTGGCGCACTGGCCGCAGCCCAGCCACGGGTAGACGACGACCTTGTCGCCCAGCTTCACGCTGCGTACCTCGGGGCCGAGTTCCACCACCTCGCCGCCGATCTCGTGGCCCATCGTCACCGGCAGCGCGGTGCCGCTGCGTTCCAGCGACGACAGCTTGCCGCCGCCCATGTCGAAGCCGCCGGCCTGGATGTGCAGGTCCGAATGGCACATGCCGCAGTGCGTGATGCGCAGCGTCACCTCGTGGCCGGCCGGTGGCGGCAGCTCGCCGGGCGTGGGCTCCAGCGCGGCGCCCCACTTCGCAAACGACCAGCGGTGCGCGCAGCGATAGTTCATCGTGATCTCCGAAGATTGAGTGGCAGCAACGGTAACAAACCCCGGCGGCCGCCTGCGCAACGGGCCGCACGCATACTCTGCGGCCCGACGACGACGCGAAGCGCTCACCATGATCGACGCTGCCTACCTGCGCCAGCCCACGCTGCAAGGCGACACCGTGGTCTTCGTCAGCGACGACGACCTGTGGCGCGCCAGCGCGCACGGCGGCGTCGCGCAGCGCCTGACTGCCGGGCTGGCGGAGCCGTCCACGCCCTGCCTGTCGCCCGACGGGCGCTGGATCGCCTACATCGGCCGCGACGAGCAGCACCCCGAGGTCTACCTGATGCCCGCGCTGGGTGGGCCGTCGCGGCGGCTGACCTGGCTGGGCCCCGACACGCTGGTGCGCGGCTGGACACCGCAGGGCCAGATCCTGTTCGTCAGCACCTGGGGCCAGCCCTTCTTCCGCAACCACCAGGCCTACACCGTCGAGCCGGCGGGCGGCCTGCCGCAGCCGCTGCGGCTGGGCCAGGTCAACCATCTGAGCTTCGGCCCGGGCAGCGCGCGCGTGATCGGCCGCAACACCGCCGACCCGGCGCGCTGGAAGCGCTACCGCGGCGGCACCGTCGGCCAGTTGTGGATCGACGCCGCTGGCAGCGGCCAGTTCCGCCGTATGCACGAGCTGGCCGGCAACCTGAGCTGCCCGATGTGGATCGGTGATCGTGTGTACTTCCTGTCGGATGCCGAAGGCGTGGGCAACCTCTATTCGTGCCGGCCCGACGGCACGCAGCTGCGCCGCCACACCGACCACGACACCTGCTACGCGCGCCACGCGCAAAGCGACGGCCGGCGCATCGTCTACCAATGCGGCGCGCGGCTGTGGCTGCTCGATCCCGAGCGCGACGAACACCACGCGCTGGACATCGAGGTGCCGAGCGCACGCACGCAAAGCGCGCGCCGCTTCGTGCCGGCCGAAGACCACCTGGGCGGCCTGCAGCTGCACCCGCAAGGCCACAGCGTGGCGCTGGACGTGCGCGGCAAGCTGTACACCATGGCGCTGTGGGAAGGCGCGGTGCGCCAGGCCGGCGCGGCCGACGGCGTGCGCTACCGCCACGGCCAGTGGCTGGCCGACGGCAAGACGCTGGTCGTGGTCAGCGACGCCCGCGGCGAAGAGCGCATCGAGCTGCACCACGACGGCAGCGTGCGCACCTTCGACTGGGACATCGGCAACGTGCACGAGCTGCGCGCCGCACCGCAGGGCACCCGGCTGGCCATCGCCAACCACCGCAACCAGTTGCTGCTGGGCGATGTGGCCAGCGGCGCGTGCACCGTCGTCGACCACAGCGGCGCCGGCCGCTGCGAGGACCTGGCCTGGTCGGCCGACGGCGCCTGGCTGGCCTACAGCCACCAGGCCAGCGCGCGCCAGCGCGGCATCAAGCTGTGCGACGCGGCCAGCGGGGGCTGCCACGCGCTGACGCGGCCCGAGTTCCGCGACTACAGCCCCAGCTTCGACCCGCAGGGGCGCTGGCTGTACTTCCTGTCGCTGCGCACCTACGACCCGGTGTACGACAGCGTGCAGTTCGAGATGAGCTTCCCGCGCGGCGCACGCCCTTACCTGATCGCCTTGCAGGCCGACGCCCCCGCACCCTTCGAGCCCCAGCCCAAGGGGTTGAAGCCCGATGACGGCGGCCACACCAAGGGCGATGGCAAGGACGACGGCAAGGCGCCGCCCTTGCGCATCGACCTGGACGGCATCGCGCAGCGCATCGCCGCCTTCCCGGTGGCCGAGAACCGCTTCGGCAAGCTCGCCGCTGCGGCGCAGGGCAAGCTGCTGTGGACCGTGCTGCCGATCGAAGGCCAGCAAGGGCGTGGCGGCCACAAGGACGGCGCCGGCCGGCTCGAGGTGTTCGACTTCGACACCCTGCAGGCCGACACGCTGCTGGACAAATGCGACGACTTCCAGCTCGCCGCCGACCACGCCACCGTGCTGGTGCGCGACGGCAAGCGGCTGCGCGCGGTCGCGGCCGACCGCGCCAAGGACAGCGCCGCCCCACACGCCGGCGACGACGCGCCGTCGCGCCGCAGCGGCTGGCTCGACTTGAACCGCGTGCGCGTGTCGGTGGACCCTCGCGCCGAATGGCGCCAGATGCTGCACGAGGTATGGCGGGCGCAGCGCGATCACTTCTGGGTGGCCGACATGTCGGGGGTGGACTGGCCGGCGATGTGGCAGCGCTACGCACCGCTGCTGCCGCTTGTCGCCACGCGCGCCGAACTGTCCGACTTGATCTGGGAGCTGCAGGGCGAACTCGGCACCTCGCACGCCTACGAGGCCGACGGCGACCACCGCAAACCGCCGCCGGTGGCGCTGGGCCATCTGGCGGCCGAGCTGCGCTGGGCGCAAGGCGCGGCTGGTGGCGACGACAGCGGCAGCGACAGCGGCGGCTGGGAGCTCACGCACATCGTGCGCGGCGACGCCTGGGACGCCGCGGCCGACTCGCCGCTGAACGCGCTGGGCGTGCAGGCGCGCGTCGGCGAGCGCATCGTCGCGGTCAACGGCCAGCCGGCTTCACGCAGCTGCCCGCCGCAGGCGCTGCTGGTGCACCAGGCCGGCAGCAAGGTGGAGCTGACGCTGGCCAGCGGCAGCGGCGCGCAGTGCACGCGCCGCCGGGTGCTGGTGCACACGCTGGCCGACGAGGTGCCGGCGCGCTACCGCGAATGGGTCGAGCGCCACCGCGCCTGGGTGCACGCGCAGTCCGAAGGCCGGGTCGGCTACCTGCACCTGCCGGACATGCTGGCCGACGGCTTCGCCGAGTTCCACCGCTACTTCGGCACCGAATGCGACCGCGACGCGCTGATCGTCGACCTGCGCTACAACCGCGGCGGCCACGTCTCGGAGCTGCTGCTGGAAAAGGTGGCGCGCCGGCGCATCGCCTACAACGTGCCGCGCTGGGGCCGTGCCACGCCCTACCCCGACGAGTCGGCCGCCGGGCCGGTGGTGGCACTGTGCAACGAACACGCCGGCAGCGACGGCGACATCTTCGCGCACGGCTTCAAGCTGATGGGCATCGGCCCGCTGGTGGGCACGCGCAGCTGGGGCGGCGTGATCGGCATCTGGCCGCGCCAGCGGCTGGTGGACGGCACCGAGACCACCCAGCCCGAATACTCGTTCTGGTTTCGCGATGTCGGCTGGGGCGTGGAGAACCACGGCACCGACCCCGACGTCGAAGTCGACAACGCGCCGCAGGATGCCGCCGCCGGGTGCGACCGGCAGCTCGAAGCGGCGCTGGCGGTGGCGCTGCAGCGCGCCGCAGGCCGCCGGCTCGAGCTGCCGCGCCTGGACGCGCGGCCGAACCTGGCGCCGCCGCGTCTGCCGCCGCGGCGCTGAAGCGATGGCCACCGCAGTGCACGACCCCGGTTCACGCGAGGCCCACCGTGTCCGATGAGCTGCTGCATCTGCTGCACGCGCTGCTGCTGATCGTCGGCGCGCTGCTGCCGGTGGTCAACCCACCGGGCAACGTGCCGATCTTCCTCAACCTGACCGAGGGCTGCGACGAAGCCACGCGCCGCGACCTGGCGCGGCACATCGCGTTCTATTCCTTCGCGCTGCTGCTGGGCTCGATGGTGCTGGGCACGATGCTGCTGCGCCTGTTCGACCTGTCGGTGGCGGCGCTGCAGGTGGCCGGCGGCGCGGTGGTGTGCGCGCTGGGCTGGAACCTGTTGCACTACGAGCGGCCCGCCAGGGACACGCAGATCGACGCCGAGCAGGCACGCCAGGTCGCACTGGGGCGCTCCTTCTACCCGCTGACGCTGCCGCTGTCGGTGGACGCCGGTGCGATCGCGGTGGCGATCACGCTGGGCGCGCACCACGCGCAAACGCTCGAAGGCAAACTGGGGCAGTTCATCGCCGCCGTGCTGGGCTCGGCGGTGATCGCGGCGTCGCTGCTGCTGGTCTACCGCTACGCCACGCGCGTCAGCGGCTGGATCGGCAGCAAGGGCATGGAGATGATGCTGCGGCTGTCGGCGCTGCTGGTGCTGAGCATCGGCGTGCAGATCGTGTGGAACGGCGTGAAGAGCCTGCTGGCCGAGATCCACATCGCCTGAAGCCGCACTACGGTTGCGCCGCCACCATCACCGCGTAGGCCTTGACCACGGCGGTGGCCGCGCTGCCCACCCGCAGTGCCAGCGCGTCCACCGCGTCGTTGGTGACGGTGGCGGTGAGGGCCGCGCCGCCGGGCAGCGTCAGCACCACCATCGACGACACCGCGCCGCGCTCGATGCGCGACACCGTGCCGGCCAGCTGGTTGCGCGCCGACAGCTGCCAGCCGGCGAAGTCGGCCACCAGCACCACGGCCGAGGCCTTGATCAGCGCCAGCACCTCCTTGCCGGGCTGCAGCTTCAGCCGCTGCGCCGACGCACTGGTCATCGCCGCGACGATCTCGCCGCCGCCGTTCAAGCGGATCGTCACCTGCGCCGACACCGGGCCGACTTCGACCGCGCCGACGCTGCCGGCGAACTGGTTGCGTGCACTGGTTTTCATGGCCATCCTGCGGAGCAGCCCCTGCAGGGCCGGTTGTTGGGCGAGCCGCGCCTGCTGCGCGCGCAGGAACTCGCGGTGGTCGTGTTGCAGCGCCTGCCACGCCGCCAGCAGCGTGCGCGCGGCATCGGTCAACTGCGTGCCGGCGCTCGAGGTGTGCAGCAAGGGCTCGCTGGCCAGGTTGCCGGCGGCCTCGAGCACCAGCCATGCGCCCTTGTAGCTGTAGCCGGCGGTGCGCGCGGCGCGGTTGATCGAGCCGGTGGCCTGCAGCGCCTCGAGCAACGCGAAGAAGCGCGCGTCCAGGCGGCCGGCCAGCTTCAGCTCGGCGCTGAGCCATGCCGCGGCCTGCGCAGACGACCGGCTCACGGCAGCAACGCCACGGTCTTCACCTGCACCCACACCGGCCGGCCCGGCGCCAGCTGCAGCGCATGCGCCGAGCGGCGCGTCAGCCGTGCCACCACCGGCACGGGCCCGACCCGCACGCGCACCAGCGTCAGCGCCGGGTGCGTGTCGTCGGCCATGTCCTGCACCTGGCCCGGCAGCTGGTTGCCGATGCTGCTGCCGCTGTGCGGCGACAACGACAGGCTGACGTCGCGCGCCAGCACGCGCAGCCGCACCGCGCGCCCGGTGGCCAGCCCCGGGTCGCGCGCCCACAAGGCGTGGCCCTCGCCGAGGTCGAAGCGCGCCAGCTGCCACTGTGCGTCGCGCTCGGCCAGGCGCGCCTCGAGCACCACGCCGGCGGCCTCGCCGTGTGCGGTGGGCAGGTCCAGGCGCGACATCACTTCAGCCAGCGGCCCGGCGGCCAGCACCCGACCCTGCGCCAGCAGCACCAGGTGGTGCGCCAGCCGCGCCACCTCGTCGATGGCGTGGCTGACGTAGACGACCGGGATGTCCAGCTCGGCATGCAGCCGCTCCAGGTACGGCAGCACTTCGGCCTTGCGCTGCGCGTCCAGCGCGGCCAGCGGCTCGTCCATCAGCAGCAGCCCCGGGCTGGTGCCCAGCGCGCGCGCGATCGCCACACGCTGGCGCTCGCCGCCCGACAACGTGCCGGTGCGCCGCTGCAGCAGATGGGCGATGCCCAGCAGCTCGATCACGCCGTCCAGCGCGACGCGCTGGGCCGACGCCGCCACGCGCCGCCTGCCATAGTCGATATTGCGGCGCACGTCCAGGTGCGGGAACAGCGCGGCCTCCTGGATCACGTAGCCGATCGGCCGGCGGTGCACCGGCACGAACACGCCCGCCGCGTCGTCCTGCCAGACCTGCTCGCCGATGGCCACGCGCCCGGCGGCGCGCTCGAGCCCGGCCAAGGCACGCAGCAGGGTGGTCTTGCCGCAGCCCGACGGACCGAACAGCGCGCTGACGCCACGCGAAGGCAAGGACAGCTGCACGTCCAGCATGAAAGCATCGCGCGGCAGGCGCAGCGCCAGCTCGATCACGGCGCCTCGCCCGGGTGTGGCGCCCGCGCGATGGGCGCAGCGGCGGTGCCGAGCGCCGACGGCTGCGCGCGGGTGCGCAGCTCACGCCGCGGCCGGTTCACCACGTACAGCGTCACCAGCACCGCCATCGCGAACACCACCATGCCAGCGGCCAGCCGGTGCGCGTGCGCGAATTCGCTGGCCTCGACATGGTCGTAGATCGCCACCGACAGCACGCGCGTCGCGCCGGGGATGTTGCCGCCGATCATCAGCACCACGCCGAACTCGCCCACCGTGTGCGCGAAGCCCAGCACCGTGGCCGTCAGCAGCCCCGGGCGCGCCAGCGGCAGCGCGACGCTGAAGAAGCGGTCCCAGGCCGATGCGCGCAGCGTCGCCGCAGCCTCCAGCAGGCGCTCGGGAACGGCCTCGAAGGCCTGCTGCAGCGGCTGCACCACGAAGGGCATCGAGTACAGCACCGACGCCACCACCAGCCCGGCAAAGGTGAACGGCAGCCGCCCCAACCCGAGCCACTGCGTCAGCTGGCCGACAGGGCCTTGCGGGCCCATCAGCAGCAGCAGGTAGAAGCCCAGCACGGTGGGCGGCAGCACCAGCGGCATCGCCACCAGCGACGCCGCCACCGGCTTCAGCGCCGAGCGCGTGCGCGCCAGCCACCAGGCCAGCGGCGTGCCCAGCAGCAGCAGCAGCAAGGTGCTCAGCCCCGCCAGCTCGGCGGTCAGCCGCACGGCTTGCCATTCGGCGGCGTCCATGGCTGCTGCGGCAGGGCCTTGCCGGCGAGCGTGCCGGTGCCTCAGCTGCCGTAGCCATAGGAGCGGATCAGCTCCTTGACCGGCACGCTCTTCAGGTGCTCGAGCAGCGCCTTCGCCGCCGGGTTGTCGGCGCCGGGTTGCAGCAGCACGGCGTCCTGCAGGATCGGCTCGTGCAAGGCCTGCGGCACCAGCCAGCGCGATCCCGGCGCGGGCTTGCCCGGCACCGCCACCTGCGACAGCGCGACGAAACCGAGCTCGGCATTGCCGGTGGCGACGAACTGGTAGGCCTGCGCGATGCTCTCGGCCATCACCAGCCTGGGCGTCAGTGCCTCGACCCGGCCGCGCGCCTGCAGCACCTGCATCGCCGCGGCGCCGTACGGTGCGGTCTTCGGGTTGGCGACCGCCAGGTGCGCGAAGCCGCCGCCCTGCAGCACCGCGCCCTGGTCGTCGACCAGGCCGGCGCGCGTGCTCCAAAGCACCAGCCGGCCGGTGGCGTAGGTAAAGCCGGTGCCGGCCACGGCGTGGCCCTCACTGACCAGCCGCTTGGGTGTTTCGTCGTCGGCCGCGAGCAAGACTTCGAAGGGCGCACCCGAGCGGATCTGCGCGTAGAACTTGCCGGTGGCACCGCTGGACAGCAGCACGGTGTGGCCGGTGGCGGCGCTGAAGCTTTCGGCGATGCGCGCCATCGGGCCGGCGAAATTGGCGGCCACCGCCACCTTGACCTCGGCCGCCTGCGCGCTGCCGCTGCCCGCGGCCGCCGCGACCACCATCGACGCGGTGGCGCTCAGCCACTTCCAACAACGCATGCGAGTCCTCCATTGCGCCCGAGCCACCGGCGGCGGCGAGCGCAGCGAGTCTAGCGCAATGCTTATGAATAGAAGTACATAAGCAGACCCACGCTGCCGGCCGAGCGGATCAGAACAGGCTGTCGGCAGGCGGTGCCGGCGGCGGGCGCATCACCTTGGCACTGCCGGCTCGCGGCGCGCGCAGCAGCGGCGCCGGCTCGGCCAGCAGTTCGCCGCGCCATGGCCTGAAGAAGCTCGCCGCGTCGGCCACCTCGCAGCCCAGCCAAGCGTCGTAGTCGGCCGGATCGAGGATCACCACCATGCGCTTTTCTTCACCCGGGCGATGCATACGCTGGAATACCGAGTGGCCGTCGGCGTTGACCGTCAGCATCGCGAAGCTGAACAGCTCGAAGCGCTCGGGGTGGCGCCAGCGGGTGTAGATGCCGGCGATGCCCAACGGCACCGCGCCGGGCTGGCCGATGCGCCAGCGCACCGCGCGGCCGCTTTCCCAGCAGGGTTCGTACACGCATTCGGCCGGCACGATGCAGCGCTGCGCGCGCCGCCAGGCATCGCGAAAGCTCGCCAGCCGGTGCACCGTCTCGCTGCGCGCGTTGCAGGTGTGCCGGCCGTAGGCCAATTCCTTGGCAAAGAACGGCAGCAGCCCGAAGGCGCCGTCGTCGACCACCTTGTGGCGCGAACCGGGATCGGCCAGCCGGATGAAGGGCGCCAGCCCGGTGGGGAACACGTCGGCCGGCGGCTCGTCGCGCACGCGTTCGACGTCGAAGAACGACAGCAGCCGGTCGCGCCGCGTCACGGGTTGGTAGTTCGAGCACATGGCAGCACATTCTGCTGCGGCCGACCCGTCGCCGACGCCGCCGGGACCATGCTTGCGGCCGCCAACAAAAAGCGGCGCATCGAGCGCCGCTGGACCTGTGGACCTTGCTGGTGGGCGGTGCAGGGTTCGAACCTGCGACCCCTGCCGTGTGAAGGCAGTGCTCTACCGCTGAGCTAACCGCCCGG
>CAYZGL010000161.1:0-10078 GCA_964477985.1 uncultured Rubrivivax sp. | reverse complement strand
ACGGCCGGCGACTTGCCGCCGAGCTCCAGCGTCACCGGCGTCAGGTTCTGCGCCGCGGTGCGCATGACGATCCTGCCGACGCCGGGCGAGCCGGTGAAGACGATGTGGTCGAAGGGCAGCGCGGTGAAGACGTTGGGGTCGACCAGCTCCTCGCCGACCACCGCCACCAGGTCCTCGGCGAAGACTTCGCCGAGCAAGCGCTCGAGCACGGCGTTGGTGGCCGGCGTGACCTCGCTCATCTTGATCATCACCCGGTTGCCTGCCGCCAGCGCGGTGACCAGCGGGCCCATCGCCAGGTAGATCGGGAAGTTCCACGGCACGATCACGCCGACCACGCCCTTGGGCTGGTAGGTGACCTTGACGCTGTTGCCCAGGAACAGCAGCTCGGTCGAGCGCTTGCTCGGCTTCATCCAGCGCCTGACGTGCGAGATCGCGTGGTTGGCTTCGAGCACCGAGCCGAGCAGGTCGAGCATCTTCGACTCCGCCGCGGGGCGGAAGCCGAAGTCGGCGCTCATCGCTTGCGCCAGCAGGTCCTGCCAGCGCTGGGTCTGGCGCTTCAGCGCCTTCAGCCGCGCCAGGCGCTCGGCGGCGCTGGGGTACGGCTGCGCGAAGCAGGCGGCGCGCTGCGCGGCAAACAGACGCTGCACGCGTTCGACCGCGGCCAGCGCCTGCTGCGATTCGCGGGTGGTGTCGTTCATCGTCGGGTCCTCGTTCAATGCAGCGTTGGCGGCGCGGCGCGGCCGGTGGCGCGGCGCAGCGCGGCGCGCAGCCGCTGCGCGCTGAGCGGGCGCTGCAGGAAATCGGTGCCCGCCAGCCGCGCCACGTCGACCGCGGTGCGAAACGCGCTGTGCGGGCCGATCATCAGCACCGGCAGCGGCAGGCCGTTGCGGCGCAGCCTGCGCACCAGTTCGAGCGCGGCCTGCGCATCGGGTTCGGTGTCGCACAGCAGGCAGTCGCCGCCTTGCACGTACAGCCAGTCGAACAAGGTGCTGCCGTCGTGCAGGAAGATCAGCTTGCGCACCTCGCCGGCAAGCGCGGCCTCGATCCAGCGGCAGTCGTCCGCGTCGCGCTCGAGCACGTACACCGTATCGATCATGGCTCCCCCACAGCCGCGCGATCGTGCCGCGCGCGGGCCGGGCGCACCATCCGTGCGCCCACGCGAACACCACTTAGGCAGCGGCCGGGGGCGCCGCCGCGGCGCCGCCGAGCGCGTGCTGGTAGTTCAGCCGCATCAGCTCGGCCATCGAGGCCACGCCCAGCTTGTCCAGCAGCCGGCTGCGGTGGTGCTCCACCGTGCGGTGGCTCAGGCACAGCTGTTTGGCGATCTGCTTGCTGGGCAGCCCCTGCAAGGCCAGCGCCATGACCTCGCGCTCGCGCGCGCTCAACAACGCGAGTCGCGCGGCCGGGGCGGCCGGCGCGGGGGCCGCGGCGGCCGGCGCCGGCGCATGGCGCTGCTCGGCGTCGCGGCGCAGCGCCTCGTTGATGGCGTCGAGCAGCTGCTGCTCGCGGTAGGGCTTTTGCACGAAGTCGACCGCGCCGTGCTTGATCGCCTTGACCGCCATCTCGATGTCGCCGTGGCCGCTGATGAAAACGATCGGAATCGTCGCACCCATCGCCTTCAGCCGCGCCTGCAGCTCCAGGCCGCTCAAGCGCGCCATGCGCACGTCCAGCACCAGGCAGCCGGCACGCTGCGCGTCGAAGGCGGCCAGGAAATCCAGCGCCGAGGCAAAGCACGCGTTGGGCAGGCCGACCGAGGACACCAGCTCGACCAGCGAGTCGCGGTAGGCCTCGTCGTCGTCGACGATGAAGACGGTGGCTGGGTTCATCACGGGTCCTGCGCTGCCAGCGGCAGCGTGAATTCGAACAGCGCGCCGCCGCCGGGGCGGTGTGCAGCGCGCAAGCTGCCGCCATGCGCTTCGATCAGCCGCCGGCAGATCGCCAGGCCCACACCCAAGCCCAGCGGCTTGGTCGATCGAAAGGCTTCGAACACCTGCTCGAGCCCGCCTTCACTGATGCCCGGGCCGTGGTCGGCCACCTGCACCGACACCAGGCCGGCACCGCGCTGCGCGATGTGCACGCCCACCAGCGGCGGCGCGCCGGGCGGCGCCGCCTCCATCGCCTGCAGCGCATTGCGCAGCAGGTTCAGCAGCACCTGCTGCACGTGCACCTCGTCGGCCAGCAGCCGCGGCAGCGCTGCGGCAGCGTGCAGCTCGATGCGCAGTCCGCGCTGCTCGCATTCGCCGTGCAGCAGTTCGATGCAGGCGGCGGCGACGCCGGGCAGATCGATCTCGACCAGCTGCAGCTCATGGCGCTTGACCAGGCTGCGCAGCCGGTTCACCACGTCGCCGGCGCGCGCGGCCTGCGCGACGATGCGGTCGAGCAGATCGGCGACCTTCGCCAGATCGGGCGCCGCACCGCCGGCACGGCGCCGCGCGGCCAGCGCGTAGTTCTCGATCGCGCCCAGCGGCTGCGTGATCTCGTGCGCCAGCGCGGCCGACATCTCGCCGACGGTGTGCACGCGCACCACGTGCGCGAACTGCTCGCGCCACTGCGCGGCCTCGGCCGCGGCGGCGCGTTCGCGCGCCTCGGTGCGGCGCCGCATCTGCAGCGCCGCGAAGACCTCGGCCAGCAGCCGCACGCCGGGCAGCAGCTCGTCGGGCCAGTCGCACTCGCGCTGCACCGCCGCCACCGTGAACACCCCGACCTCGCGGCCGGCCACCCGCAGCGGCACCGCGAGCAACGAAAGCACACCCAGATCGCGCATCGCCTGCCGCTCGGCGCGGGCCTCGGCCGGCAGTTCGTCCGTGCGCGCGAAGCGCACCAGCCCATCTGCGTTCAAGCGAGCGCCGATCCACGGCAGCTCGACGCTGGACCACTGGTCGGCGCCGGGCAGGCCGTCGGCAAACCAATGGTGCGCGCGGCGGTAGCGCCGGCTGGCGCCGTCCCACTGCCACAGCACCGCGCGGTCGGCGCCGAGGAAGCAGGCGATGTCGCGCAGGCCGGTTTCGATGATGCCGGCCTCGTGCTGCGGCGCGGCGATCAGCAGCGCGCTCATCGTGCGCGACGCCAGCCGCTCGAAATCGAGCATGCGCGCGCGCTGACGTTCGGCGTGCTGGCGCGCCAGCACGCCGGCAAAGACGTCGGCCAGCGTGCGCATGCGGCGCAGCAGTTCGCTGCTCCATTGGCGTTCGCTGCGCAATGCGCCGAAGCTCAGGCCGCCGCGCAGCTGGCCGGCCACGAGCATCGGCATCGTCACGTGCGCCTTCAAGCCGATGCGGCTGAAGGTTTCCTTGTCCTTGGCCGCCTGCGGCGGCAGCTCGTCCAGGCTGGAGAAGACCACCGCGCGGCCGGCCCGCGCCTGGCTCAGCGCCCAGGGGTTGCTTTGATCGATGTGCAGCACCGGCACGCGCTCGAGGCCGGGCGCCGCCCACGAGTGAGCAACCTCGGCGCGCCCGGTGTACGGCGACACCGTGGTCAGCGTGCAGCGATCGAGATCCAGCGTGCGCGCGATGCGGTGCAGCGCGTGCTCGATCGCGGCGTCGATGCGCTCGGCGCTCAAGCCGGCGAAGCCGGCCGACAGCGTGCCCAGCAAGCGCTCGAAGGCCCGCAGCTCGCCCGCGCCGGACCGCGCTGGGGCCGGCGCGCCGCGCCGCGGCGCAGGCTTGGCGCCGGGGGTTTTCGACTGCGGTTCGGGCCTGGCCATCGCCGGGCATCGTAGCGCTGTGCCGCGGCGTTCAGCGCTGTGCGCCGGCGTGGCCGAGGAATTCGAGCAGGCCGTCGCAGGCGTCTTCGATCAGGTCGAGCGCATGTTCGAAGGCCTGCGCATCGCCGTAGTACGGGTCGCCCCCTTCGCCGCCCGGGTGCACGCGGCAGATGTTGCCGGTGCAGACGAAGACGATGTGCTGCGTGGCCTTCAAAGCACCAGCAGCGCGCGAAAGTCGTTGACGTTGGTGAAGGTCGGCCCGGTGACCACCAGGTCGCCCAGCGCGTCGAAGAAGCGGTAGGCGTCGTTGCCGTCCAGATACTCGGCCGGCTTGTGGCCGGCGGCCGCGGCGCGCGCCAGGGTGTCGGGCGTGGCAATGGCACCGGCGTTGTCCTCGATGCCGTCGATGCCGTCGGTGTCGGCCGCGAGCACGTGCACGCCCGGTTGCCCCTGCAGCGCGATCGCGCAGCCGAGCACGAACTCGCCGGCACGCCCGCCGCGTCCGCCCTTGTTCTTCACAGTGACCGTGGTCTCGCCGCCGCTGACGATCACGCACGGCCGCGCGAACGGCGCACCGCGCCGCGCCACCGCGCGGGCCAGCGCGGCGTGCACCTTGCCCACCTCGCGCGACTCGCCTTCGATCTCGTCGCTGAGCACGTGCGCGGCAAGCCCCGCCTCGCGCGCCAGCTGCGCGGCCGCCTCCAGGCTTTGCTGCGGCGTGGCGATCATGTGCACCTCGTGCCCGGCGAAGCGCACATCACCCGGCTTGGGGGTTTCGAAGGCGCCGCTTTCGAGCCCGGCGCGCGCGGCCGCCGGGATCTCGATGCCGTAGCGCTGCAGGATGCGCAAGGCATCGGCGCAGGTGCTGGGGTCGGGCACGGTGGGGCCGCTGCCGATGACTTCGGGCGCGTCGCCGGGCACGTCGCTGATCAGCAGCGTGACCACGCGCGCCGGCGCGCAGGCCGCGGCCAGCCGCCCGCCCTTGATCGCCGACAGGTGCTTGCGCACGCAGTTCATCTCGTCGATCGCGGCGCCGCTGTTCAGCAGCGCCTTGTTGATCGCGCGTTTGTCGTCCAGGCTCAACCCCGGCGCCGGCAGCGACAGCAGCGCCGAGGCGCCGCCGCTGATCAGGAACAGCACCAAGTCGTCTTCGGTCAAGCCCTGCGCCAGCTCGAAGATGCGCTGCGCCGCGCGTTCGCCGGCGGCGTCGGGCACCGGGTGCGAGGCTTCGACCACCTCGATGCGCCCGGCGGCAGGCGCCGGGCCGCCCCAAGCCTGCTGCGCGCCCCCTCGGGGGGCCGCCGCATCGCGGCCGGGGGCCGACATCAGGGCCTTGTACGCCGGCGGCACGTGGTCGTAGCGCGTGACCACCAGCCCCGACAACGGCGCGTCCTTGGGCCACAGCGCGTCCACCGCCTGCGCCATCGCGCCGCCGGCCTTGCCCGCGCCCAGCACCACCGTGCGGCCCTTGGGCGGCGGCGGCAGACAGCGCGCGGTGTTGTGCGCCGGCAGCGCACGCTGCACCGCGGCGTCGTACAGCGCGCGCAGGAACTCGCGCGGCTGGCGGGCGGGATCGGGTGTGGCCATGCTCGTCGCCGCCGGGTCAGGCCTTGGCCACTTCGTGATCGGCCATCAGCTCGAGCGCACGCACCAGGCCCGAGTGGTCCAGGTCCTGCATGCCGTTGGCCGCGCACACCTGCATCAGCTGCGCCGCGTTGGCGGTCTGCGGCAGCGCCACACCCAGGGCGCGTGCGCCGGCCAGCGCCAGGCCCAGGTCCTTCTGGTGCAGCCCGATGCGAAAGCCCGGCGCGAAGGTGCGCTTGATCATGCGCTCGCCGTGCACTTCGAGGATGCGGCTCGAGGCGAAGCCGCCCATCAGCGCGGCGCGCACCTTGGCCGGATCGGCGCCGGCCTTGCTGGCGAAGACCAGCGCCTCGCCGACGGCTGCGATGTTCAGCGCGACGATGATCTGGTTGGCCACCTTGGTCGTCTGGCCGTCGCCGTTGCCGCCCACCAGCGTGATGTTCTTGCCCATCAGCTCGAACAGCGGCTTGACGCGCTCGAACGCGGCGTCGGGGCCGCCGACCATGATCGTCAACGACGCCGCCTTGGCGCCGACTTCGCCGCCCGACACCGGCGCGTCCAGGTAGTCGCAGCCCAGCTCGTTGATCTTGCGGGCGAAGGCCTTGGTCTCGATCGGCGAGATCGAGCTCATGTCGACCACGGTCTTGCCGACGCGGCCCGCAGGGCCGCTTGCCGAGGCCTTTAGGCCCTCGGCCACGCCGTCCTGGCCGAACAGCACGGCTTGCACGTCGGGGGTGTCGGGCACCATGGTGAAGACGATGTCGGCCTTTTGCGCCACCTCGCGGCTGCTGGCGCAGACCGTGGCGCGCGAAGCGATGTCCGCCGGCACCTTGCCGTGGGTGTGCACGAAGACGGTATGCCCGGCGGCCAGCAGGTGGCCGGCCATCGGCGCGCCCATGATGCCCAGGCCGATGAAGCCGAGTCTTTGCGGTGTGGAAGCCATGTTCGTCTCTCCAGTGGATTTTTTTGACTATTGCGCCAGCGCCTGGATCCAGCCCAGGCCGTCTTCGGTGCGGGCGGCCGGCTTGTATTCGCAGCCGACCCAGCCCTGGTAGCCGATGCGCTCGAGGTGCCGGAACAGGAAGGCGTAGTTGATCTCGCCGCTTCCCGGCTCGTGGCGGCCCGGATTGTCGGCCAGCTGCACGTGGCCGATGCGCGCCAGATGCTGCTGCAGGGTATTGGCCAGCTCGCCTTCCATGCGCTGCGCGTGGTAGATGTCGTACTGCACGTAGGCGTTGTCGGCGCCGACCTCGTCCAGGATGGACAGCGCCTGCGCCGTGGTGCCGAGGAAGAAGCCGGGGATGTCGTAGGTGTTGATCGGCTCGATCAGCAGCTTCAGTCCGGCCTTGTGCAGCTCGGCGGCAGCGAACTTCAGGTTCGCGACCAGGGTGCTGCGCGCCTGGGCGTCGGACACGCCGGCCGGGCGCTTGCCGGCCAGGCAGTTCAGCCGCGGCACGCCCAGCGCCTTCGCGTAGTCGATCGCCTTGGCCACGCCGGCGCGGAATTCGTCGACGCGCGCCGGGTCGCAGGCGATGCCGCGGTCGCCGGCATCCCAGTTGCCCGCCGGCAGGTTGTGCAGCACCAGCTGCAGGCCGTTGGCGTCGAGCCGCGACTTGATCTCGGCGGCCGGGTAGGCGTAGGGGAACAGGAACTCGACGGCCTTGAAGCCGGCCTTGGCGGCGGCGGCGAAACGGTCGAGGAAATCATGCTCGTTGAACAGCATCGTCAGGTTGGCGGCGAACTTGGGCATCCAAGGCTCCTTGTCGGTTTGGTCGTGGCGCAGCGGCAGCGTCTAGTCGAGCATCGCGATCGCGGTCGGCACGTCGGCCGCGCCGGCGGCCAGCTCTTCGAACTCGACCACGTTGTCGATCTCGGTGCCCATCGCGATGTTGGTCACGCGCTCGAGGATGATCTCGATCACCACCGGCACCTTGAATTCCTCCATCCACGCCTCGGCCTGCTTGACGGCCGGCGCGATCTCCTCTTGCTTGTGCACGCGGATCGCCTTGCAGCCCAGGCCTTCGACCACCTTCACGTGGTCGACGCCGTAACCCACCGAGGGTTCGGCACTGGGCGTATTGATGTTGTCGAAGGCCAGCTGCACGCAGTAGTCCATGCTGAAGCCGCGCTGGCTCTGGCGGATCAGCCCGAGGTAGCTGTTGTTGACCACGATGTGGATGTACGGCAGCTTGAACTGCGCGCCCACCGCGAGTTCTTCCAGCATGAACTGGAAGTCGTAGTCGCCCGACAGCGCCACCAGCTTGGCCTTCGGGTTGGCCACGCGCACGCCCAGCGCCGCCGGCACCGTCCAGCCCAGCGGGCCGGCCTGGCCGCAGTTGATCCAGCGCCGCGGCCCGTAGACGTGCAGGAACTGCGCGGCGGCGATCTGGCTCAAGCCGATCGTCGACACGTAGGTCGCGTCCTTGCCAAAGGCGTTGTTCATGCACTGGTAGACGCGCTGCGGCTTCATCGGCACGGTGTCGAAGTTGGTCTTGCGCAGGTACTCGACCGAAGCCTTGCGGCCCTGGCATTCCTTGACCCAGCCCGACCAGTCGCGCAGCTTGCCGGCCGCCTTCCACTCGCGCGCCACTTCGACGAACAGCTGCAGCGCCGCCTTGGCGTCGCTGACGATGCCCAGATCGGGCGTGAACACGCGGCCGATCTGCGTCGGCTCGATGTCCACGTGCACGAACTTGCGGCCCTTGCAATAGACCTCGGGCGACCCGGTGTGGCGGTTGGCCCAGCGGTTGCCGATGCCCAGCACGAAGTCGGACGCCAGCATGTTGGCGTTGCCGTAGCGGTGCGAGGTCTGCAGCCCGCACATGCCGGCCATCAGCGGGTGGTCGTCGGGAAGGGTGCCCCAGCCCATCAGCGTGGGGATCACCGGCACGCCGGCGATTTCGGCGAACTGCACCAGGAGGTCCGAGCCGTCGGCGTTGATGATGCCGCCGCCGGCGACGATCAGCGGCTTGTCGGCCGCGTTCAGCATCTCGAGCGCGCGCTCGACCTGCTTGCGCGTGGCCGCCGGCTTGTACACCGCCATCGGCTCGTAGGTGTCGATGTCGAACTCGATCTCGGCCATCTGCACGTCGAACGGCAGGTCGAGCAGCACCGGGCCCGGGCGGCCCGAGCGCATCAGGTGGAAGGCCTGCTGGAAGGCGCGCGGCACCTGCGCCGGCTCGAGCACGGTGGTCGCCCACTTGGTCACCGGCTTGGCGATGCTGGCGATGTCCACCGCCTGGAAGTCTTCCTTGTGCAGCCGCGCGCGCGGCGCCTGGCCGGTGATGCACAGGATCGGGATGCTGTCGGCGCTGGCCGAATACAGCCCCGTGATCATGTCGGTGCCGGCCGGCCCGCTGGTGCCGATGCACACACCGATGTTGCCGGCCACCGCACGGGTGTAGCCCTCGGCCATGTGCGACGCGCCTTCGACGTGGCGCGCCAGCACGTGGCCGATGCTGCCGCGCTCGCGCAGCGCCGCGTACAGCGGGTTGATCGCCGCACCGGGCACGCCGAAGGCCTGCGTCACGCCTTCTTTTTCCATCACCAGCACTGCGGCCATGATGGCCTTCATCTTCGCCATGTCCAGCGTCTCCTTCTTGCAATGGCAGCGATGTTCGGGCCTGGGCGCGTGCCGGACAAGCGCAGCCGGCGGATATCAGCTATTCCGCGCGCGAATGCGCGGCGCACGCGGCAAGCGCGTGGTTGGGGATTGCGGGATGATGGGGCCGCGCCTACAAGGCGCCCTGGCTTGAACACAGCGGAGGTGGCCATGTTCACATCGAAGCTCGCGCGAGTGCCATCGGTCCTGGCCGCGCTGACCCTGGCCGCCTGCGGCGGCGGCGGCGTGCTGGCGGTGCTCGGTTTCATCGGCTCGGCCGGCGGCCTGTGGCAGCAGGACGGCGACCCCGCGCAACCCGGCCTGCAGGTGCTGGACACCTGCGGCCAGTTCGGCAACGAGCGTTGCGGCGTGTCGGTGCAGCCGGTCGGCGCGGGCGGCGCGCCGCTGTTCTCGGCCGCCTACGACGTGACTTACAACTTCGCCACCTTGCGCGGCTGCCCGGTGAGCGGCCAGGGCCGCGCCGACGGCCGCCGGCTGGTGCTGAACGGCTGCTTCAGCGGCGAATTCGTGACCCTGAACGAGCTGCTGTCCGACGACGGCAAGACCCGCATGTTCCTCGACTTCACGCCGTTGCTGGCCGGCGGCGTGTGGGTCGAGCTGCAGAGCGGCCAGCGCCGCTTTGCCTTCGCCAACAACACCAGCGGCTGCGAGCTCACGTCGCCGCGGCTGCGCGTGACGGTGGTGCTGCGCGAATCGAACGTGACGGACCCCGCCGGCCCGTTCGAGACCACGATCCAGACCTTCGCCATCGGCAACGACACGCCGTGGAGCGGCAAGTTCGTCGGCATCTCGGGCATGCGCCTGACCCGCGGCAGCGAAGTGATGGAACTCGAGCGGCGGCCGGGCAACGAGAGCTGCTGAAGCACTTTCAGCGCAACAGCGCAAAGAAGCGCTCGCGCCGCAGCGCCACGCGGCGCGAGCCGCCGTCGCGGTACAGCTGCAACGCCGTCTGCTCGCGCCCGGCCAGCGCCTGCCAGGCCTGCGCCGGGCTCCAGGCGCGGGCGTCGGCCTCGTCGATCGCCTGCACCGCGTCGCCGGGTTGCATCGCGGCCCGCGCGGCCGGGCTGGCGTCGATCACCGCGCCGATGCGCAGCCCGTTGTCCAGCGCCAGCCTGAAGCCGAAGCCGCCGGGCAGCGGCGCCGGCTCGGGCAGGCCCGGCAGTTCGACG
>CAYZGL010000160.1:0-10202 GCA_964477985.1 uncultured Rubrivivax sp. | reverse complement strand
CGAGGGAGCCACGCCGTGCTGGTGATCGTGTGCTACGACGTCAATACCGAGACCCGCGAGGGCCGCCGCCGCCTGCGCCGCGTCGCCAAGACCTGCGAGGGCCGAGGCCAGCGGGTGCAGAAGTCGGTCTTCGAATGCCGGCTCGACCTGGCAGAGATGGAGGACCTGGAGCGGCGCTTGCTGGCGATCGTCGACCTGAAGATCGACTGCTTGCGCCTGTACCGGCTGGCCGACAGCCGCGGCTGCGAGGTGCGTGAGCACGGGCACTTCCGCGCCACCGATTTCGATGCCCCGTTGGTGTTGTGATGCGCGAACCCGAAGTGGCGGGCACGCCGCGGGGGGTTCGCGCCGCCGCGCAAGGCGCACCGGCGCAGCGTTTGCGCGCGGCGTTCGCGCCGAGCCCGGCACAATCGACGCCCTGCCAAGACCGGTTCGCGCTCGAAGGCAAAAAAGCGCCGTACGAGCGATGGCTTACCAAGGCGGAGTCGCGCGCCCCTCACGGGGCGCGCGCGGATTGAAACCTTCACGCCCGCGCTCGAATCGCGGTTGATGCCCCTTGTCGCGCGCCCCTCACGGGGCGCGCGCGGATTGAAACCAGGATGCGGTGGACAAGGGCGGTCAGCAGGTGCCGGTCGCGCGCCCCTCACGGGGCGCGCGCGGATTGAAACCCTGTCATCGCCGGTATCAAACCCGCCGCCTCTTGGTCGCGCGCCCCTCACGGGGCGCGCGCGGATTGAAACACGCAGCAAGGCTCCGATCCTGGCGTTCCGCACGATGGTCGCGCGCCCCTCACGGGGCGCGCGCGGATTGAAACACGTGCATAGGGCGATGACTTAGTGAATGGATCGGTCGCGCGCCCCTCACGGGGCGCGCGCGGATTGAAACGGTATGCACTTGGCTGATGCTCAGCCAGTCGACAAAGTCGCGCGCCCCTCACGGGGCGCGCGCGGATTGAAACACGCTCGACGGCAGCTATACCGTTGGGCGCCAGGGTCGCGCGCCCCTCACGGGGCGCGCGCGGATTGAAACTGCGCCATGCGCCCATTGAACGCGAAGCCGCCGGGTCGCGCGCCCCTCACGGGGCGCGCGCGGATTGAAACTTCGGCGAAGACCGACGGTCTGGCTTACGCGGGCGCGTCGCGCGCCCCTCACGGGGCGCGCGCGGATTGAAACGACTTAATCGCCGGGCATCGGCGGTTCCTGGCCTGGTCGCGCGCCCCTCACGGGGCGCGCGCGGATTGAAACCCAATCCTCCACGAACCGACAACCGGCGCCCGTGGTCGCGCGCCCCTCACGGGGCGCGCGCGGATTGAAACTGCGCCAGCACGGCCCACACCATCTGCGCGGCGGCGTCGCGCGCTCCCCACGGGGCGCGCGCGGATTGAAACAACCCCGAATAGGAGTGCACTTGATGACTACCGTTGTCGCGCGCCCCCCACGGGGCGCGCGCGGATTGAAACACAGCGGATCTCGAAATGCTTCCCATCGCTTGCGACATGCAGGCGCTGGCCGAGCACGAGCGGCGCCGGCTCGGCAAGCAAGACGGCTTGGGCGTCAGCGCCCGCCGATCAGCCACCCCAGCAAGGCGCCCCAAAGCGCGCCTTGCGCGTACGGGCGCGAGGGCGGGTTGCGCAGCGCGGCACGCAGGTTGCGTGCCGCGAGCCACACACCCGCGACGAGCAGCATGAGGAACAACAGTCCGGCGAGTTCTTGCATGGTCCAGCAGCGTAGCAGCCGGTGCTGGCACGGGCAATCGATCTGTCGGATGCCGTGCCGCTGCGCTCGCTTGCCACGCCGATCGAGCCCGCGATCCTTCGCGTCGATCTGCTGGGGCACCTGGTCGGGAAGGAGGCGGATGCGCGCGTGCGCTGTGCGAACTTCATCCTGCAGACGCTGCGCGATCCGTTCGAGGTGTGGGCCGTGGACTTTCCGGACGGCATCCGCAACCGCTGCATCGGACTGCTCGAGGGCGCGCGCGACTTCAGGGCCGTGCTGCGCGTCAACCTGGGCGGCTCATCGATGCGGAACATCATGCAGGCCGACTCGCGCAAGTTGAACGCGCACCGAATCGGGTGGCTGCGCTGTGGGAAGCAGCCGACTGGCGTCCCGTCAAGCCTGGGGCGCGGCCCCCATCGAGACCCTTCATCCGGTTGTGTCGCCGCGGACACCGGAATCGCGACCAGTCGGCGCGAGGAACGATACCTGAAAACGTGACCATCGGCAGCGCCGTACTGTGACTCGGCGGCTGCCGGCAGGCGTTGCCTGCCACCCCGCCGTGCGCACCGGCAGCACGCCGGCAAGGATGAAGCGCTCGCCCGCCGCCGTGTCGACCGGGCAACGCAGCATGCAGTCCGCGCCGGCAACACCGCCCGTCACGCGCTGCACGATCGACGCGCCGGACATCGTGGGCCGCACGAACAACAGTGCCGCGGGCGCGGCTTCGCCGGAAGCCTCGGCAACGAAGCCGTGGCGGCATCGTCGCAGCGACGAGCCGCGCAGCGGAGCGCCACCCGAACCCGGCTTTGTCGCGCACGCGATTGACCCCGGCAAGCAAACGCGACGAGACTGCCCGTGCACGGCCTGCCGCATCGGGCCGATCCAGTCTTCGCCAAGGAGTCCGAACCCATGCCCACCACCGCCGAACTGATCCGCCGCGGCGCCGCGCAGCACGCCACACGCACCGCCGTGCGCTGGGGCGACGGCACGCTGAGCTACCGCGAAGTGTTCAGCACCGCCTGCCGCATCGGCAACGCCTTGCAGGACGCGGGCGTGGGCCGCGGCGCGCATGTCGCGCTGCTGGTGGGCAACGGGCCGCATTCGGTGTCCACCGACTTCGGCATGGTGCTGTCCGGCCTGGTGCGCGTGCCGCTGAACGCGCGGCTGTCGCTGGACGAGCACGTGCACATGCTGCAGCAGTCGCGCACCACGCTGCTGCTGCACGACGCGGCGCTGGCCGCTCGCGCGCGCGAGTTGGTGCAGCGCATGCCGGGGCTGCGCTGCTTCGGGCTCGGTGTCGAGTCCGCCACCGGCGGTGCCGACGTGCTGACGCACGGTGACGACCGCGACCGCCGGCTCGAAGCCGATGCGGCCGACCCGCTGCTGCTGCTGTTCACCTCGGGCACCACCGGCAAGCTCAAGGCGGTGATCCACACGCAGGGCAACTACGCCGCCATCGCCGCCAACATGCTGGCCAACCTGGTCGATGCGCGGCCCGGCTCGACCATGCTGCACGCCGCTTCGCTGATCCACGCCAGCGGCACCTTCGTGCTGCCGTACTGGGTGCGCGGCGGCTGCGCGGCGGTGCTGGCGGGCTTCGACCCGGCCGAGTTCGCCGCGGCGATCGCGCGCTGGCGCATCACCGAGATCAACCTGGTGCCGACGATGATCGGCATGCTGCTGGGCTCGGGTGCGCTGGACGGCGCCGACTTGTCGAGCCTGCGCCAGGTGATCTACGGCGCCAGCCCGATGCCGCGCCCGGTGCTGGCCAAGGCGATCGAGCGCTTCGGCCCGATCCTGTGGCAGTACTACGGCCAGACCGAAGCGCCGCTGTGCATGACGGTGCTGAACGCCGACGACCATGCCGACCCGGGCCTGTGGGGTGCGTGCGGCCAGCCGGCGATCGATGCCGACATCCGCCTGGTCGACGAGGACGGCAAGGTCACGGCCGCCGAAGGCATCGGCGAGATCCAGGTGCGCGCGCCTTTCGCCATGGCTGGCTACTACGACGCCGACGAACTGAACGCCGAGATGCGCGCCGAGGGCGGCTGGCTGCGCACGCGCGACGTGGCGCGGCGCGACGCGCGCGGCTACCTGCACCTGATCGACCGCACCAGCGACATGATCATCACCGGCGGCTACAACGTCTACCCGCGCGAGGTGGAAGACGTGATCCTCGAACACCCGGCGGTGGCCGAATGCGCGGTGGTCGGCGCGCCCGATGCCAAGTGGGTCGAAGCCGTCACCGCCTTCGTCAAGCTCGAGCCCGGCCAGGCGCTGACCGAAGCCGAGGTGATCGCGCTGGTGCGCAGCAAGCTGGCGCAGCACAAGGCGCCCAAGGCGGTGTACTTCGTGGCCGACATTCCGAAGTCGGCGGTGGGCAAGATCCTGCGCCGCGCGCTGCGCGACCAGCTGCGCCAGGGGGCGAAGTGATGAACGACATCCTGGTCGAACAAGACGGTGACGTGACCATCGTCACCCTGAACCGGCCCGAGCGCCACAACGCGGTCGACGGCGCGATGGCGGCCGAGCTGGCCGAGGCCTTCCGCGCCTTCGATGCCAGCGAGGCGCGCGTCGCGGTGCTGGCGGCCAACGGCCCGTCGTTCTGTGCCGGCGCCAACCTGAAGGCGGTGGGCACGCCCAAGGCGAACCGCATGTCCCCCAGCGGCGACGGCCCGATGGGGGTCACGCGCCTCGAACTGCGCAAGCCGGTGATCGCCGCGATCCACGGCCACGCGGTGGCCGGCGGCATGGAGATTGCGCTGTGGTGCGACCTGCGCGTGGTCGACGAGGCCGCCACCTTCGGCATCTTCTGCCGCCGCTGGGGCGTGCCGCTGATCGACGGCGGCACCATCCGGCTGCCGCGGCTCGTCGGCCACAGCCGCGCGATGGACCTGATCCTCACCGGCCGCGCGGTCGACGCGCAGGAGGCGCTGGCCATCGGCCTGGCCAACCGCGTGGTGCCGGCGGGCGCCGCACGCGCCGAGGCGGTGGCGCTGGCCCGGCAGATCGCGCGCATGCCGCAGGAGTGCATGCGCAACGACCGCCAATCGGCGCGCGAGCAATGGGGCGCGCCCAGCGAAGCCGCGGCGCTGCGGCGCGAATTCGAACTCGGCCTGGATTCGCTGCGCATCGACGGCGTGGCCGGTGCCGCACGCTTCGCCGCCGGCGCGGGGCGGCACGGCTCCTTCGACGACATCTGACGTGCCAGCGCGGCCGGGCCGAAGCGGGTTCAGCCGCGCGCAGCCGCGACCGGCCGGCCGCCTTGCAGCCGGCCCGCCATGCGCAGCCCGTCGCGCACGTTCAGCCCCATCAGCGTGAGGTTGATGGCACCGGCCAGCAGTTCCACCGCCTGCAGCGCATAGAAGCCGGCACCGAAGTTTCCGGCCGAAGCCCAGCGGTTCAGCACGATGGCGCAAGGCACCAGCACCAGCAGGCCGTTGGCGGCGATGAAGGGCATGCGCTTCTTCTTCGCGGCCACCAGCCGGCCGCCACGGGAGCGCGACAGGAACATGCCGCTGCCACCGGCGGCGGCGATGGCCGGGATCAGGATCCACAGCCCCGGCGTGACGATCAGCGACTTGACTTGTGCGACCGCGGCGTGCGAGCCGAACAGCTCGACCAGCACGGTGGCCAGGAAGAAGCCGGCAATGCACAGCGGCGCGACGATGCCGCCGACGAGGTGGGCGCGTTTGGGTGCGGCGGGCAGCGTGGACATGATGGTCTCCTGCGGTCAGGGCCGATGCGTCGGCCGATGCCGTCACTGTAGGAGGCGGCGGCCAGCGCGCCCAGCCCGGCGGCGGCGACACACTGTCGGGCAACGGCCGACAATCGCCGCGGCCACGACAAGGGGTTTGCCATGGACCGTTTCGAGGCGATGCGTGCCTTCGTGCAGGTGGTCGATGCCGGCAGCTTCACGCGCGCGGCGCTGCAGTTGAAGCTGCACAAGGCCAGCGTGAGCCAGCAGGTGCAGCAACTCGAGCAACGGCTGGGCGTGCGGCTGCTCAGCCGCACCACACGCTCGGTCTCGCCCACCGACGAGGGCCTGGCCTACTACCGCCATGCCGTCGCGATCGTGCAGCAGGTCGACGAGGCCGAATCCCTGTTGCGCAAGGGCGCCAGCACGCCCAGCGGGCATCTGCGCGTGAACGTGCCGGTGGCGATGGGGCGGCTGGTGTTCGCGCCCGAGATGCGCGGCTTGCTCGAACGCTATCCGAAGCTCACGGTCGAGCTGGGCTGCAGCGACCGTGCGGTCGACCTGGTGCAAGAAGGCGTGGACTGCGCGTTGCGCGGCGGCACGCTGGCCGACTCGGGCTTGTCGGCCCGCCCGGTGGGGCGCTTGAGCTTCGTGCTGTGCGCGGCGCCGCACTACATCGAGCGTCAAGGCTTGCCCCGCACCCCCGACGAATTGGCCCGCCACCAGCAGGTCGGCTACCTGCCGGCGTCGACCGGCAGGTTGGGACCGCTGCGCCTGCAGCGCGCGGGCCAAAGCGTCGAACACGACGTGCCGGCGCGCCTGGTCACCACCGACAGCGCCGCCGCCTTGAGCGCGGGTCTGGACGGGTTGGGCTTGATCGTGCTGGCCGAGTTCGTGGCCAGCCCGCACCTGGCCAGCGGTGCGCTGGTGCGGCTGCTGCCCGACTGGCAGTGCCGGGCACTGCCGCTGCAGCTGGTGACGCCCTCGACGCGCAAACGCGCGGCGCGCGTGCAGGCCTTCATGGACTGGGCGCAGCTGCTGCTGCAGCGGCGGCTGGGGCCGCTGCTGGAAATGCGCTGACCCAGCGCGCGCGCCTACGGTCTGGGCTTGGCCACGCTGTCGAGCCGGCCTTGCACCAGATCGGACAGCATCTTGTGGCCGCGCGGGCTCAGGTGAAAGCTGTCGGACCACAGATAGGTCTGGTCGGCATCGGGTGCGGCCAGCGTGGCGCGGGTGCAGAACACCGCGCTGCTGGTGGGCGTGGTGTTGGCGCAGCCGGGCTGCGCCACGTCGGCCAGGCCGTACTTGCGCGGGTTGCCGATGGCCTGCTGCGTCAGATCGGATGCGTCCACGAAGACCACGCCTGCCAGGCCGCTCAGGCCGTCGCGCACGATCTGGTTGAACTGATTCGTCCAGTCGCGCACCTGCTGCGGCGTGACCCGGGTGTAGCAGCCGCTGGCCTGGTAGGCCTCGCTCAGGTAGTGGCCGGCAAAGGGGGTGTTGGCCCAACCGAACGCTGCCAGCACCACCACCAGCCCGGCACGGTTGTCCTTCAGTTTGCGCACGTTGGCCAGCTGCGCACGCGCCGCCACCGCGACCTGCTCGGTGGCGATGGCCAGCGTGGCAGCGCCCAGGCCCAGGCCGTTCTCGTCGGTGCCCCAGCACACGGCGCTGAACTGCGCGTAGGTGTCGTTGTCGCCGCCGTCGATCAGCACCAGCGAGCCCGGCGCGAAGCGCTGTTTGGCCGCCAGGTAGTTGTCGATCTGCACGCGCACCGGCGCGACCAGCCGGTTGTTGCCGACGCCGCTCTGGCTGGGGTACGAGGCCACGCGCGCGCCACCCTCGGCGTAGCCGTTGCCGCCCACCACCGTGGCCGTGCCGACCTGCGTGGTGGCGCCGAAGCTGGCGTCCTTGTCCATCGTCAGCGCGCGGTTCGGGCTCAGGCTCAGGCCGTAGGCGGCGGCGATGTTCTCCACCCAGACCTTGCCGGGGTTGACCGTGAACTTGCCGGGGTTGTTCGGGTCGCCGGTGGCGGGCTTGTAGGTGCCCACGTCTTGCATGCTGTCGCCGAACACGGTGACCGATTCGACCGTCATGCGGTCGTCGCCGTTGTCGCAGCCGGCCAGCGTGACGGCAGCCGCCAGCGTGAGGGCCAGCCTTGCGGCCTGCAGGCGGGTGTTTTTCATGGGGGTGTCTCCTGTCTTTCGTTGAAACGGCAGCGGCGCCCAGGAGGGCGCCGATGTGCGAAGCGGCGCCCACCGGGACCGGGCGCCGCAGCGGGTTGCGGCCTTCTGGCGGGCCGCTTCGTTCGTTGCTCGAGTGGCGGGCGCGCTCAGCCGGCGCCGGGCTTGGGCGGCGCGTCGCTCCACAGCTTGCCGCCGGTGGCCCAGTCGTGGCGCTGCACGTCGTGGAAGACGATGTCCACCGCCTCGGGCGAGCCGCCCAGGGTCTTGACGCAGGCTTCGGTCAGCGCCGCGGCGAGCGCGCGCTTTTGCTCGACCGTGCGTCCGGCGAACAGTTGCACATTCAAGGTAGGCATCGGGTTGTCTCCTCCAGCCGGACTGCGGATGCGGCGGCGGCCGCGCTTCAGTGCGCCTCGGCGGTCTTGGCCGCCTCGATCACCGCGGCCGTGTCGCCGCCCTTGGCACCGTTGAAGAATACATTCAGCACGACGGCGGCAATGGCGGTCAGCAGGATGCCCGACTCCAGCAGCGGGTGCAGGCTGTGCGCCATCTGCTGGCTCCAGCGCGGCGCCACCAGCGGGATCATGCCGAAGCCGATCGACAGCGCGACGATGTACAGGTTGTAGCGGTTGCCCTTGTAGTCCACCGTCGACAGGATGCGAATGCCGGTGGCCGCGACCATGCCGAACATCACCAGCCCGGCGCCGCCCAGCACGAACTGCGGGATCGCCTCGACCACCGCGCCCATCTTGGGCAGCAGGCCCAGCACGATCATGATCACGCCGCCGGCCGCGGTGACGTAGCGGCTGCGCACGCCGGTGACGCCGACCAGGCCGACGTTCTGGCTGAAGCTGGTGTAGGGGAAGGTGTTGAAGATGCCGCCGATCAGCGTGCCCAGGCCGTCGGTGCGCAAGCCCGCCGCCAGATCCTTCTGGCCGATGGTCTTGCCGGTCATTTCCGACAGCGCCAGGAACATGCCGGTGGATTCGATCATCACCACCACCATCACCAGCGTCATGGTCAGGATCATCACCGGGTCGAAGGTCGGCATGCCGAAGGCGAAGGGCGTGACCACGTCGACCCATTCGGCCTTGGCGACCTTGGAGAAGTCCATCTTGCCCATCGCGATGGCCACCGCGCAGCCGGCGACGATGCCAAGCAGCACCGAGATGTTGGCGACGAAGCCGCGGCCGAACTTCACCAGCAGCAGGATCACCACCAGCACGAAGGCGGCGATGGCCAGGTGGTCCAGCGAGCCATAGGCCGGGTTGTCGACCAGCGGCACCGGCCCGATCTTCACCGGCACCGACGCCGCCACCGCGGTGTGCTTGGCGGTGTCGACCATGTTGACCAGCTTGCCCACGTCGGTGAACTGCGCCAGGAAGGCCGGCCCGCCCATCGCCCAGCCCACGCCCACGCGCATCAGGCTGACGCCGATGATGGTGATGATGGTGCCGGTGACCACCGGCGGGAAGAAGCGCAGCATGCGGCTGATGGCCGGCGCGATGACGATCGATATCAAACCCGCGCCGATGATCGCGCCGAACAGCGCCCGGGCCCCGTCGTTGCCCGGTGCGGCGTTGGCGATGGCCACCATCGGGCCGACGGCGGCGAAGGTCACGCCCATCATCACCGGCAGCTTGATGCCGAAATGGCGGCCGAAGCCCAGGCTCTGGATCAGCGTGGCGATGCCGCAGGCGAACAGGTCGGCGCTGATCAGCATGGCCACGTGTTCGGCGTCGAGCTTGAGCGCGCGCCCGACGATCAGCGGCACGGCGATGGCGCCGGCGTACATCACCAGCACGTGCTGCAGGCCCAGCGCGGTGACGCGCCCGAGCGGCAGTTTTTCGTCGACCGGGTGCACGCCCGGCGGCGAGCCCGTGTTGGCCGCGGCGGCGGCGGTGGCGGTGTTCATGGCGTGGGTCTCCTCGCTTGGGACGGTTCAGGCAGGGTCATGGAAGGGCCAGCGCAGCGATCCGCCTGCAGCCGCTGCGCCGCGGGGGCACGAAGGGTCATGGGCGGCGGCGAGCATCGGGCCGCCGCGGGGGCATCAGTTGACGGGCGCGCCGGACTCGTACCAGCGCTTGACCAGCCCGCGCTCGGCGTCGGTGATCTGCGTGGCGTTGTTCAGCGGCATCAGCTTGAGCACGCTGGCCTGCTGGTACACGGCTTGCGCGTGCGCCTTCAAGCCTTCGGCCGTGTCCAGCCGCACGTTCTTTTGCTGTACGTCGGCGTTGTGGCAGACCACGCAGCGCTGGTCGAGCATCTCGCGCATCTGGACGTAGCCGGCCGGCTGCGCGGCCGCGGCCTTGGCGGCGGCGGCAGCCTCGGCGCTGGGCGGCTTGGGCGACAGCCACACGGCCATCGCCACCAGCACCAGCGTGCCGACCACCGCGTGCTCCCATGGCGCGCGCCGGTGCTCGACGTGCGCCTTGTGGCGCGCGACGAAGCTGTGGCGGATCAAGGCGCCGGCCAGCATCAGCAGCACCAGCACCAGCCAGTTGTTCGGGCCCTGGTACAGCCAGCCGTAGTGGTTGGACAGCATGGCCACGATCACCGGCAGCGTGAAGTAGGTGTTGTGCACGCTGCGCTGCTTGCCGCGCTTG
>CAYZGL010000159.1:0-10295 GCA_964477985.1 uncultured Rubrivivax sp. | reverse complement strand
GCTTCGATGCTAACCATCGACCCTTGGAAGACGAAAAACGGCGGGCAGCTCAGACCTGTTGCATCCACGTGCCCAAGTGCCCCAGCAAGGGAAAGCGCTAGAACCGCTCCGGTCAGAAAGGCAATGGCGCGGGCGAGCAACCAGAAGACTCCTACATGCATTGCCGCATGTCGACGACGCCACTTGGCGCCTGTTGCTGCGGGCAACCACCTACCAGCGGAGAATGTGGCGAGCAACAGGAACAATTGCAGGACCAAGATCCAGCCGATACCAGACGCGACAGCGGACACGCTGACCAGCCAGGATGATTTGGGAACAAGCCAAGCAGCGAGTACGGCTACGACTCCACAGCCGCCGGCCACGGCAACGGCAGTGGGATTCCCGAGCAACGTTCGACGCATGGCAGTGGCAGCGGTGCTCGCGCAGCCCAACTTGATCCGAAACCGACAGTCGAGTCAAATGGATCGCGCCCTGACGACAGCATATCCGGTCACGTCAGACAGCCCAGGCATCGTTCACTGGCTCACGTCAGACCGTGTCCCACATCAGCCACACCGCTCTCATCGTTCGGCGAAGCGCCCGCCGACGACCGTCGTGCCGGTGGCGGCATCGTCGGGGGCCCAGTACGCGCGCATGCTCTTGATCTTCAGCGTGGGGTCGAACTCGAGCACTTCGATGACGGCGATGCGCATCTGGCCGTCGGGCCGGTCGGCCACAACATCGAAGGCCATCGCCGCGGCCAGGCCGTGCGAGCCGCGCACCGGGCTCACCAGTTCGATGCGCACGCCCAACGCCACCGCGCGCGCGTAGAACTCGGCGATCGCCGCGCGCCCGCGCACCGGCTCGGTGCCCACCGGGTCCTCCACCGTGGCATCGTCGGCGTAGAGCGCGGCGATGCGCGCGGCATCGCCCGCGGCCAGCGCATCGATCAGCTCATGCACGATTGCGCGCAGGCGCCGCGGTGTGTCCAGGTCCATGCGGTGGTGTCCTCGACGCGGTGCCGGCACCGCGCGGTTCAGGCGATGGCCTTGATCACGTACTGGCTGGTCTGCACCACGTCGAGCTTGTCGAAGTCGATGAAGCGCTGGCAGCTCTTGGCCATGGCTGCCTGGTGGCGCGCGAACCTGTCTTCGTCGTCGACGGCGTCGTAGAAGGCGCGCAGGTTGCCGAAGGCCGCCGGTGGAAAACCTTCTTCGACGATCGCGCCGTAGGGCGGGGCATCGAACGTCAGCACACGGCTCACCACGTTCTGCACGTACAGGAAGGTGTCCTGCGTGTCGATCGCGATCTGCGTGTGCGAGCCCAGCCAGACGTCCAGCCACGCCTGCTGGCTCAGCCGCGGCGGGCGCTGGAACAACGCGACCTGCGCGAAGCCTGCGGTGCGCTCACCCGGGTTGGACGGAAACCGCGTATTGACGATCGGTCGCGACTCGGTCACCAGGTACGCGGCAACGCGCTCGGCAAACTCGCCCACCGCGTCGTCGAAGGGGCGGCGCCGGTCGGCGTTGGCCGTGTCCAGCCATACCGAGACGAAGGCATCCATCGCCGGGCGCGACGCATGGAAGGTCGGCGCGGCGCCTTGCGCCGCGTCGTCGCAGACGTTGACCTGCACGCCGGCCGCACCCAGGCCGAGCAGCCGCGGCGCCAGCGCACCGCGCAGCGCAGCACCGTCGCCGGCGCGCTCGCCTTGCGCGCCGCGCCACAGCACGTAGATCAGCTTTTCCATGGCGCGACGCGTAAACGCTTCAGCGCTGCGGCGCGCGCTTGGTCGGCTCGAGGCCGGTCAGGCGCGCCAGGTTCAGCCCCAGGATGTTGGCCTTGTCCTGCTCGGTCAGCTGCGGGTAGCCCCACTTTTCCTGCAGCTCGGCCGGCATGTCCATGTCGCGGATGTAGTCGATGATGCGGCCCAGGTCGTCGAAGGGCAGGTCGAAGCCGAGCACGATCTTCTCGGAACTCATCCACTGCAGCGCGGTGCCGATGGTGTGATAACCGCGGTACGGCGCGCGCTGGAACCAGCCGATGATGCCGGAGATGCTCAGGTACAGGTTCTTGTGCTTGCCGCACAGGCCGATCAGCTCTTCGGACTGCGGCCAGCCGGCGTGGTAGGCGATGACCTTCAACTCGGGGAAGGCCAGCATCACGTCGTCGAGCTGGCCGGCGTGGCAATGGCTGCTGGGCTGCGGGCACACGTAGCTCATGCCGGTGTGCACGGTCAGCGGCACGCCCAGTTCGCAGGCCTTTTCGTAGAACGGCCACAGGCGGCGGTCGTTGATGGGGCCGTCGTCCTCGGGCTGGTAGACCTTGCACAGCTTGGCGCCGCGCTCCTTGACCAGGTATTCCAGCTCCCAGATCGCGTTCTTCATGCCGCGCTTGATCATCGGGCCGACGTTGGCCTCGAGGTACATGCGCCCGGGGTAGGGCTCGATCTGCTGCAGCATGAAGCCGTTGGTCGACATCGACACCGTGCCGCCGGTGATGTCCATCATCGGCTCGCGCAGGCAGAAGGCCACGTCGACGCCGACTTCGTCCATGTAGGGGATCAGCGCGCTGGCGATCGGCTGCGGCCACGGGCTGTCCAGGTCGCGCCCGGCCCAGGCGCGCAGCACGCCGTTGACGCTGTCGTGGAACTGCTTCATGCCCGGGTAGTAGCCGATCTCGCTCATCGTCTGCAGGTTCATGAAGTGGAACTCGGTCAGCGCGATGAAGTAGTCCTTCTTGGCCATGTTCGTCTCTCCTGTGCGGTGCGGGGGTTCGGGTGGGGCGGGCCGGATGGTGCTGAGCTGGCGCCGAGCGGGTGCCGAGCTGGTGCTGGGCTAGCGCCCGGTGTACTCGGGCTTGCGCTTGGCGGCGAAGGCGCGCGGGCCTTCCTGCGCGTCGGCCGAGGCGAACACGCGCGCGGCCATGGTCTTTTCCAGCACGAAGGCGGGCTCGTTGTTCAGCGCACGCAAGGCGATCTCCTTGGCGGTGCGCACCGCCAGCGGGCCGTTTTCGCAGATGCGCTGGGCGTAGGCCAGCGCCTCGTCCATCAGCTTGTCGGCCGGCACCACCTTGTTGATCAGCCCGACTTCGTAGGCGCGCCGGGCGTCGATGGTGTTGCCGGTCAGCAGCATCTCCATCGCGATCGCCCACGGGATCTGCTGCGGCAGCCGGATGTGCGAGCCGCCGGCCGGCACCACCGCCCAGCGCACTTCGGCCAGGCCGAACTTGGCGTGCTCGGCGGCGATGCGGATGTCGGTACCGAGCATGAATTCCAGCCCGCCGGCCACGCACACGCCGTTCACGGCCGTGATGATCGGCTTGAAGTTGTTCTGGAACGGCCGCTTGGCCGGGTCGTCGTAGCCCAATGCGTCGCCTTCGTTCAGCGCCGGCAGCGCCACCTTCAGGTCGAGCCCGGTGCAAAAGGCGCGCTCGCCGGTGGCGGTGAAGATCGCCACGCGCAAGTGCGGGTCGGCCTCGAAGTCGTTGAACGCGGCTTCGAGGCCGATCAGCATTTCCTTGGTCAGCGAGTTCATCGCTTCGGGGCGGTCCATCGTGATGATGGCGATGCGGTCGCGCTTTTCGTAGCGCACGCTGGCGGGCAGGTTCAGGCTCATCGATTCCTCCATTCGATCGGGTGCCGTCGGCATGCGCCGCGGCATTCAACACTTGCTCAGGCGTCGCGGCGGCGGAAGTACGGCAGCCGCACCGCGTCGGACGCGGCGACGAACTCCACCGCGACCGGCATGTCCATGCGCAGTTGGTCGGCTGCGCAGTCGAGCACGCGCGTCAGCACGCGCACGCCTTCGTCCATCTCGACGATCACCGGCGCGTAGGGTGTGGCATTGCCGAAGGCTGGGTGCAGGGCGCGCACCACCTCGGTCCACGAGAACACACGGCCGTGGCCGCTGGAGCGCTGCCAGCTCCATTCGAAGGAGCCGCAGTGCGCGCAGATCTCGCGCGGCACGTGACGCCAGCGTTCGCAGTGCGTGCAGCGCTGGAAGCGCAGTTCGCCCTGGTTGCACCAGCCATAGAACTCGCCCGACAGGCCGCTCATCTCGGGCAGCGGCCGGGTTGGTGCGTGCCTGGTTTCGCTCATCGTGACCCCCCACTAGCGGCGCAGCACGGCGATGCTGCCGTCGCCGAAGTCACCCCACCCGGTGACCACGCCGATATGCGCATCCGGCACCTGGCGCGCGCCGGCCTCGCCGCGCAACTGGCGCACCGCCTCGACCACGTGGCCCAAGCCCAGCAGGTGGGCGTGCGACAGCAGCCCGCCGTGGGTGTTCACCGGCAGCTTGCCGCCCAGCTCGATGCCGCCGTTCTCGACGAAGCCGCCGCCTTCGCCGCGCCGGCAAAAACCCGCTTCCTCGAGCTGCTGGATCACCTCGAAGGTGAAGCAGTCGTAGATCTGCGCGAAGTCGGCGTCGGCCGGCGTGACGCCGGCCATCGCGAAGGCTTCGGGCGCGGCATGGGTCAGGCCGATGCCGTGGAAGTCGGGGCGGCCGCAGATCTCGTCGGCCGGGTAGGGCTGGCCCGCGGCGGCGCCCATCACGTACACCGGCTTGCGCTGCAGGTCGCGTGCGCGCTCGGCGCTGGTCACGACATAGGCCGCGGCGCCGTCGGTTTCCAGGCTGCAGTCGTAGAGGCGATACGGCGAGGCGATCATCGGCGAGGCCAGGTACTCGTCCATCGCCAGCGGCTTGCCGTGCATCAGCGCGGCCGGGTTCAGCTGCGCGTGGCGGCGCATCGCGATCGCCACCGCGCCGAGCTGCGCTTCGGTGGTGCCGAACTCGTGCATGTGGCGCCGCGCCATCAGCGCGTACCACTGCGGCGGCGCGGTCAAGCCGAAGGGCAGGTAGAAGTCGCGCGCGATCTCGCCGCCGGGGATCGAGGCTACGTCGGTCGACGAGGTCTCGCGCACGCGCGCGCCCGAGTAGCCGTTCCAGCCGCCGGGCACCAGCACGTGCTTTGCTGCGCCGCTGGCCACGGCCATGGCCGCCAGGCGCAGCGCGGCCACCGGCATCGCGCCGCCCATGTGCAGCGTGGCGGCAAAGCGCAGGTTGGCGCAGCCCAGGCTGGCGGCGAAGACCTCGGACTTGCCCAGGTTGGGAAAGGGCAGGATGCCGTCGATCTGCGACGGCTCGAGCCCGGCGTCGGCGATCGCCGCCAGCGCCGCCTTCAGCTGCAGCGCGGTGGCCGACAGGCCCGAGCCGGGCTTGCGGCACACCGCGGTTTCGCCGATGCCGACGATGCAGGCCTGGTCGCGCAGCATCGTGCTCAGCTTCGCGCGGGCGGCTTGTCGGCAGGCGCGCTCTGGGCCGCCGCGTACTGCTCGCGCAGCGCGTTGCGGCTGTCGGCCTCGCGCTCGCGCAGCGGCCAGAACTGCGGCTTGCGCTTGGCGAGAAAGGCGGCGCCGCCTTCGTTGCCCTCGGGGTTGTCGAACCAGTCGGGGTACATCGCGGCCGAGGTCACGCAGGGGTCGCGGTAGCCGTCCATCTCCTGGTCGAAGCTGGCCTTCAGGATCTCGAGGCAGCCGGGGCTCAGGGCCAGCATCTCCTCGCACCAGCGGTCGACTTCGGCCTGCAGCGCATCCAGCGGCACCACGGTGTTGACCAGCCCCATCTCCAGCGCCTGCTGCGCGCTGTACTTGCGGCACAGCATCCACATCTCGCGCGCCTTCTTTGCACCGACGACCTTGGTCAGGTAGGGCACGAAGAAGCCGTCGGCCGGCGACGACACGCGCGGCCCGGCCTGGCCGAACACCGCGTTGTCGGCGGCGATGGTGAAGTCGCAGCAGTAGGCCATGTGGTTGTGGCCGGCGATGCAGTAGCCCTGCACTTGCGCGATCACCGGCTTGCGCGACAGGCGGATCAGCCGGTTGTGCGGGTAGCGGTTGTAGACCGCCTCGCGCAGCCCCCAGCGCTCCCACTGCACGTCGCCGCCGGCGCCGAAGTTCTTGCCGCGCCCGGCCACGACGATGACGCCGGTCATCGGGTCGTGGTTGGCGTCGTAGAAGGCGCGGAACATCTCGTCCACCGTGACCATGGTCAAGGTGTTCATCTTGTCGGGCTTGTTCAGGCTGATGCGCGCCACGCCGCCGCCGTGGCCCAGATGCCGCTTCTTCTCGTAGACGATCTCGCTGAAGTCGTTCAGCCCTTCGCCTTGCACCACCTGCCAGGCGGTCCAGGCGCTGTGCGTGTCGCTCGCCACTGTCATCGTCCTTTCGTCTTGCGGCGCGTCACAGGATCGCGCCCTGCGCCTTCAGCGCCTCGATCTGTTCCCACTCGTAGCCCAGCAGATCCATCATCAGCAGCTCGGTGTCCTGCCCGAGTTGCGGGCCCAGGGTCTGGATCTCGCCCGGTGTCTTCGACAGTGTCACCGGCAGGCCGCGCACGTCGACCTCGCGCTGCACTTCCTCGCAGTACGCCTTCATGAAGTAGGCATTGCGCCAGGCCTGCTCGTCGCGCACCACGTCGGCCAGGTTGTTCACCGGGCTGGCGACGATGCCTTCGCGCGTGAAGGCCGCCATCAGCGCGGCATCGTCGTGGCGTTGCGTCGCCGCTTCGATCAGCTCGATCAGCGCTTCGTTGTGCCGTGCGCGTTCGGCGGCGCTGGCGAAGCGCGCGTCGGCGCCAAGCTGCGGCGCGTCCAGCGCACGGCACAGCGCGGCGAAGCGTGCGTCCTCGTTGGGCTCGCACACGAACACCCACTTGCCGCGCGTGGGGTACAGGTTCCACAGCGGGTTGGCCACCTGCTTGCGCGAGCTTTGCAGCGCCGCCGACTGATCGCCGGCCAGGTAGGCCTGCAGCATCGGCGCGGCCAGGAACAGTTGCGCGCCGTACAGCGAGGCATCGAGGCGCTGGCCCTTGCCGGTGCGCTTGCGCTGCAGCAGCGCCAGCACGATGCCCAGCGCCGACATGATGCCGCCGTAGGCATCGCCCGAGCCCATGCCCAGGTAGATGGGAGGCTGGCCCGGCTCGCCCAGGCGCGCCATGATGCCGGTGATGGCCTGCACCGTCATGTCGAAGGACGGGCGGTTGATCTCGCCGAAGCGGCCGTAGCCGGTATTCGTCGCGTAGATCAGGTCGGGCTTGATCGCCTTCAGTTCGTCGTAGGAAAGCCCCCAGGCGTCGAGCATCGACGGCGCCAGGTTCGACAGGAACACGTCCGACTCGGCCACCAGCCGGTAGACGATCTCCTTGCCGCCGGGTTTCTTCAGGTCCACCGCCATGCTCTTCTTGTTGCGGTTGATGACCAGGAAGTACTGGTTCCAGTCGCCGATCTCCAGCGACTTGATCGAGCGCACGCCGCGCGCCTGATCGCCACCCTGCGGGCGTTCGAGCTTGATCACCTCGGCGCCGAAGTCGCCCAGGTACTGCGCCGCCACCGGGCCCTGGAACCACACCGTCATGTCGATGACGCGGATGCCGTCGAGTGCCTTTGCCATGGGTTCAAACTCCTGAGGCCTGGGTCAGCCGAGCACGCCGGCGCTGCGCCAGGCCTGTACCTGGTCTTCGCTGCACCCGAGCAGGTCGCGCAGCACCGCGCTGCCGTGCTGGCCGGCGCAAGGCGCCAGGCTGTCCAGCCGCGCCGTGCCTTCGCTCATGTAGATCGGGAAGCCCAGCGACTTCACGCGCCCCAGGCTGGGATGCTCGAGCTCGATCACGTAGCGGTTGGCCAGCGTCTGCGGATCGTTCGCCGGGTGGTCGAAGCGCTCGATGATGTCGGCCGACAGCTCGTGCTCGACGAAGATGCGGCGCCAGTGCGCGCCGTCGTGCTGCGCGAACGCGGCTTCGAGCGCGTGGATCAAGTCGAGCCGGTGGCTTTCGGTGCGCTTGTCGTGGGTGTCGAAGCGCGGGTCGGCTTGATTCAGCCCGGTCACTTTCGAGAAAGTGGGCCACCAGCGGTCGGTGTCGGGCATGGTCAGCGTGACCCAGCGGCCGTCCGAGGCCTTGTACAGCGAGCCCGACATCGGGTTCGATACGTCCAGCCGTGAGATCGGGTTCAGCAGCCGGTCGCCCTTGCCGATGGCGAGGAAGGCCTGGATATCCAGCGCCGCGCCGTACATGTTGGCGCCGAACAGCGACACGTCCACCGCCTGGCCTTCGCCCGACACCGCGCGGTGGAACAACGCGGTGACGACGCCGAACGCGAGCATGGTGCCGGCGTGCATCGCGCCGGCGCCGGTGTACACCGGCGGCTGCCCCGGCTGCGGCAGGATCGGCATCATGCCGGTGCGCGCGGCGGCGAGTTCGTCGATCGCCGGCAGATCCTTGTCCGGGCCCACCGGGCCGAAACCCGACAAGCGGCCGTAGACGATGTCGGCGCGCAGCTTGCACGCACCTTCGTAGTCGATGCCCAGCGCCGCCAGTTCGGCCACGCTGCAGTCGGTGACGAAGGCATCGGTCTTGGCCAGCAGCTGGTGCAGCAGCGTGCGCCCCTGCTCGGAGCCCAAGTCGAGCGCGAGGCTTTGTTTGTTGCGGTGGATCAGGTCGGCTTCGTGGTTCCAGCCCTCGGCCTCGCGCGGCGCGGCTGGCTCCAGTTCCAGCCGGATCACGCGCGCGCCGAAGTCGGCGAGGAAGGCCGCGCACAGCGAGGTGCAGAACAGCCGGGACAGATCCAGCACCACCAGGTCATCGAGCGGACGGCTCATCGTGTTTTCCTCGTCGTGGCCGGGTGTGGCGAGGCTCGCGGCAGCCTCAGACCAGCAGGCCGATGTCGGCGCCGTGGCGCGTGGCTTCGGCCAGCCGGCGCGGCACCCAGGCCGAGCCGGCGAGGTAGACCTCGGCCACGCTGCCGTCGGCCTGCAAGTCGTGGTACAGCTGCGGCTGCTGCACCGCGCCGTACACCAGCACCACGCTGTCGAAGCCGGTTTCTTTGTAGGTGGCGTCGCCCCAGCTCGACACGAACTCGAGCGCGTCGGCACTCACCGACTTCAGGATGCGGTTCGGGTGCACCACGATGCCGCACTGCTCCATGCGCTTGAGCACCATGCCGATCGAGTAGCGCGCGACCTCGGTGGCCAGGTGCACCGACTTGTGGAAGATCGTCACCTTCTTGCCGCGATCGGCCAGGTACTCGGCCACGCACGGCGTCTGGTAGTAGTCCTCCTGCGACACCAGCGCCACACGTTCGCCGGTCTGGGCCTTGCCCAGCAGCACGTCCCAGCCCTGCACCACGTGCGGCAGCGCGATGCCGGGGATCTCGCTGGGCAGGCGCGGCAGCGCACCGGTGGCCACCACCACCGCGTCGGGCTGCAGCGCCTTGACGGCCGCGAGATCGGCACGCGCGCCCAAATGCACGCGCACGCCCAGCCGCTCGAGCGCGTTCTCCTCGAAGTAGATCTGGTCCTCGAAGGAATCGCGCCCAGGTGCCTTGGCGGCGATCAGCAACTGCCCGCCCAGGCGCTTGCCCTGTTCGAGCAGCGTCACCTTGTGGCCGCGCATCGCGGCCACGCGCGCCGCCTCGCAGCCGGCGGCGCCGCCGCCGATCACGACCACGTGCTTGGCCTTGGCGGCCGGCTTGTACTCGGCCTTCCAGCGCAGCTCCTGGCCGAGTTCGGGGTTGATCGAACAGGTGGGCGCGTAGGGCAGCGTCACCGGCTCGCTGGCCTCGTCGATGCAGCGGGTGCAGGCGATGCAGCGCCGGATCTCGCTCAGGCGGCCTTCGCGCGCCTTGTTGGCGAACTCGGGGTCGGCGATGCCGGCGCGCACCATGCCCACCAGGTCGCAGTAGCCGCCCTTGAGCAGCTCCTCGGCCAGCACCGGCTCGTTGATGCGGCCGGTGAACAGCACCGCCACCTTGCGCGGCAGCTCGGCCAGGTCCGAGCGTGCCGCCTTGCCGAACTCGCGGAACTCGGCGTGCGGCTGGTACGACGACGGCACGTACGACGGCGCACCCCAGCAGTGGCCGGTGTCCATGTCGACGAAATCGAGCAGCCCTTGGCTGGCGATGTGGAACAGCATCTCGCGCAGTTCCATGTTGTCGTAGCCGCCCTCGCGCGACTCGCCGCCGTTGACGCGGATGCCCAGCGCGATGCCGTCGCCGACGCGCGCGCGCACGCGCTTGAGCGCCTCGACCACGTAGCGCGTGCGCTCGATGGGCCCGCCGCCCCAGCGGTCGGTGCGGCGATTCGTCACCGGCGACAGGAAGCTGTGGCCCACCGTCTCGTGCGCGCAGTGGATCTCGATGCCGTCGGCGCCGCTGGCCTTGGCCACCTCGGCCGCCTTGGCGTAGCTTTCGAGCAGGAACTCGATCTGCTCCTCGCCCAGCTCGTGCGGCACGTAGTCCTGCGCGCCCACCACCGGCACCGGCGA
>CAYZGL010000158.1:0-10381 GCA_964477985.1 uncultured Rubrivivax sp. | reverse complement strand
ACCTCGCGCTGCGTGACGATGCAGTTCTTGTGCGGGTGCACGAACTCCACCGGGTCTTCGATGGTGATGATGTGGCCGAAGCTGTTCTGGTTGCGGTGGTCGACCATCGCCGCCAGCGACGTGCTCTTGCCCGAGCCGGTGGCGCCGACGAAGATCACCAGGCCGCGCTTGGTCATCGCCACGTCCTTCAAGATCTTGGGCAGGTTCAGCCCCTCGATCGTCGGCAGCGTCGCCGGGATGGTGCGGAACACCAGCCCGACCTGGCCTTGCTGCATGAAGGCATTGACGCGAAAGCGCCCGACGCCTTGCGGGCTGATCGCGAAGTTGCACTCCTTGGTGCGCTCGAACTCGGCCGCCTGCTTGTCGTTCATCACCGTGCGCGCCAGCTGCAAGGTGTGCTGGCCGGTCAGCGGCTGCGGGCTGACCTTGGTCACCTTGCCGTCGACCTTGATCGCCGGCGGGAATTCAGCGGTGAGGAACAGGTCAGAGCCATTGCGCGCCAGCATCAGGCGCAGCAGGTCGTTGACGAATTTGGAGGCTTGGTCGCGTTCCATGAGGGTCCTTTGGGGGGGCGGCGGGTGCTCGGGGATCAGGCGGCGGCGGGTGGGCCATCACTCGTAGTGCGTCCACATGCGGAGTATGCGAACCACCTGCTCCTTGCTGAAAACTTCGTAGACCAGCCGGTTGTGGATATTGATCCGCCGAGAGTAAGCGCCGGCAAGATCGCCAACGAGCTTCTCGAAAGCCGGCGGGTTCTGAAACGGATCCTTTTCGAGAATGGCCAACAGTTCTTCCACCTTAGGCCTCAGCCCCGCCGCCTTGACCTTTCTTGCGTCCTTGAGCGCCTGCTTCGAGTAGGCAAGCTCCCACTTCACCATTTCAGCTCGCGGGCGCTCTTCGACAGCGGCTCCGCCATGGCCTTGCGGATGGACTCGCGCATGCCGGGCACGGAAAGAAGATGCATCGTTTCCTGGATCGCAGCCCAGTCTTCCGCGGAGACCAGGACTGCCGAGGAATTCTTGCCAGCGATGACGACGGGTTGATGCGATTGCGCCGCCTGGTCAATCAAGCGGTAGAGATTGGCGCGCGCTGCGGATGCGGTGAGCACGGTCACGTTGGACTCCAAGAGGAAATTTATACTTAAAGAGTACGCTTTCACGTACGCAACGTCAACGTCTGCACATCATGCGCTACGACTTGACGAGCGCGCACGCCACGGTTCTTGCCGTCGCCGACCACAGACGCATGTCGGGCTATTGGCTCGGGCGTGGTGGTGGGTATGGCGGTGGCTCTTGATGCTCGGCTTGCCGTGCCGGCGTGCCCCGGTATGATGTGTATGTTTCCTGCGGATGTGCACACCATGCGAACCAACATCGTGATCGACGACAAGCTCATGGCCGATACGCTTCGGGCCACCGGCTTGAAGACCAAGCGTGAGGCGGTGGAACTCGGCTTGAAAACCCTGCTTCGGCTGCAGCAGCAGACCGAACTGCGCAAGCTCAGGGGCAAGCACGAATGGGAAGGCGATCTCGACGCCATGAGGCGCGACAAGTGATCCTTGTCGACTCCAGTGTCTGGGTCGATTTCTTCAGGAATACGCCGACGCCCCAGGCAGAGTGGTTGGATGCGAATCTGGGTGTCGAGGCAATCCTGGTCGGCGATCTGATCCTGGCCGAGGTGCTGCGGGGATTCAAGGACGATCGCGGCTTCAATGAGGCTCGGCGCCAGTTGGGGCGCTTGCAGCAGATCGTTCTCGGTGGCGAGGACTTGGCGATCGAGTCTGCGCGGAACCTGCGCAAGCTTCGCGCGCTGGGGGTGACCGTCCGCGGAACCATCGACGCCGTCATCGCCACCCGTTGCATCGTCGACGGCTGCAGGCTGCTTCACGGCGACCGGGACTTCGATGCATTCGAGAAACATCTTGGCCTGCGGGTGGTGAAGTTCAAGGCCTAGTGGACGGGCGTTCGAGTCAGCCATCCGCCACCCCGCGCCGGGTCTTGATACGGGCGGCCAGTTCCCGAACCCGCGCTCGCTCGGACTCGGCAAGGTAAGCCTCGGCCAAAGCGACGTACGCGTGCTTGGCGTGGTGGACGGCAGCATCACCCGATTCGGCTCTTGGCTCGGCGGTGCTGATCTTCGCTGACGCGGCATGGGAGGACTACCTTTGTTGGCAGAAGCAAGGCAGGAAGATGGTCGACCGGATCTACAAGCTGATTGCGGAAGTACAGCGAGAGCCTTTTCCGGAGTCGGCAAGCCTGAGCCGATCAAGCACGCGCTGTCTGGCTACTGGTCCAGGCGCATCAATGACGAGCACAGGGTGGTCTACAAGATCGAAGGTGGTTCTGTTCTGCTGGCTCAGCTTCGCTATCAGTACTGAGGCGCTCGACGCTCGAGTCAGCCGGCGGGCTCGACGGCATGTTGCAAGACCTCGGTTGCCCACTGGTTCAGGCTCTTGCCAGCGGCCTGTGCCGCAATCAATGCCCGACCATGTACTTCCGGCGGGACCCGCAGCAAGAGCTTGCCCGAAGCTGGCTTCTCGGGTGCCAGGCCGTCCTTCGCGCAGTCAGCCAGGTACTCCTTGATCGCTCGCTCGAACGCCGAGCGCAACTCCCTGACGGTTTGACCGTGGAAGCTGATGATGCTGCGGACTCCGAGAATGCGGCCAACAAGCACCACGAACAGCCACTCCGCGGCACCGCGAGCGCCGCCCGGGAAGAACAGTTTCTCGGCCTCGGTGAGGCCGTAGCCGATGCCAAGGAGGATGACGACACCGAGCGCACAAATCGCCCACTTACGAAGGCAGAGAACAAGATCGGCTCGTCGCATCGTTTGTTCGGTAGCGTTTGAGTTAGCCAGCATGCTTCTTCTGCAGCAGCACGAAGAACGCAAAGAGCTGCTGCATCAACCAGGCAACGTCGTCTTTGATGGCAGGCCACGTGGGGCTTGCGATTGCGAGGTCGCTGGGCAGCTTCGGATGCATGAGTAAGTGACGCTTGTTTAACACTTCCTTTGCACGAACCCAGTGCTCCCCGCCAAAATCTGGAAGTGGCGAGAGTTCGAACATCTTGTAGGCCGCACGGACAGTGAGCTTGTATCGGTCGTTCGTATCGACGCCGCGCTCAGGCTTGAGCGCGGCGATCTCCTTGGAGGTGAGGGCTGGTGCATCGCACTGGAGGCCGACAAGGCACATTTCGCGAATGCAGTGCGTATAGCCTTCGATCATTGCCGCAGACGCACGGATGAAGTTGCGTTGCGAAGACTGTGAATCGAACTCAGCGTCGAGCAGCGCGCTGAGATCTTCACGCAGTACCTCCGACAACGCAAAGTAGTTGTCGAACGCGTCGTCCATCTGGTGTTGAAGTGTCGCCCAGTCGGTCATGCTGGCTAGCGTTTGAGTTGAGCCTCAGACGCCGGCTTGGCAGTGGCTATCGGCTCGAACGAATGGCTAGGCGTCAGTCGCGTCAACGATGCGGCGTTCATTCAAGAACTGCACAAGGCCTTTCCGGCCGAGCTTGGCCTCGCCGGGATACCGTCCAGTAAGAAAGTAGCAAAGCAGTGAGAAGATCACGCTTGTCACCCAGAAGAAGACAGCCGCTCCTGGGGCGAACCAAGCGTAGAGTGCGTTGTCACGCTCCGCAGTGACACCAAACCAGACTGCCGCCCCGAGTATTCCGACCTGCAGCAGCGATCCGAGCACGCCCCAGGCAGTCCGAGCAAGACCGCACAAGTCTGATACGCGATTGCTGAGCAGTTCATTGCTGGACCGCTCCGACCAGAACCGAATGACCCTATTGGTCAGGCGCTCGTCGTTGAGGCTCTCGACTGCGATCCCCAGCTTGGCGGCGGCCTCCTCGAGGACGCGCTTCTTGTTCCGTTCTGCCTCCCACGAAGCTATGAGGACCATAAGGACGCCGAGCACAAGCAACGTGACTACGGAACCGGTGATGTGTCCAACGGCGGCGAGTGTCGTCATGCTGTTCATACTGATGCCTAACGAGATCCGTGGCGCAGGCGCGCTCGCCTAACCAGGAAAGTTCTCCGGAAACTTCGCCTTCGACCGCGCCTCGGCCGCCGAGATCACATTGCGTCGCACCAGATCGGCCAGGTTCTGATCCAGCGTCTGCATGCCCAGGCTCTGCCCGGTCTGGATCGACGAATACATCTGCGCGATCTTGTTTTCGCGGATCAGGTTCTTGATCGCCGAGGTCGCCAGCATGATCTCGTGCGCGGCGACGCGCCCCGAGCCGTCCTTCAGCTTGCACAGCGACTGCGAGATCACCGCCACCAGCGATTCGGACAGCATCGCGCGCACCATGTCCTTCTCGGCTGCGGGGAAGACGTCGACCACGCGGTCGACGGTCTTGGCGGCGCTGCTGGTGTGCAAGGTGCCGAACACCAGGTGGCCGGTTTCGGCCGCGGTCAGCGCCAGGCGGATGGTTTCCAGGTCGCGCATTTCGCCGACCAGGATCGCGTCCGGGTCCTCGCGCAGCGCGGCGCGCAGCGCGTTGCTGAAGCTCATCGTGTGCGGGCCGACCTCGCGCTGGTTGACCAGGCACTTCTTGCTTTCGTGCACGAATTCGATCGGGTCTTCCACCGTCAGCACGTGGCCGTACTCGTTTTCGTTAAGGTGGTTGACCATGCCGGCCAGCGTCGTGCTCTTGCCCGAGCCGGTGGGCCCGGTCACCAGCACCAGGCCGCGCGGCTTGAGCGCCAGGTCGGCGAAGACCTTGGGCGCGTTCAGCTGCTCCAGCGTCAGGATCTTGCTCGGGATGGTGCGGAACACCGCGCCGGCGCCGCGGTTCTGGTTGAAGGCGTTGACGCGGAAGCGCGCCAGGCCCTGGATCTCGAAGCTGAAGTCGCACTCCAGCGTGTCTTCGTAGTGCTTGCGCTGGCCGTCGTTCATGATGTCGTACACCATGGCGTGCACCTGCTTGTGGTCCAGCGGCTCGATGTTGATGCGCCGCACGTCGCCGTGCACGCGGATCATCGGCGGCAGCCCGGCCGACAGGTGCAGGTCCGAAGCCTTGTTCTTGACCGAGAAGGCCAGCAGTTGCGTGATGTCCATGGCGGGGGCGCGCGCGGCGGCGCGCTAAGCTCTAAGCACCATGGCGAGCATCGCAGAGAACTTGCAGCTTGTGCGCCAGCGCATCGCGCGCGGCTGCCACGACGCGCGGCGGCCCGCGCAAAGCGTCACGTTGCTGGCGGTGAGCAAGACCTTCGGCGCAACGCAGGTGCACGAGGCCTTCGCTGCCGGCCAGCGCGACTTCGGCGAAAACTACGTGCAAGAGGCGCTGGCCAAGATGACGGCGCTGGCCGAACTGCGCGATGCCCTGCGCTGGCACCTGATCGGGCCGCTGCAAAGCAACAAGACCCGCGTCGTCGCCGAGCAATTCGACTGGGTGCACAGCGTCGAGCGGCTGAAGACCGCGCAGCGCCTGGCCGAGCAGCGCCCGGCGGGGTTGCCACCCCTGCAGCTGTGCCTGCAGGTCAACATCAGCGGCGAAGCGAGCAAGAGCGGCTTGATGCCCGACGAGGTGGCGGCGGTGGCGCAAGCGGTGGCCGCTCTGCCCACCGAGCGTGTGCGGCTGCGCGGGCTGATGTCCATTCCCGAGCCGGCGGATGACATCGATGCGCAGCGGCTGCCGCACCGGCGCTTGCGTGAACTGCTGCACGCGCTGAACGCATCAGGGCTGACCATGGACACGCTGTCGATGGGCATGAGCGCCGACCTCGACGCCGCGGTGGCCGAAGGCGCGACCATCGTGCGCGTGGGCAGCGCAATCTTCGGCGCGCGCGGGTGAGGTGTAGCATGCGCGCTTGTTGAAGACTTCAACAACTACCCGCCATGAGCACCGTCAATTTCAGTGTCCCCGAGGACGTCAAGGCCGCCTTCGACGCCGCCTTCGCCGGCCGCAACAAGAGTGCGGTGATCACTGCGCTGATTCGCGAGGCGATCGAGCGCGAAGCCCGAGACCGCGCGAGCCGCGCCGCCATCGAACGCATCCTGGCACGCCGCGCAACCGCACCGGTACGCAGCGATGCCCAACTGCGCAAGGCGCGTCAGCAAGGCCGCCCGTGACGCGGGTGGTCGTCGACGCCAGTGTCGCGCTGAAGTGGTTTATCGGCGCGCGGCCTGGCGAGGACGACGTGGACTCGGCACTCACGCTGCTGAGCGCAGTGGCAGCGAAAGCCATCGAGCTGGTGCAGCCGCCGCACTTCATTGCCGAGGTCGCAGCGGTGCTGATCCGCGAGACGCCTTCGACGGCCCACCGCGACATCGCCGACCTGTTGGAGATGGACATGCGTGTGGTCGCGCGGCCTGACGACTACGCGCTGGCCATGACGCTGGCCCACAGGTACCAGCTGCACGTGTTCGACACGCTGTACCACGCGTTGGCACTGCATACCCAGGATGCGGCGTTCGTCACTGCCGACGAACGTTTCGAGCGCAGGGCTCGCGCCGAGGGCCGCGTGCTGTTGCTGCGCTCCGCTCAGTTCACTCAGTTCAGGTACATGCCCAGGTAACGCCGCCCGCGGCTCACCGCCTGCGCGTCGGTGCACAGCGCGAACCACTCCACCAGCTGCAAGCGCGCCTTCTCGCGCCATTCGGCCTTGTCGCGCAGCACCACGTCCAGCAGCTGGTCGAAAGCGGCGTTGAAGTCGCCCGCGTGCGCCTGCAGCGCGGCCAGCGCGAAGCGGGCGTCGAAGTCCTTGGCGTTGGCGGCGATGCGCGCCGCCAGCGCGGCCGGGTCGCCCTCGGGCTTGTGGCGCGCCAGCTCGATGCGCTTGAGCAGCGCGCTGCGGCGGTCGCCGCCTTGCTCGGCGCTCAGGCGGTTCAAAAGCTTTTCGGCGCCGTCGAACTCGTCGCGCGCGATCCAGCGCGTGGCCAGGTCGAGCGCCACCTCGGCGTTGGCCGGCTCGATGCGCAGCGCCTCGCTCAGCAGCATCTCGGCGTGCTGCGGGTCCGGTGATTCGGCGGCCTCGGCGCGCAGCGCTTCGGCTTCGGACACCTGCTCGCCCAAGTGCTTTTCGAGGAAGGCGCGCACCTGGCCTTCGGGCAGCGCGCCCTGGAACTGGTCGGCCGGCCTGCCGCCGACGAACAGCACCACCAGCGGAATGCTGCGGATCTGCAGCGCGGCCGAAATCTGCGGCGCGTCGTCGGTGTTGAGCTTGGCCAGCACGAAGCGCCCGCCGTATTCCTGCACCAGCTTTTCCAGCACCGGTTTGAGGTTGCGGCAGGGCCCGCACCACGGCGCCCAGCAGTCCAGCAGCACGGGTACGTCGAGCGAGCGCTCGAGCACGGTCTGGCGGAAGTCGGCTTCGGTGACGTCGAAGGAAAGGCCGGGGTCGGCAGAAGGAGCATTCATGGTGGGCATGATCGGGATGGAAGCGGCCGTTGCAAGCGATGCGGCGGCGAAGGCGCGCATCTTAATGAATGGGGCGGTGGCTACACTGCGCCGCATGGATGCACCAGCGATCGTCTTCATCGGCGGCGGCAACATGGCCTCGGCGCTGATCGGCGGCCTGCTGCGCAGCGGCCATGCCGCGGCGGGCGTGGCTGTGGTCGAGCCGTCGGCCGAACAGCGTGCGCGGCTCGCGCAGCAGTTCGGCGTGCCTGCGCTGGCCGCGGCCGATGCCTCGCTGGCGGGTGCCGCGGTGTTCGTCTGGGCGGTCAAGCCGCAGGTCTTTGCCGAAGCGGCATGGCCCTTGGCCGGCATGGCGCGCGACGCGCTGCACCTGAGCGTGATGGCCGGCATCGGCTGCGCGGCGATCGCACGCGCCACCGGCGCCGCGCGCATCGTGCGCAGCATGCCCAACACACCGGCGCTGATCGGCCGCGGCATCGCCGGGCTGTATGCGACGCCCGCGGTCAGCGCCGACGAACGCGCGCGCATCGAAGCCTTGCTTGCGCCCACCGGCCAGACGCTGTGGCTGCAGCAGGAAGCCGATCTGGACGCGGTGACCGCTTTGTCCGGCTCGGGCCCGGCCTACGTGTTCTTCTTCCTCGAAGCGATGTTGCAGGCGGCGCAGGACATGGGGCTGGATGCGGCACAGGGCCGCGCGCTGGCGCTGGCCACCTTTGCCGGCGCCACCGAGCTGGCGCGGCAGTCGGACGAGCCGGTGTCGCTGCTGCGCGAGCGCGTCACCTCCAAGGGCGGCACCACCTTCGCGGCGCTGACTTCGATGCAGGCCGACGGCGTGCAAGCCGCCATCGTCAAGGCGATTCGCGCGGCGCAGCAGCGCGCGCACGAACTCGGTGCCGGCGGCTGATCAGCGCAGCGCGGCGTTCAGCGCCAGGTCCAGCGCCACGCCGGCGAAGACCGCGGCGCCCAGCCAGTGGTTCAGGCGGAAGGCCCGGAAGCAGCCTTCGCGCGTGCGGCCGCGGATCAGCGTGTAGTGCCACGCCGCTTGCGCTGCGGCGAGGGCGATGCCGGCCAGGAACACCGCGCCCAGGCCGAACAAGCCGAGCCCCAGCCACAGCCAGCCTGCCAGGTGCAGCGCGTAGAAGGCCATCACCGCGGCCACGTCGAAGCGGCCCAGCGTGATCGCCGAGGTCTTCATGCCGATGCGCAGGTCGTCGTCGCGGTCGACCATCGCGTACTCGGTGTCGTAGGCCAGCACCCACAACAGGTTGACGGCCAACAGCGCCCAGGCCTGCGGCGGCGCTGCGGCGGCGATGTCGGCCACAGCCCAGCTGCTGCCGCCCGCCGCGGCGGCGAAAGCCATCGGGATGCCGAAGCTGAAGGCCACGCCCAGCACCGCTTGCGGCATCGATACATAGCGCTTGGCGTACGGGTAGGCCAGCGTGATCGCCAGCCCGGCGAACGACAGTACGATGGTCGGCGGGTTGGTGGTGAGCACCAGCAAGAACGCCAGCAGCGCCAGCACCGCGCCGAGCGTCAAGGCCTCGCGCACCGATACCGCGCCGCGCGTCACCGGCCGCTGCGCGGTGCGCTTGACGTGGCGGTCGAACTCACGGTCGGCGACGTCGTTGACGCAGCATCCGGCGCTGCGCATCAGGATGGTGCCGAGCACGAACACTGCCAGCAGGTGCCAGCCGGGCCAGCCGCCGGCCGCGATCCACAGCGCCGCCAGCGTGGGCCACAGCAGCAGCAGCCAGCCGGCCGGGCGGCTCCAGCGGATCAGGTCCAGGTACAGCGCGAGGCGCGACGAGGCGGGGGCGGCAAGGGTGGTCATGGCTGAGCAGTCAAAGCAATGCGAAATGCCGTGGCCATTGTCCAACCGGCGCAAAAGCACTCAGCGCGCCAGCAGATTGATCAGCGGCTTGCCCGCGCGGTCGCGGTAGACATCGAAGTCCGCATCGATCGAGATCAGGTGGCGGATCTTCAGTCTTGCCGCGGCCTCGGCCACCGACGCATCGGCCAGGTCGAAGGGCAAGCTGGCGAAGCGTTCGCTGATGCGCAGCACCTCGGTCAGGCTGCCATCGGCGGCGCGGTCCAGCGTGAGGGCGCCGCGCTCGACCCAGCGCAGGAAGTCCAGCGCGCAGTCGTTGTGGATGCGCCGCGCCAGCAGCGCGCAGACCTCGGTGGCGACGCACCAGGTGCTGATCAGTGTCGTCGCGGGGTTTTGCTGCAACCAGCGCAGCACCGGCGCATGCCAGCGGTCGGCGCCGTTGAACAGCGCGATCAAGGGCCCGCTGTCGACCAGCACGGCCCCGGCATACGCCAGATAGCGCGCGGAAGGCTCACGCGCCGCCGCCTCAGCTGCCACGCCCGGCATGGCGCTGCGCCCAGGCGTCGACCACTGCGTGCTTGCGGCCTTGAGCCAGATCGGCCAGATCGGCCGGGCCGTGGTGACGCCCGAACAGATCGGCGCCCAACTCGAAGGCCGAAAGCGGCGCGGCGCGTTCGGGTTGATCCAGATAGGCTTGCAGTGCCGCGCGGATGACGTCGCTGGTGCTGCGGCCGGTGCGGGCCGCGCGCTGGCGCAAGCGTTCCTCGAGCGGCACATCGAGCTTGACGGTGACGGTCATGGCGGATCCGGGTGGGTTTGGTAATATTCAGTGTATTACCGAGATCGACACAGCGTCAACCGTCCAGCTGCCTCTGAAACACCAGCCCCGCATGCTCGCGCAGCGCGTGGAACTTGATCTTCGGCCAGTTCTCCTGCATCGCGCGCAGTTCGCCGGCGTATTCCAGCAGCACGCACGGCGCGTCGACCGCGTCGAGTGCGACGCGGTGTGCGTTGCCGTCGATGAAGCGCTTGAGTTCGCGTTCGCCGCCATCGGCAGCGTCGCACGTCACCCAGCGCGCGACGTTGTAGCGCGCCGGGCTGATGCGCGCCTTGCAGCCGTATTCGTGCTCGAGCCGGTGCGCCACCACCTCGAACTGCAGCTGCCCCACCGCGCCCAGCAGCAGCA
>CAYZGL010000157.1:0-10445 GCA_964477985.1 uncultured Rubrivivax sp. | reverse complement strand
GCGCGCTGCGCCGCGACAGCTCGGCGCGGATGCGCGCCAGCTCGTCGAGCAGCTCTTCGGGCGACGCGAAGGGCGCGGCCTTGCCCGCGTCGGCGCCTTGCGCCCGGGCCTCGGCGCGCCAGGCCGGGTCGCCATAGGCCTGGAAGGCGCCCCAGGTGATGTCGCTGGGCTTGGCGTCGTACACCGCCTTGCGCGCCAGGAACACCGCTTCGCCGAAGGGGCGGCGGCGCAGCAGCAGCTCTTGATAGAAGGTTTCGCCGAAACGCTGCGCGCCCTGGTCGTCGACCGCCCAGCCGGCGACGATCACGCAGCGCACGCCGATGTCGATCAGCTCGCGCGCGATGCTGGCCGCCAGCTTGTTGCCGTGGCGGCCGACGTCCACCGTGCCCAGGTGGCAGCAGTTCAGGAACACGACGTCGGGCACCACTTCCATCGCGCCGACCTCGACCGCGGTGATCAGCAGCCCGTCGGACAGCAGCACGCCGCTGCGCCAGCGGCCGTCGGCATGGCGCAGCCCGAAGATGCCGTGTGCCGAGATGTGCAGCAAACGCCACGGCCGGTGGAACAGCGCCGCCAGCACGTTGGCGGCGCTTTCGCCGTGCGTCAGCGACGTCGTCTGGTAGCCCATCGCCGCCAGCAGCGCGGCCACCGCTTCGGCTTCGGCCTTGGCGCCGGGCAGGTCGGCCGGGTCGGCGGCGTATTGGGTGTCGCCGCTGGAGAAGGCCTGCTTGAAACCTTGGGTCGACGGGTTGCCGATGACCAGCGCGCTGCGCTCGGGGTTCTGGCGCACGCGGCGGCGGTACTGCAGCGAGCTGAGCTGGCGCACCGCGGCCATGCGCAGCGCCAGCGGGCGCGTGTCGCCGCCGCTGCGCGAGGGGTCGTCGGCCAGCATCAGCTCCCACGGCAGGTTGGCGGTGGTGTCGTCGACCACCAGCACCACCTGCTGCAGCTGGCGGCCCAGGTCCTTGAAGTCGTGCGGCACCATCAGCTGGAACAGCATGCGGCCGAAGTCCTCGTTCCACACGGTGCTGCCGATCTGCTGCTGCACCAGGCGCTCGATCAGCCCCGGCTGGCGCTGATGCAGTTGCGACTCGGCACGCGCGCGCTGGCCGAGGTAGAGGAACTTCAGCGCATCGGCCAGCACCGTGACGGGTGCGCCGGTGGCACCCGGCGCACCCGCGCCCGCTGCCGCAGCAGCCTGGCCGCCGTCGGCCGCGGTGACGATCAGCCGCGGCCAGTAGCTGCCGGCGCCGCTGTCGAACAGGCGCTGGCGGCGGCCCTCGCCGCGCTCCAGCGCGGGGCTGCACACCAGCTGCGTCTGCAGCTGCTCGGCCGCGCTGGCCAGCCGCCGCTCGATGCGGCGCAGCGAATACACCGCGGTGATCGCGGTGTCGATGTACATCTCGACGATGTTCAGCCGCACGATGCGGATGTTCAGCCGCGTGGTTTCGTAAAAACGCGCATTGGCCTCCATCACGCCGCGCACCAGCGCTTCGATCGAGGCTTCGACGCTCAAGTTGGCCGACGAGTTGTAGCCCAGCAGCAGCGTGGCCAGCGCGACTTCGCGCTCGGCCCTGCCGAGCACGTCGACCAGCTGCAGCAGGTAGCGCAGCGCGCCGGCGCGCACCGCTTCGGTCAGGGTGCCGACGCTCAGGCCGCCGTCGTAGGGCCCCAGGCCAGTGACGACGGCGCCGCGCAGGCTGCCGCGCGCGCGCTCGTTGGCGTTGGGCGCGCGCAGCACCACGATGGCGCTGCCCAGCGGGCCGGCGTACAGGCCCAGGCTGTGGCGCTGGCTCAGGTCGCCGTCGAGCAGCTCGCGGTCGATCAGCCGCTGCGGCCCGGCGATCGGGTCGCCCTCGTACTGCCCGACCATGATCGGCTGCACCAGGAACCGCAGGTCCTGCGCCTGCACGCGCACGTCGAGCCGGCGCTTGCGCCGCACCGGCACGAAGGCGCGCGGCGATGCGCCGAGCAGCGAGCGGCCGAGCATGTCGGCGTCGTCGGCCAGCGGCGGGCCGGCGTCGTAGGCGAGCGGCTGCGGCGCCTCGACCGCACGCACCGCCGGCGGCACGGTCGCCAGCCGCGCGGTGGTGCCGGTGGTCAGCAGCTCGAGCAGCGCCGGGAAGTGTTCCTTGGTGGACGGCAGGTCGCCGTGCGCCGCCGGCATCCAGAAATACTGGCCGATGCCGCCGATGCGCCCCGAGGCCCAGCTGACCGTGCCGTCGCCGTGGGTGGTGCCGACCATGCGCAGCCGCCCGCCCTGCTCGCGCACGCCGCACGGCGTGTTGGCGGCGACGCCGAAGACATAGCTGCTCTTGGCCTCGTACGCGGGCGGCAGCGCCGGCGTGGCCGCGCCGTCCTGCGCCCACAGCCACGATGCGGCGTCGAGCACGGCCTGCGCCGGCTGGCCGACGTGGCCGTTGCCGAACCAGAAGTCCTGCACCTTGGGCGCGAAGTCGGCCCAGGTCTGCGCCTTCTGGTAGTCGTAGAAGGCGCCGCCGTCGCTTTGCCCCTGGAACATGTCCTTGAAGCCCGGCCGCGGCAGCAGCTGCAGCGCGCCGCGGAAGCCGGCGACGATGTCCAGCACCTGCTGCATCGTGTGCACGACATCCAGCCGCACCAGCGTGCGCAGCGTGTCGCCCTTGCCGATCAGGTTCTCGACCATCGAATGCGCGCCCTGGTGCGGCGTGCCCAGCATCAGCAGCCGCGCGCCGTCGCGCGCCATCAGCGCATCCATCACCGGGCGGCGCTTGTAGATGCAGGCGCGCACCACCAGCCCGCCCATGCTGTGCGCGAGCAGCCGGATCGGCTGTTGCGTCTGCGCCATCAGCCGGGCGATGAATTCGCCGAAGCGCTCGCCCAGCACGTCCAGCGGCTGGCGCCAGTCGTAGGCGAAGCGTTCGACGCGGTGGCTGTCGGCCAGCGTCTTGCACAGCTCGCCGTAGAACATGCCGAACAGCGCTTCGGCTTCGACGCCGGGCTGGCCCCAGGCGATCTTGGCGAGGCCGCCGCTGGCGATGTCCAGCGGGTCGAACCAGACGCGGTCCTTGCCGTCGACCTGCAGGTGCGAACCCATCACGCCGGGCAGCACCACCACGATCGGGCGGTCGGTGGCGGCCACGTCGCGCGCCGCCGCGGCCAGCGCCGCTTCGAACTCGGCCGGGCTGGGCAGCGCTCGGAAGGCGTCGACCGCGGCGGGGTCGGCCGCCACCAGCCAGTCGCGCAGCGCCGAGCGCGTGCCCAGGTTGACGAAGTAGCGGAAGTGCGAGACATCGGCGCCGCGGTCGAACAGCACGCGCGAGCCGGCGCGCGGCGCCACGCCGGCCAGCATGGCGGTGGTGTTGACGACCAGGTCGTTGTCGTCGCGGTCGAACAGCAGGAAGTCGGTGAGCAGCACGCCCAGGCGCACCAGCAGGTTGCCGCCCTGGATGTCGCCGGCGATCACCGCCATCGCCACGCCGGGCTGCACCGGCGCGTCGCGCAGCAGCCGCGCGGTGGGCGAATCGGGCAGCATGGCCTCGATGCCGGGCACCAAGTGCGGGTTGCTGCGGTTCTTGGCGATCTCGACCACCACGCGCTTGAAGGCGGCGTAGAAGGGGCTGCCGAAGAAGAACGGCACCTGGCCGATCAGCGTCAGCAGCCCCGACAGGAAGACGTCGAAATTGCCGCTGGCCAGTTTGGTGCCGTTGGCCGGGCTGGCCGCACGCACGTAGCGCTGGATCACGAACTGCTTGGCGCGCAGTTCCTCGGCCAGCGCGCGCAGCCACTGGCGGTGTTCCTTGTAGGCGTCGTCGAGCTGCTGGCCGAGCTGCTGCGCCTCATCGCTGGCCGGGTCGGCGTCGCCGCTGCCGGGCATGTTGGCCGGGCGGCGGAAGGCGTCGATCTGCGCGTCGAAGTCGCGCAGGCACAGCAGGTCGGCGACCAGGCCGCCGCGCGAGTGCGACACCAGGTTCAGCCTGGCGCCCTTGGGCAGCGCGCGCGCCAGCTCGAGCGCGTTCTCGATCGGGCTGGCCGACAGCGTGTGGTGCTCGAAGGCGAAGATGTTGGCGCCGAAATGCTGCTCGAGCGAGGCCCACAGTTCGCGGTCGCCGGCGCGCAGGTCGCCGAAGCTGCCCAGCGAGTTCGAGCCCGTGCCGTGGATGAAGACCAGCAGCGGCTTGCCTTCGGCCACCGCGGGCGCCAGCGCTTCGGGCGTGGCCGGCTCGAGGTCGGCCGCCTTGCCGCTGGCGCCGACCCAGCGGTAAAGCCGGCCGGGCGCTTGCATCAGCCGGCTTTCGATCGCCCACATCAGCGCCTGGGTGCCGAGCCGGCTGACGCCGAGTTCGGCGGCATCGATGCCCTTGCCCTTCAACCAGGCCAGCGCGGCGTCGACGATCGCATCCTGCGACTCGCCGGCCACCAGCGTGAACACCTTGCTCACCAGGCCGCCCAGCGCCTCGCCGAAGCCGCGCTGCGCCGCCGCGCCTTCGGCGCGAAGTTTCTCGAAGGGGATGGCGCCGTCGGCGTCCAGCCAGTCGGGGTGGCAACGCGCCAGCGCGTCGCGCAGCCGCGACGCGCTGGTGACCAGCGTGCCGCCGTCGGCCAGCTCGAGCACCACCACTTCGTCGGCGGCGGCCTCGTGCTGCAGCGCGGCCGCACCTTCGACGCTGCGCGCCGCGCCGCCGACGTCGAAGCTGCCGGTGGGCCGCAGGTAACCCGGCGGCAGGAAATCGTCGCCGCTCGCGCCGGCGGTGCGGCTGGCGCCGCTGAGCAGCGCGGGCAAGGCCGGCGCGTCGACGCGGCCGGTCAGCTTGATCGGGATGAGGTCTGCCATCTGCCGCTTCCTTGCGCTCGGGGTTCGGCGCTGATGCACCACTCGGGCAGGCCGCCGCCGCTGCCGCGCGCAGCGCCGCTGCGTGGCGGCGCGCGGCCCGGCGCGCGGCCCGTCACACGGTGAAGGGCTTTTGCTTCAGGAACGCAGCCACCGAGCCCATCGTGAACAGGTTCGGCGTCTGCACCGCCGGCATGCCCGCCTTGATGTGCGCGTGGAAGGTGGCATAGCTGCCGTCGAAGTTGCCGCGGTTCCACACCGTCAGCAGCCGCGCGGTGAAGGCGCCGTTGTGCTCGCCGTCGTAGCTGCTCTGGTTGTCCTGGCAGCCCGAGATCAGGATCGCGCGCGCCTTGAAACGCTTGGCGATCCGGGTCAGCCGCGTGCTCACCGCCACGCCGGCCAGCGCCTCGTCGGGGTCGACCACGGTGCCGCCTTCGGCCTTGGCCACGTCCTGCTGCAGCTTGTCGTAGAAGGCCTTGTGCGCCTCGTAGGTGCGCATCGCCACCGACGGCGGCATCATCTTCGAGCGCAGCGCCGGCAGCGGCGCGCCCAGCGGCGGCGGGCCGGCGCGCACCACGGTGCCGCTGTGGCAGCTGTCGGACAGCACCAGGATGCGCACGCCGGCGGCGAAGTTGCCCAGCTCCTGGTACAGCTCGTCGTCGATCAGCTGGCCGTCGTACAGGCACCAGGTCTCGTCGAGCTTGTCGGACTCGTCGGCCGACACGTCGGGCACCTGCCCGCCGTGCCCCGAATAGGTCAGCAGGAAGAAGTCGCCCGAAACCAGCGTCTTGGCCGCGGCGCGCAGCGCGCCCAGCACCTTGGCACGCGTCGCGCTCTTGGTCAGCAGCACGGTGCTCTTGATGCCGCGCCCGCCGGCCAGTGCCGCCATGTCGTTGGCGTCGAATTCGCAGGCGGCCAGCGGCCCGTCCCAGCCGCCGTAGTGCGCCGCGCCGACGCCGTTCAGCCCGATGTGCAGCGACAGGCCGCGCGCCTCGCCCCTGTCCGCTTTTTCCTTGGCCATGCCGAGTCCTCCTTGTCCGCCGCACCATGCTGCGGCCCGGACGCGCACTTTAGGCGCTATTGCGCGGCCGCGGCAGACCTATGTTGCGCCCGGGGCTGCGCCGGCGCCCAGCCGGCCGCGGGCGCGCTCAGCGCCGCTGCAGCACCAGCGGGCGCATCAGCCCGGACGACGCATCGCGGATGCGCTCGGCCATGTCGCGCGCCTGGCTGCGCGACTCGAAGGGGCCCGCCTGCAGCCGGTACAGCGTGCGTTCGTCGAAGATGGCGAGCAGCGGATCCAGCCAGTCCAGCTGCTGCGCCAGCTGCAAGCGCAGCTCGTGCGCACCCTGGCGCTGGCTGAACGCGCCCAGCTGCACCCAGAAGCTGCCGCCGTTCGGCCTGGCTGACGGCGGCGCGGCCGACGGCGTCGGCGGCGCCGTCGGTGTCGTCGGTGTCGTCGGTGTCGTCGGTGTCGTCGGTGTCGTCGGTGTCGTCGTTGTCGCGGCCGGTGCGGCCGGTGCGGCCGGTGCGGCCAGCGGCATCACCGCGGCCGCCATGGCTGCGGTGCCCGCCGGTGCCGCGGCGGCATCGGCCGGCGGTGCCGCCGCCGGCACCTCGGCCTGCACTGCCGGCGCGGGCGGCGCTGCGGCGGCAGCAGCGGCGACGGCGGCCGGCCTGCCAGCGCCGCGCCAGCGTGCGCTGCGGATATCGTCGTGCGTCAGCCGCCGGACCTCGACCGGCGCCGTGCCGCGCAGCAGGTCCAGCTTCAGCGCCGCCGTGTAGCTCAGGTCGACGACGCGGTCGGCGTGGAAGGGGCCACGGTCGTTGACGCGCACGACGATCTCGCGCCCGTTGGCCGGGTTGCGCACCAGCGCATAGCTGGGGATCGGCATGGTGCGGTGCGCGGCGGTGGTGGCGTACATGTCGTAGACCTCGCCGCTGGCGGTCGGGCTGCCGTGAAACTTGCGCCCGTACCACGAAGCCAGCCCGGTTTCGGCCAGCGGCACATCGGCGGTCAGCGGCGTGTAGCGCTGGCCCAGCACCTCGTAGGGCTTGTTCGGCCCGCCGGCACGGATGGGCTCGACCTGCGGCTGCGGATCGGGGCGGGAGATCAGGTCGGACGGCGGCTGCGCCGGCGCACCGTCGCGCGCCACATCGACGCGCGGCGGCGTGCTGCACGCGCCGAACAAGGCCAGCGGCGCCAGCGTCAGCGTGATGCGCCGGCATCTTCGCGCCAAGGTGCCGGCAGGGGCGGCGGCGGGAGGGTCGGCGGGATGTGGCGCGACGGTGTGATGGCGCGGCTGGCGGGGATCGAACCCACGACCCTTGGCTTCGGAGGCCAAAAAGTGTGAGCGGTGCCGATTGATGTGATGCGTCCAAGAATGGCCTCAAATGGCCAACAGATGGATGCTAACTGATTGATTCAGCAATGAAACGCATTCGCCGCGCGTTTCCCGATTGTGCCCTATGGACCCTCGCTCGACACCTCACACCGCGCCGAGCAATGTCACATGCGCGCTTTGCGATGCCTTCCGCCACATTGCCGCGCGCCGACCATTGGACGTTGGCTTGCCGGCACAACAGTCCCAACCAACGAGCGCTGACCATGGCCGGCGGTGGCCTCGGGCCAAGGCGCAACTGCGCGAACTTGCCGCGCCGGCCCTTCCTGCGTACACTTTCAATACGTACATCAAGGGAGCCGACATGCCCCGTGCTTTCGTTGAAGACAACAGCCGGCTCGCCCTTCGCGTTCGCGCGGAGGACAAGGCAATGCTGATGCGCGCAGTGGCGATAGCGCACACCGACATGACCGATTTCATCCTGCGTCACGCACTTGATGCTGCCCGCAAGGTCATCGAGCAGTCCGAGACCGTGACCTTGTCTGCGCGCGACAGCCTGCGGGTTCTCGATGTGCTGGAGAACCCGCCGGCACCCAACGCCAAACTTCAGCATGCAGCCAGCCGGATGCCCAAGCAAGTATGAGCTTGCCTGAGTGGCGAGAAGCGTTGATCGCCAAATCGCATGACCGTGAGGCCTTTGATTGCGGCGACGCGGACCTGAACGAATTCCTGCGTCGCCACGCGCGGCAAAGCAGCGAGCGAGGCGGCGCGAAAACCTTCGTCGCGACGCCCGTGGGTGATGATGGGCGCGTCCTGGGTTTCTACAGCCTCAGCCCGGCCTCCATCGAATATGCGCAAACGCCGGCCTTGGTGAAGAAGGGGCTGGCCCGGTACGACGTGCCCGTGTTTCGTTTGGCCCGTCTGGCCGTGGATCGGACGATGCAGGGGCAGGGCTTGGGTGGACAACTGCTGTTGGCCGCTGGCCGCCGGTGCATTCGCGCTGCCACGCAGGTCGGAGGTGTCGCACTGCTGATCGACGCCAAGAATGAGAGGGTGGCGCGCTGGTACGAGGCCTATGGCGCGCTTCGCCTGCTGGACGACCCGCGGTCGCTGGTGCTGCCACTTGCCACCGTCGAAGCTGCCCTGAAGACGGCTGGGCGTCCTTAGCGAGGTGTGGTGGCCTTGCCCGGCCCGCACCGACGATCAATGCGGATTCCGTTGATCTGTCCGCTGAACTCCCCCCGCGGGTGACATGGGCCCGCTGAACGTCGGGAGCAGACTGGACCCGCTCACTGGCACTACTGGCGTCAATGGCAGCTGTCGCCGATACCTGCCAATGGACGTCCGCTGCATCGATCGACCGCTGCACCATCAACACCGGTCACTCGCCGGTGACTGGCCAAGCGGGTTGGGTCGAAGGACTCCTCCGTGCCGAGGCGACCGGCTCTTTGCGACCCATTGCCGCCCATCGACGTACTCCAAAGCTGCCCGATGCCCAGGCCTGGCTTCTTCGCACTTCGCATCTATGAATCAGTCGTTCGTGACCTCCGGCGGCCGGCCACGAAGAGCCGTGCGCCATGGTCGGCTCCCCCGAGGTCTGCATCGTCGCTGCGCCGCCAAGGCGTCTTGCATCGATCGAACAGGCCTGCCGATCAAGGCGCCCTGGCGACTACTCCCAAGACGCATCGGGATCCAGGTGCCGTGCCAGCTCCATGGCGTCGTGCAACGCCCGACCGACAACGACCAGGCCGGGCTGAAGACGATAGACAAGAAAGTGACGTGGTCGGTGGACGATCCCCACACCGGGTTTCGTGTGTTCCCGGCTCAGTCGCAGGTGCCAAGATCGAACACCTGCACCAAGTTCGGGCCGCGCGAGACTGCCCGGTCTGTCGGGCTGGCTTGCCACGTCGCGCAGCGCGGCGACGATCAGGCTCTCGTAACGCAGTCGGGCGACCTCACCGAAGCGCTCATGTGTCCAAGCGAGGATTTCGAGCACATCGCCCTGTGCTGCTTCCGACAGGCGATAGCGAAGCATCAACTCGCCGTCTTGGCAGCCTGCGCAGCACGGCGACCCAGTTGCCCGACGAAGTCGTCGAGCTGATCATCGGCAACATCGGCATACCGCCCTGCGGACACATCCGCCCAGCCCTGGCGGGCTGCCTGCTTCAGGGCCTCGAGCTTGGCATTCTCGTAGCGCTCCCGCTCCTCGACGAGGCGCAGCCCATCTCGCAGTACTTCGCTGGCGTTCTGGTAGCGACCGGACTGCACCAAGTCTTCAACCAGCTGCTGTTGATGTTCGCTCAGAACGACGTTGCGGGTGGGCATGCTGCGGGACTCCAAAGACTGCGAGCAACAAGCCCGCCTGGTTGGCGTTGGCAGTTTATGCCAAGTTCGGCCGCACCGCCGATGCCCTCCGCTACCAACGACAGGTTGTGAGCAAGCGAAACGACCGATTCCGAGTCGGCAGCGGGGCGGGTCTTGACCGACGCCCCGGCGAGTTCACCGCCGCAGAGCAGCCCTTGACGGTGGGCCGCCCAGAAGCAGCCTCTCGTCACGGGGCGGACCCGACCCACAGCAGACAGAGAACCTGCAGGATTTCGCGCCCGATAGCTGCCCTTGGCAGCAGGATTTGTAGCTGTCATGGCTAGGTGCAACAACACTCATCGACTTTCGTACCAAGCGTCACTTGACGATGCACCATAATTCCACCATACTGGAATGGTAGATGAAAAAACCGCTATCGCCTCTCTCGCAGCCCTGGCCCAGGGCATGCGCCTTCGCATCTTTCGCGTCTTGATCGGCGCCGCTCCCCAGGGCATGACGCCGGGTGAGCTGTGCGCCACGCTGGACGTGCCCGGCTCGACGCTGTCCTTCCACCTGAAGGAACTGATGCACGCCGGCCTGGTGACGCAAGAGCGCGAGGGTCGCAACCTCATCTACCGCCCGTCCATCGCACAGATGAACGCACTGCTCGCCTACCTCACCGCGCACTGCTGCCAGGGCGCGGACTGCGAGGTCGTTCCTGGCTGCACCACCGGCTGAAGCGAAGCCCTCATGAAGCGCTTTCACGTCCACCTGCACGTCGACGATCTCGGCCAGAGCGTCGGCTTCTATTCCAAGCTGTTCGCCATGGCACCGGCCCGCCTGGAGGGCGACTATGCCAAGTGGATTTTGCAAGACCCTCCCGTCAACTTCGCCATCTCCACACGCGGCTCGCAGCCCGGCATCGACCACCTGGGCATCCAGACCGACGATCCGGCCGAACTCGCCGCCCTGAAGGCGCGGGCCGAGGCGGC
>CAYZGL010000156.1:0-10567 GCA_964477985.1 uncultured Rubrivivax sp. | reverse complement strand
CACCACCTGCATCGGCAACGCCGGCGACCTGGCGCCCGAGATCAACGAGGCCATCGTCGCCAACGACCTGGTGTGCGCCGCCGTGCTGTCGGGCAACCGCAACTTCGAAGCGCGCATCCACCCCAACCTGAAGGCCAACTTCCTGGCCAGCCCGCCGCTGGTGGTGGCCTACGCCATCGCCGGCAACATGACGGTGGACCTGATGACGCAACCGGTGGGCCTGGGCAAGCGCGGCAAGCCGGTGTACCTGGGCGACATCTGGCCCGGCAGCGGCGAGGTGCACGCGCTGCTGAAGTCGGCGATGAACCCGAAGGCCTTCCGCGACAACTACGCCAGCGTGGCCGCCAACCCAGGCAAGCTGTGGAGCGCGATCAAGGGCTCGCAGGGCCAGGTCTACGGCTGGCCGCAAAGCAGCTACATCGCGCAGCCGCCGTTCTTCCAGGGCTTCACCGCCAGCCCCAAGCCGCCGGAGAGCGCGATCCGCGGCGCGCGCATCATGGCGCTGTTCGGCGACTCGATCACCACCGACCACATCTCGCCGGCCGGCTCGATCAAGGAGGCCTCGCCCGCCGGCCAGTACCTGCTGGGCCGCGGTGTGCACAAGGCCGACTTCAACAGCTACGGCTCGCGCCGCGGCCACCACGAGGTGATGATGCGCGGCACCTTCGCCAACGTGCGCATCAAGAACCTGATGCTCCCGGCCGCGGCCGACGGCTCGCGCGAGGAAGGCGGGCTGACGCTGTACCAGCCCACCGGCGAGAAGCTGTTCATCTACGACGCCGCCATCAACTACATGGAAGCCGGCGTGCCCACCGTGATCTTCGCCGGCGAGGAGTACGGCACCGGCTCGAGCCGCGACTGGGCCGCCAAGGGCACGATGCTGCTGGGCATCAAGGCGGTGGTGGCCAAGAGCTTCGAGCGCATCCACCGCTCCAACCTGGTGGGCATGGGCGTGCTGCCGCTGCAGTTCAAGGGCGGCGACACCTGGCAGTCGCTGGGGCTGACGGGCAGCGAGACCATCGACATCGAGCTGGCCACGCCGATCGTGCCGCAGGGCGACGCCACATTGCTGATCAACGGCAGCGGCGGCGCGGTGCGGCGCGTGCAGGTGCAACTGCGCATCGACACGCCGATCGAGGTCGACTACTACCAGCACGGCGGCATCCTGCCCTACGTGCTGCGCCAACTGCTGGCGGCCTGAAGCCTGAACCCACCGCGAGGACTGCGCACATGATCAAGTTCACCGTGATGTATCCGGCCACCCCGGGCGCGCGCTTCGACCACGACTACTACCGCGACCAGCACATGCCGCTGCTGAAGCGGCTGATGGGCGACGCGTGCAAGGGCTACACCATCGACAAGGGCGTGGCCGGCGGCGCGCCCGGGCAGCCGCCCGCCTATGTGGCGATGTGCCACGTCCATGCCGAGTCGGCCGAAGCCTTCATGGCCGCCTTCGGCCCGCATGCCAAGCAGATCATGGCCGACGTGCCGAACTTCACCGACCTCAGGCCGGCGGCGCAGATCAGCGAGGTCGTGGTCGGGCCCTGACCGCCGCAGGCCGGGCGCGGCCTTGCGATGGCGCGCGCGATCGAGCGGCGCGCGGCGCCGCGCTAAAGAAGCGACATCGGCGACCGATAGCCACTGAACGCGATCGGGGACCGCCCATGCACACCTTCCGGCACTGCCACTTCTACCTGTTCGCGCTGCCGCAGCAGCCGGTCACCCGCCGTGCCCGCGTCGTCGTGCTCGGCGACGAGCAGCACAGCACGCAACCCGTGCAGGCGCTGGCGTTCGAACTGGACGACACGAACAACCCATGGCGCCTGCGCGAGCACACGCTGCCGGTGTGCTATGCGCCGGCGTGGGCCAGCCGCTGCGTGCTGCGCCTCGCCATGGAGGACAGCGGCGACTCGCCGCCGGCGGCCGAGGTCGCACGCGCACTGCTGTATTTGCTGTGCGCGTGCGAAGACGCCCCGGCCGATGCCCGTGCCGTGCTGAGCCGACTGGGGCGATCCACGCTGCTCACCTTGCTGAGCACGCCGCTGGCCTGCCTGTTCGACGCTCCCGCGGTGCAGGATTGGCTTGGCGCCAGCCCCGCGCAGCAAGCGATCTGGGGCGAGGCGCGACCGCGAAAGCTGCTGCAACGCGTGCACGAGGGCGTGCGCGGCTTGCCCTTCGATCCCGGGCTGCAGATCTTCGCCAGCCATGCCATGCAACTGGGCGCGACGCTGCACCGTATCGACACGCCCGCTGCGAAGCATCTGCGAAGCCTGCTTTCCGTGACCTGCTGGCCGGCCACTGCGGCGCGGGCCCACGAGTTCCTCGACGACTGGCAGGGGCCCGCGGATGTCTGCGCGCTGTGGGTCGCCGATCGGCTGGACTCGTTCACGAGCAGCCTGGACGGCCTGTTGCCAGGGTTGATGCGCGACAGCGCCCAGGCACGCCGCGCGTGGCTGGCGACGCTGCCCGCGATGCTGCAGGCGCTGCCGCAGCCACGGATCGCACCGTGGCTGCGGCGGCTGGCCGCGGAACTCTCGCTGCAAGGCGACGAGCGCGACATCTTCGCCCAGGCCAGCCGCTGCATGCTCGAGTGCTGGGCCGCCCTCGGGCGCGCGCCGGCGGCACGCACCGATGCGTCCGAGCTGCTGGCGCTGTGTCAGCCAGACACCCCACGCGCCGCGAACATGCGACATCTGGCCGCGACCTGACGCGCACGGCAGCCGCCGCCGCAGTGCCAGTGCGGTACGCCGCGCGCGCAGGCGGCGCTCGTGCGCCGGCGTGCGCGCCGGCAGCGGCTGTCTCAACCCACGCTGCGACCGATCGCATGGCGCAGGCCCGCAGGGCTGGGCGCACAGCCGTCGCTGGTGGGCCACCGAATTCGTTCACCGCAGAGGACGCAGGGGTTCGTGAAGAGAACCCGACCCCGGTATTTCCCCTGCGCCTTCTCTGCACCCTCTGCGACTCTGCGACTCTGCGACTCTGCGACTCTGCGACTCTGCGACTCTGCGACTGTGCGTCTGTGCGGTGAAGGCGGTTTGCAGCCGACCGCAAAGCGCCGTGCGTGACCGCGGCTTTCCGCTTGTTCGCTTGTTCGATGGCGAATCCGTCTGCGGCCGCAGCGATGCGCCGCGTTGGCGGCGGCGCGTTACAGTCGCGGCACACAGGGAGCCGCACATGAGACGCACCGCGATGGCTGCATGCATGGCCGCATTGCTGGGGGGCTGCGCGCCCGACGCCATGGACAACATGAAGGCCACCGGCTTCGACGGCTTTCTCGACCGGGTGTCGGTGGCATGCGCGCCGCTGGTGGTGGGCTCGCAGGTGATCACCGCCAACTACACGGCGCCGGACGACGCGCTCGACCTGTACGACCAGTGGTTCGACGCCACCTCGAGGCTGTACTACAAGAGAACCACGCCCGAGACCTACCTGCACGACATCTACAACTTGTTCGGCGACCCGCGCACGCAGGCCTCGGCGCAGTGCCTGGTGTCCAAACTGCCGCCGCCCGAGCAGCGGCCGAGCGCGCCTTCGGGCCGCTGGTAAGCAGCGGCCCCTGCCTTCGCGCCCGTCGCGTCCTTCGCGTCCTTCGCGTCCTTCGCGTCCTTTGCGCTGTCGCCTGCGGCCGGCGGCACGGCCCACGAGCCGCCCGCCGCTGCGCGCTCAGCCGCGCAAGCCCAGCTTGAAGGCGATCATCGCGCGCAGCTTGTTGGGCAGCACCGGCTTGATCAGCAGGTGGAAGTCGTGCTCGGCGGCCTCGGTCTCGTGGCCGCCGATGGTGCTGCCGGTGACGACGATCGCCGGCAGCCTGGCGTCGGGCCAGTGCGCGCGCGCGGCGGCCAGCGCATCCAACCCGGTCGTCGCCTGCGGCAGCCGGTAGTCCACCAGCAGCAGGTCCGGCAGCGCAGCGGGCGCGCCGGCCAGCCAGTGCTGCAACGAAGCCAGCGAGTCGAAGTCGGCCACGCTGGCGCCCCAGGCCTTGAGCAGCACCACCAGGCCCTCGCGCACCGCGGCTTCGTCCTCCACCACCACGATCAGCCGGCCCTGCAGCGTCAGGCCCAGCGGCGCGCGCGCCGGCGCTGCAGCGGGCTCCAGCGCGCGCTGCGCCTTGCCCGGCGGCACCTCGAAGCCGAACACCGTGCCGCGGCCGACGCGCGAGCGCACCGCCAGCGGCGCCTGCAGCAGCGCGGCCAGCCGCGCCACGATGGCCAGCCCCAACCCCAGGCCCTTGCGCTGGTGCGCCTGCAGCGGACGCTGGCTTTGCACCTGGTAGAACTCGTCGAAGATGCGCGGCAGGCTGGCCTCGGAGATGCCGATGCCGCTGTCCCACACCTGCAGCAGCAGCCGGTCGCCGCCATCGCCTCGCCGGACGCGGCAGCTGACCAGCACGCCGCCGTCGTCGGTGTAGCGGATGGCATTGCTGACCAGGTTGCGCAGGATGCGCTCGAGCAGCACCGGGTCGGCATGGGCGACGTGGCGCTGGCCGCGAAAGCTCAGCGCCAGGCCCTTCTCGAACGCGGTGGGCTCGAAGTGCAGCCGCAAGCGTGCGAACAGCTCGCGCATCGCCACCGGCGCCGGGTTGACGTCGACGCCGCCGGTGTCGATGCGCGTGATGTCCAGCAGCTCGCCGAACAGGCCTTCGAGCGCGTCCACCGATTCGTTGATGCTGTTCACCAGCGCCGCCACCTCGGGGTCGTGGCTGCGCTGGCGCAGCGCCTCGGCGAACAGCCCCATCGCGTGCAGCGGCTGGCGCAGGTCGTGGCTGGCGGCGGCGAAGAACTGCGTCTTGGCGCGGCTGGCGGCCTCGGCGGCGCGGCGCGCGTCGTCGGCGATGCCCATCTGCACGTGCAGCTGCGCCGCCAGCTTTTCGCTGTGCGCCTTCAGCCGGATCACCTGGTCGAGCGCGCTGCGCTGCACCCGGCCCATCACCAGCAGCGCGACGAACTGCAGCCCCAGGATGCCGGCCAGCTGCCAGTGCCAGGGCTGGGTGGTGTCGGTCGCGATGCGCAGCATCGCCGGCAGCAGCAGCAGGCACACGAAGGCGATGTACAGCCGCTGCTGCGTGGCCAGCAGCTGCACCGAGGCCAGGCCCAGGCTGAAGATCACCAGCATCAGCGCGACGCGGTGGTAGGGCGTGCCCAGGCCCCAGAACAGCCACACCGCCACCGCCCAGCACGAGGCCTGCAGCAGCACCAGCGCCTTCCAGCTGCGCCGCCATTGGAGCAGCGTGGCGTCGCCGGCGTCGGGGTTGCGCCGAAAGCGCAGGTAGTGCGCGAGCCGCACCGCCAGCAGCGCGGCCAGCACGCCGCTCCAGGCCAGCATCGGGCCGCGCGGCGCCAGCGGCCAGTACATCGCCACCATCAGGCTCCAGCCGATCAGGTAGCCCACCAGCGAGGCCGGCGTCTGCACGAACAGCGCACGCAGGTGGTCAAAACGCCGCGCGGGTGGCGGCGCCGGCAACGCAGCCTCGCCATCGGCGCGCGGCGCCGGTGCAGGCGCCGGTGCCAGCGCCGGCTCGGCGAAGGCACGCGGCGCCGCCGGCGCGGGCTGCGCCGCGGCCGGGACCATGCTCATCGGGCGCTCATCGCGGCGGCGGCGGCGCCGGGCGCGCACCGAGGGCCGCTTGCTGCTGCATCTGGCTGACCGCCAGCACCGCCTGCGTGCGCGAGCTGACGCCCAGCGCGCGCAGCACCGCGGCGACGTGGTCCTTCACCGTCTCGACCGAGACGTTCAGCTCGCGTGCGATCAGCTTGTTCGGCTTGCCCTGCAGCAGCAGCGCCAGCACATCGCTTTGCCGCGGCGTCAGGCCCACCGACTCCAGCGACAGCGGCGCCTTGCGGTGTTCGGGATGGTCCGGATGGTCGCCGAGGCGGCCGCTCGCGCCGGCCGGGCGCATCACGCCGGGCGCCGTGTCGCCGTCGGCGCTGGGCGGGTCGAGCCCGAGCATCATCGGCGGCACGTACAGCCCGCCGGACATCACCATGCGCAGCGCCTCGAACAGCTGCTGGTTGGACGAACGCTTGGGCACGAACCCCATCGCGCCCAGGTCGATCGCGCGGATCACGTCGCTGGTGCGGTCGGACGCCGACACCACCACCACCGGCAGCGACGGGTAGGCCGCACGCAGCTCGGTCAGCAGCTCGAAGCCGTCGGCGTCGCCCAGCGCCAGGTCGAGCAGCACCAGGTCGTAATCGGCATCTTCGAGCAGCGCCGCGCGCGCCTGCGCGGCACTGTCGGTGCCGCGCACCGACACGTCGTCACCCAGGCCCTGGATCACCAGTTGCAGCGCCGACAGGATCAGCGGGTGGTCGTCCACGAGCAGCACTTTCATCGCCGTTTCCTTGGCGCACCGCTGCACGGCGGCCTGCCGGCGATGGTAGTGCACGCCCCGGCGAGCGGCCCGCGCCGTGTGCGCCGCACGCGCGGGCGCGCTAGCGCAGCCACTGCTGCAGCGGCAGCCACTGCTCGAGGTCGCGTTCGACGCGGCTGGGCGCCACGTCCCACAGCGTGAGCCCGCGCGCTGCCAGCTGCACGTAGTTCTGCGTGTCGCGCAGCCAGGCCACCACCGGCACCTGCAGCGTCGCCAGGTAGCGGTGCAGCTGCTCGTGGGCGAGGGTGTGCTCGCGCACGCGCATCGCCACCAAGGCGAGCTGGATGTCGGCCGCACGCGGGTGCTCGCGCAGCGTGTGCAAGAAGGCATGCGTGGCCTGGATGTCGAACAGGCTGGGCTGCAGCGGGATCAGCAAACGCTGCGCGATGCGCAGCACCGCGTCCAGCTTCTTGCCGTGCAGCCCGGCCGGGGTGTCCAGCACCACGTGGCTGACGCCCTTGGGCGGGCGCACGATGTCGTTGTGGCTGACTTCCCAGCCGCGGATCGGCGGCAACTGGGCGGGGCGCAGCGCCAGCCACCGGCGCGACGATTGCTGGCGGTCGACGTCGCCGAGCATCACCGCGTGCCCGGCATGGGCCAGCGCGCCCGCCACGTGGGTGGCCAAGGTGCTCTTGCCGACCCCGCCCTTCGGGTTGGCGACCACGATCACAGGCATGCACGGCTCCGGTGGCGAAGGTGTTCGCGCGATGCTAGCCGCGCGCCACCGCGCGCCGCAGCGGGCAAACCCAAGCGCCGGGCGCGGGTCCGGGGTCGGCCCGCAGCCGCGCCGCGGTGATCGGCATCGGCGAGCCGCGGGTCGCGCCGGACGGCGGGCTCGCGCGGATGGCACCTGCGGGCGCGCCCGAGGCGGTACTGCGCTGCCGCAGCCCTCGAGCCGTCGCGCGCCCGCAGCGTTGACAGCCGCCACGCAATCGCCACACTCGCGCACTGCGCGGCAACAGCCGTGCGCACCCTTCAACCCATGGCTGCGCCGCCATCGGCGGCCAGCCCACCGCAAACCTCCGATGAACCCGTCCTTCTGGCATCGCGCCCTCGTCTGCCCCGCCCTCGCACTGGCCGCCTGCACCGCGCTGGCTGGCGAACCCGAATGCGGCCGCGCCGCGGCACCGCGCATCTCCTTCGTGGACTTCAAATCGCCCGACATCGCCGCCTCGGCGCCGACCCTGCTGAAGATCAAGGGCAAGCTCAGCCTGCCGCCGCCGCCCGACGAGCGCCACGGCTGCGGCGCCGGCCGCGGGCGCAAACTGCCGGCGGTGCTGATCCTGCATGGCTCGTCGGGCGTCGATGCGCGCGGCGACTTCCACGAAGCCGCGCTCAACGCCGCGGGCATCGCCACGCTGCAGATCGACATGTGGGAAGCGCGCGGCGTGGCCGGCGCGGCCGGCCGGCCGAAGGCGCCGATCCTGACGCTGCCCGACGCCTTCGCGGCGCTGGCCTACCTGGCCGAACGCGACGAGATCGACCCGCAGCGCATCGGCGTGCTCGGCTTTTCCTGGGGCGGCGTCAACACCCTGGCGGCCGCCGAACGGCTGTACGTGGGCATGTTCGGCGCCGGCCGGCAGTTCAAGGCCCACGTCGCGCACTACCCGGTGTGCTACGCCTACAACGCGAACATCCCCGGCGTGCCGCCGCCGGCGCAGATGGGCACGCAGTTCGTCCACCTGACCGGCGCGCCGGTGCTGATCCAGGTCGGCAGCAAGGACGACTACGACAACGGCGCCGAGCACTGCCGCAGCCTGGCGCGCAGCGTCAATGCGGGCAACGGCAATGTGGTGACGGTGGCCGAGGTGCCCGACGCCTACCATGCCTTCGACCGGCTGATGGTGCCGATCGTCGTCAACGACCCCTTCGGCGACGAAGGCAGCTTTTTCCGCAGCGGCGCCGTGCCGCAAGTAACGATGGCGCCCGACGTGGCGCAGGCGTACGCGGCGCGCGAGCGGCTGGTGCGCTTCTTCCGCCGCCATCTGTAGTGCAGCAGGGCACCGCCCGCGAGCGCGGCCGGCGCAGCGAGCCGCACCGCGCCGGGCGCGAAGCCGCAGCGGACAATGGCCGCATGTTCCAGCCCTCGCAGCACGACGTGCGCGCCTTCTTCTGCGGCACCTGGCGCAAACAACGCGACCGCTTGCCGCTGTCGCCGCTGGAAGCGCAGGCGGCCACGTGGATCGACGAACACCCCGAATACCACACGCTGCTGGCCGACGAGCCGGCCGCGCTGGCGGCCAGCTACACCGGCGAGGACGGCCGCGAGAACCCGTTCCTGCATCTGGCGATGCACCTGTCGATCCTGGAGCAGACCGGCATCGACCAGCCCAGCGGCATGCGCCAGGCGGTGCAGTTGCTGGCAGCCAGGCACGGCTCGCTGCACCGTGCGCACCACGAGGTGATGGAATGCCTGGGCCGCATGATCTGGGACTCGCAGCGCAGCGGGCTGCCGCCCGACGGCGCGGCGTACCTCGAATGCGTACGCCGGCGCGCCACGGCCTGAAACCCGATTGCGTTCAGGCACAGGGCATCGAGGAGCCGCTTGCGGCGCAAAGCGGCCGAAGGCCGCTTTGCGCCGGCAGCCGCCGTCGAGGGTCCATCGGGCCGGCCTGCGGCGGGTGGCTTCAGTCGTTGCCGGGCACGTGCAGGCCGCGGCGCAGCAGCACGTCCCAGGCCTGCTCGGCGGAGTCGGCGAAGTCGAACAGCCGCAGATGCTCGGGTGAGATCATGCCCTCGTCGCGCAGCACCTCGAAGTCGAGCACGCGCGACCAGTAGGCCTTGTCGAACAGCACGATCGGCAGCGGCGGACTCTTGCGCGTCTGCCGCAGCGTGAGGATCTCGAAGAACTCGTCCAGCGTGCCGAAACCGCCCGGGAAGATGGCCAGCGCCCGCGCGCGCATCGCCAGGTGCATCTTGCGCATCGCGAAGTAGTGGAAGCGAAAGGTGAGTTCGGGCGTCGAATAGGGATTCGGACGCTGCTCTTCGGGCAGCGTGATGTTGAACCCCACGCTGGGCGCGCCGGCCTCGCTGGCGCCGCGGTTGGCGGCCTCCATGATGCCCGGGCCGCCGCCGGTGGCGATCACGTTGTCGCGCCAGCGGTGTTCGGGCATGCACGCGCCGCCGCGCTGCGACACGATGCGCCCGAACTCGCGCGCCGCCTGGTACCACTGCGCGTGCCGCGCCAAGCGCGCGGCGGCGGCGGCATCGCACGGCACGGCCGCGGCATGCTGCTCGGGCGAGGGCACGCGCGCGCTGCCGAAGACGATCACCGTCGAGCGGATGCCCCAGTCGCGCAGCAGCAGGTCGGCCTTGGCGTATTCCAGCGCGAAGCGCGTGGCACGCATTTCGTCGCGCAACAGGAACTCGGTGTCCTCGACCGGCAGCAGGTAGCTGCGCGATTTCATCTGCGCGCCGTTGTCCGGGCCGTCCGCTGTGTCGTCTGGGTGATCGGTGTGCGACATCGGCGTCTCCGAAGCTGGCTGGCGGAACGCCAGTGTTGGGCCGCCGGCGTGCGGCGTCAATTCGCGGCGTCATCGCAACGCCATCGCGGCGCCCTCGCGGCCCCATCGCCCATGCGAAAATTGCCCGATGGACATCGAACACATCAACCAGATCGGCTCGCTGCTCGCCGACCTGCAGGACCGCACCGAGCAGCTCCGGGGGTATCTTTGACTACGACCGCAAAGCACTGCGGCTGAACGAAGTCAACGCCGCGCTCGAGAACCCCGCCGTCTGGAACGAACCCAAGCGCGCGCAGGAGCTGGGGCGCGAGAAGAAGTCGCTGGACACCGTGGTCGGCACCATCGACCACCTGAGCCGCGAACTCGCCGACAACACCGAGCTGTACGAGATGTCGAAGGCCGACGGCGACTTCGACGCGCTGGCGCACATCGACACCGCCGCACAGGGCCTGCGCGAGACGGTGGAACAGATGGAGTTCCGCCGCATGTTCAGCAACCCGGCCGACCCGCTGAACTGCTTCATCGACATCCAGGCCGGCGCCGGCGGCACCGAGGCGATGGACTGGGCGCAGATGCTGCTGCGCCAGTACCTGCGCTACTGCGAACGCAAGGGCTTCAAGGCCGAGGTGCTGGAAGAGACCGAAGGCGATGTCGCCGGCATCCGCAGCGCGACGATCAAGGTCGAGGGCGACTACGCCTTCGGCCACCTGCGCACCGAGACCGGCGTGCACCG
>CAYZGL010000155.1:0-10781 GCA_964477985.1 uncultured Rubrivivax sp. | reverse complement strand
GCCGTGTGCGGCAGGTTGCGGATCATGTCCTGCACGATCTCGTCGGGCGGCTCGAGGCCGAACACCGCCAGGTTGCCGATGTTCAGCTTGATGATCTTGTGGCCCTCTTCCTCCATCTGGCGGGCCTTGTCGAGCACCGGGCCGCGGATGTCGTAGCACACATCATTGAGCTTGCTGGACTTGAGGATGGGCTTCAACGCAAAGGCTCCTTGGCGCCGGGGGCGTGGCGGCGCAGCACGCTTGTTGCACCGCAAAACCTATAATTTTAGCCCCAGGCCCCCGAGCCTCCACGCCCCCACGCCCCGTATTCGAGGGCCCCACGTGAAGATCCAGCCCGATCGCTTCGACGGCGTCAACCACATCACACGGCACGACGCCGCGGCGGTGTGGGTCGGCCCGACTGCCTTTGCGCACAGCCTGCTGGTGCCTTGGCAGGGCGAGGTGTTGCGCTGGGAGCCGGTGCGCATCGAGCAACTGCTGCCCGTTCATTTCGAGCAGGCGCTGGCGCTGCAGCCCGAATTGGTGATCTTCGGCAGCGGCGCACGCCACCGCTTCGTCGCCGCCTCGCTGCTGCGCTGCCTGATCGAGCGCGGCATCGGCGTGGAAACGATGGGTACGGCCGCCGCGTGCCGCACCTTCAACGTGCTGGCCGGCGAGGGCCGTGCGGTGCTGGCGGCGCTGCTGTTCGAGCCGGCGCCGGCACGCTGAGGCACGCGGCGGGCCGTGCGGGGCGGGGCCGGTGCGGCCGATGCTTGACTTTATAATGCCCGTTTCTGCGGCCACGGGCCGCCGCCTTGCCACAGACATAGCCACATGACCCCTGCCGTCAACAAAGCCCTGCCGGAGTTCGAAGCTGTTGCCACCAGCGGGGTGAAGTTCACACCGCAGGCCTTTGTAGGCCGCACGGTGGTGCTGTACTTCTATCCGAAAGACGCGACGCCGGGTTGCACCACCGAAGCCATGCAGTTCCGCGACCGGCACAAGGAGTTCGTCAAGGCCGGCGCGGTGGTGTTCGGCGTGTCGCGCGACAACATGAACTCGCACGAGAAGTTCAAGAGCAACCTCGAGCTGCCCTTCGACCTGATCGCCGACACCGAAGAAAAGCTGTGCCACATGTTCGGCGTGGTCAAGAACAAGATCATGTACGGCAAGAAGGTCAAGGGCATCGAGCGCAGCACCTTCCTGATCGACCCCGAAGGCGTGCTGCGTGCCGAATGGCGCGGCATCAAGGTGGCCGGCCACGTGGACGAGGTGCTCAAGGCCGTCAAGCTGCTGAAGAAGGCGGCTTGAGCCTTCCTCTGCATGTTTCCCCTGGTCTGACGCCGGCTTCGTGCCGGCGTTTTTGCTGATTCGCGAGCCCGCGCCATGCCGCTGCCCAAGCCCCCCGCAAACAAAGCCTCGATGCTGAGCGCCGCCGAGATCGAGTCGCAGGCCGCGCCGCGGCGCCCCAAGCGCGCGCCCAAGGCGCAAGCCGCCGCCGAGACCGCCGCGGCAACGCTCGAACTGCGCGACACCCGGGCCGATGCGCCGGTGATGGCGTCGTCCAGTGCCCTGGCCGGCGCGGCACACAGGCCCGCGCCGATCGCGCCCCCCGCGGCTGCGCGCAGCCGCGCCAAGAGCGCGGCACGCGCCGAGGGGCCGCCCAAGCTGTTCGTGCTGGACACCAATGTGCTGATGCACGATCCGATGTCGCTGTTCCGCTTCGACGAGCACGACGTGTTCCTGCCGATGGTCACGCTCGAGGAACTGGACAACAACAAGAAGGGGCTGAGCGAGGTCGCGCGCAACGCGCGCCAGGTCAGCCGCGAACTCGACGCGCTGGCCACCGTTGCCGACGCCAAGGGCGGCGCCGCCGACACGCAGGCCGGCATCGCGTTGTCCGAGACCGGGCACAAGGACGCGCTGGGCAAGCTGTTCTTCCAGACCACGCTGCTCGACGTGGCGCTGCCCGCGGGGCTGCCGCAGGGCAAGGCCGACAACCAGATCCTCGGCGTGGTGCGCGCGCTGCGCGAGCAGCATGCGGGCCGCGAGGTGGTGCTGGTGTCCAAGGACATCAACATGCGCGTGAAGGCGCGCGCACTGGGCCTGCCGGCCGAGGATTATTTCAACGACAAGACGCTGGACGACGTCGACCTGCTCTACACCGGCGTGCTGCCGCTGCCGGCCGACTTCTGGGAGCGCCACGGCAAGACGATGGAAAGCTGGAGCGCCGGCGGCCACACTTTCTATCGCATCAACGGCCCGCTGGTGCCGGCGCTGCTGATCAACCAGTTCGTCTACCTCGAAAGCCCCGGCGCGGCGCCGCTGTACGCCCGCGTGGCCGAGATCACCGGCAAGACCGCGGTGCTGAAGACGCTGCGCGACTACGCCCACGCCAAGAACGCGGTGTGGGGCGTGACCTCGCGCAACCGCGAACAGAACTTCGCACTGAACCTGCTGATGGACCCGGAGTGCGACTTCATCACGCTGACCGGCACGGCGGGATCGGGCAAGACGCTGATGACGCTGGCCGCGGGCCTCTCCCAGGTGCTGGACGAGCGCCGCTACAGCGAGATCATCGTCACCCGCGTGACGGTGCCGGTGGGCGAGGACATCGGCTTCCTGCCCGGCGACGAGCAGGAGAAGATGGGCCCGTGGATGGGCGCGCTGGACGACAACCTGGAAGTGCTGGCGCGCACCGACACCGCGGCCGGCGAATGGGGCCGCGCCGCCACCAACGACCTGGTGCGCAGCAAGATCAAGATCAAGAGCCTGAACTTCATGCGCGGGCGCACCTTCCTGAACAAGTACGTGCTGATCGACGAGGCGCAGAACCTGTCGCCCAAGCAGATGAAGACGCTGATCACGCGCGCCGGGCCGGGCACCAAGATCGTCTGCCTGGGCAACCTGGCGCAGATCGACACGCCCTACCTGACCGAAGGTTCGAGCGGGCTGACCTACGCGGTCGACCGCTTCAAGGGCTGGCCGCACGGCGGCCACGTGATGCTGGCGCGCGGCGAGCGCTCGCGGCTGGCGGACTTTGCGTCCGAGGTTCTTTAATCGGGCTCAGTAGATGCTGCCGCCGTCCTGCGAAGACAGCAGCACGCCGGCCTCGGCCGAGATGTCGTACGCCAGCGTGCCGCGCCCTTGCCAGCGGCCCAGGTCGAAACTGCCGTCGCCCGAAAGCCGCTGCACCAGCACGTTGCGGAAGGTCAGCGGCTGCTTGGGCGCGCACACCGTCGGCGCGATGGTCGGCTTGAGGAAATAGGCCGCGCCCACGCCCAGGCGGGCCGCCTTGCCGTTGTCGATGACCAGCGCCGTCTCGACGTCCACGCCGATGGCGCGAGCCGCCGCCGGCGCAAGCCAGCCGTCGCCCGGATTGACCATGCGCGCCAGGAAGGTCAGCAGCCGGCCCATGCGGTCGCGCGCGTCGAGGTGCGCGTCGGCGATCACCCCAGCCAGCGAGCTGGCGGTGATGAAGCCTTGGTCAATGGTCACGCGCTTGTCGTAGGGGTTGCCCAGCGCGCGGGCCGAGTCGATCGTGCCGTTGAGCGCCGCGAAGTCGAACTGGCCCATCACCGCCAGCCCGGCACTCGTGCCGCCGATGGGCACGTTGCGCGCCATGGCCCGCTCGATGGCCGCCTGCAGCGGCGTGCCCTTCCACAGATTGATGTAGTCGGACTGGTCGCCGCCGGCGATGAAGATCATCTCGGCGCGTTCGACGCGCTCGATGACGAAAGGATCGGCCGCGGCCGCGCGCGACTTGACCACCAGCGTCTCCACCGAATCGACGCCGCCCATGTCGTAGAGGTATTGGTTGTAGCCGTCGGCGCCGCTGGCGCGCAGCACGACGAAGTCGCCGCCGCCGGCCTTGGCGATCATCCAGCGGAAGGCGTCGTCGACGTCGGGGCCGCCGCCCATCAGCACCGTGGAGGGTGTGGCCGGCGCGGCGCGCACCGCGTCCGCGGCGCTGCCGGTCAGGTAGTAATCGAGATCGGTCCTGGCGGCCTGCGCGGCGACGCCGGCCGCCAGCAGCCACGCCAGCACCATCCAACGCGCTGCGCGCACCGGCCAGCCCGAAAGACCCCCACGACTCCGACCACCGTACCCCATCACCGTCTCCTTGCAGCACCGCGCCTGGCCACGATTCTAGGAACGGCGCCGCGTGACGCGCGCTGCCCGGCCCCGATTCAGGGGGAGGGGCCTGCGAAGGCTCATCAAGCCGCTGCCGGAGCCACCCGTTCGCGGACCTGCGCAGCGCACCCGGATCCACGACGGTCGTCCGATGTGCCGCAGCCGGCCAAGTTGACCATCCGGATTAGCTAAGACAATAATGGCGTCGAGGCTGGAAGCGCTCCGGCCCGAGGAACCGTCATGACGACCACCGTCAACGTGCACGAAGCCAAGACGCAGCTGTCTCGGCTGCTCGAAGCCGCCAGCCGCGGCGAAGACGTGGTCATCGCGCGCAACGGCGAGCCTGTCGCGCGGCTCGTGCCCATCACGCCCGCGCGGCGTCAGCCCGGCGCTGCGCGCGGGCGCGGGCGGCTGACGGCCGACTTCTTCGCGCCGCTGCCGGCCGATGTGCTCGACGCCTTCGAAGGCGGCCGTTGAAGCTGCTGCTCGACACGCACGCGCTGCTGTGGTGGCTGCTGGACGACGCAGATTTGCCCGCCACGGCGCGCCGCGCGATCGCGCGGGCCGAGGTCGTGCGCGTCAGCGCGGCATCCATCTGGGAAGTGGCGATCAAGCAGCGGCTGGGCAAGTTGCCTGAGCTGGCACTGGCCGTGGCCGAGCTGCCGGCGCTGGTCCGCCAGAGTGGTTTCCTGCCGCTGCCCGTCGACGAACGCCACGCCGCTGCCGTCGCTTCGCTGCCGTTGCGCCACCGCGACCCCTTCGACCACCTGCTCATCGCGCAGGCGCAGATCGAAGGTCTGACGCTGGTCAGCCGCGATGCGCAGCTGGCGGACTATGGCGTTGCGTTGCGCTGGTGATCTGGCCGCACCGCGCAGACTCGCCGCGCGCCTTCAGAACTCACGCACACGCAGGAAGCTCGCGAAGCGCGGCACGCCCTCGGCCGTGAAGCCGCGATGGCTGTAGCTGACCAAAGCGCCCACCGGCGGCGGCGACTCGCGCTGCGCGTCGCTGAAGCCGGTGCCCAGCGCGAACACCGTGCCGCCTTCACTGCGTACCTGCAACGCACCCAGGCGCTGCGCGTGCCTGCCGCGGCCAGGCAGATGGGCCAGCACCTGCGCTTCGGCGTCGTGCAGCGGCTTCAGCTTCAGCAGCGCCGGGCTGCGGCCGGTGTGGTACGGCGCGTCGGCGCGGTGCAGCACCAGGCCTTCACCGCCGTCGCGCACGACCTGTTCCAGGCGGCGCTGCAAAGCTTCGGCTGAAGGCAGCGTGGCCTGTTCGACCGCAACCAGCGATGGGTCGGCGTACCGGCGGGCCAGCTGCTGCAGACGTCCAGCGCGCGCCGCGAACGTGCCTTCCGCGCCTGGCAGTTCGAAGAGCATGTAGCGCACGCGCATCCACGCGGCCTCATCAGGCACGCGTCGACGCACGACGCCCGACAGCGCTTCGAAGCGCCCTCGCCCCAGCCACAGCTCGCCGTCCAGCGGCACGTTCGGCAGCCGCTCGATGAAGCCGGCCGGCGCGGCGACAGGCGCGCCGCTGCGAAAGCGCAGCGTGCGGCCGTCCCAGATGGCGCGCACGCCGTCGTACTTCTCGCTGACCAGCCAGCCGGCCGGGTCGATCGACGGCGGCGCCTCTTGCGCCAACAGCAGCGGCGGTGCGTCCTTCGCCGCGCGCGCCTGCACCCATGCAGGCAGCGAGACCAAGCCGCCGAGGAAAGCGCGGCGCTTCAGAGTGAGAGTGCAGGCAGTCATGGCAGGCCTCGCGAAATGCAATGCCCGCAGTCTTCACACAAAGCCCGCCGCCGCCCATCCCTCCTGCGGCGGAACGCAGCACCCCCTCGCGGGGGATCGGCGCAGCCGCCCTACTTCTGCGCCACCAGTTCCTTCACCTGCTGCAGGGCGCTCGGGTCTTCGATGGTCGTCAGGTCGCCGGGGTCGCGGTGTTCTGCCACGGCTTGCAGTGCACGCCGCAGCAGCTTGCCCGAGCGCGTCTTCGGCAGCGACGTCACGAACAGCACTCGCGCCGGCCGCGCCACCGCGCCGAGCTGGCCGTCCACCACCTTCATGATGTCGCCTTCGAGCTTCATGCGCCCGGCGGCATCGTTCAACCCGCTGGCGTCCTTGGCGATCACGAAGGCCATCGCCACCTGGCCCTTCAGGTTGTCGGCCACGCCGACCACCGCGACCTCGGCCACGTTCGGGTGGCTGGAGATGCTCTCCTCGATTTCGCGGGTGCCCAGCCGGTGGCCGGCGACGTTGATCACGTCGTCGGTGCGCCCGAGGATGAAGTAGTAGCCGTCCTGGTCGCGGATGCCCCAGTCGAAGGTGCTGTACAGCCAGCGGCCGTCCGCTTCGGTCCAGTAGGTCTTGACGAAGCGTTCGTCGTCCTGCCACACGGTCTGCATGCACCCGGGCGGCAGCGGGCCTTCAACCATCACCACGCCCTTCTCGCCGGCGCCTTGCATCTGCTGCCCGGTGCTCTCGTCGACCAGCTTGACGTCGTAGCCGTACACCGCCTTGCCCGGCGAGCCGAACTTGCTGGGTGCGCTTTGCACGCCGTTGCACAGCGCCAGGATCGGCCAGCCGGTTTCGGTCTGCCAGTAGTTGTCGATGATCGGGCGCTGCAGGCTGTCGGCGATCCACTTCGCGGTGGGCTCGTCCAACGGCTCGCCGGCCAGGAACAGCGCGCGCAAGCTGGACAGGTCGTACTGGGTCAGGTAGGCCGGATCCTGCTTCTTCAGCACGCGCACCGCGGTGGGCGCGCTGAACATCGACGTGACCTTGTACTTCTCGACCAGGCTCCACCAGATGCCGGCGTCGGGGCGCGTGGGCAGGCCCTCGTACATGATGGTGGCCATGCCGGCGATCAGCGGGCCATAGATGATGTAGCTGTGGCCCACCACCCAGCCGATGTCGCTGGTGGAGAAGTAGGTCTCGCCCGGCTGGCCGAGGAAGATGTGCTTCATGCTCGCCGCCAGCGCCACCGCATAACCGCCGGTGTCGCGCTGCACCCCCTTGGGCGTGCCGGTGGTGCCGCTGGTGTACAGCGTGTAGCTCGGGTGCGTGGCATCGACCCAGGTGCACGGCACCTGCGCATCCATGTGCTTGGCGCGCAGCGCGGCGTAGTCCTCGTCGCGGCCCGCCAGCGGCGTGAAGGCCGCCAGGCCGCGGTCGACCATCAGCACCTTGGCCGGCTTGTGTGCGGCAAGCTGGATCGCCTCGTCGAGCAGGCCCTTGTAGGGCACGCTCTTGCCGCTGCGGCTGCCGGCGTCGGCGCTGACGACCACCTTGGGCGTGGCGTTGTCGATGCGGCTGGCCAGGCTGTGGCTGGCGAAGCCGCCGAACACCACCGAGTGGATCGCGCCGATGCGCGCGCACGCCAGCATCGCGAAGCAGGCCTCGGCGATCATCGGCATGTAGATCAGCACGCGGTCGCCCTGGCCCACGCCCAGCTCGAGCAGCATCGCCGCCATGCGCTGCACCTCGGCGTGCAGTTCACGGAAGCTGTAGACCACCTCTTTGTCGACCTCGGTGGACACCCAGATCAGCGCGTTCGCGTCAGGCTGCGTTTGCAGGTGCCGGTCGACCGCGTTGTGGCACAGGTTGGTCTGGCCGCCGACGAACCAGTTGGCGAACGGCGGGCGGCTGTAGTCGAGCACCTGCGTGAAGGGCTGGTGCCAGTCGATCAGCTTGGCCTGTTCGGCCCAGAAGGCCTGGGGCTCGTCGATCGAGCGGCGATGGAAGGCGTCGAAGTCCATGGGGCAGTCTCCTGGTGGCCTGTGCCCATTCTCGGGCAAGCGCATTGCGCCACCCTGACGCAAGGCGGGCCGGCAGCGCGCGGCACAATATCCCGATGGGCGAGCCAATCATTCCGCTGCGCGATCTGCGTCGGGCTGCCGCGCCGCCGGCACCCGCGCACGATTGGGACGGCCTGCGCCCGCTCGACCGCCTGGACCGCCCGCTGCGCGACCTGCGCATCTCGGTCACCGACCGCTGCAACTTCCGCTGCACCTACTGCATGCCCAAGGAGGTGTTCGACAACCAGTACGCCTACCTGCCGCACGCCGCCCTGCTGAGCTTCGAGGAAATCACCCGCCTGGCGCGCCTGTTCGTCGGCCACGGGGTGCGCAAGATCCGCCTGACCGGCGGCGAGCCGCTGCTGCGCAAGAACATCGAGGGCCTGATCGAGCAACTGGCCGCGCTGCGCACGCCCGACGGCCAGCCGCTGGACATCACGCTGACCACCAACGGCTCGCTGCTGGCGCGCAAGGCGCGCGCGCTGAGGGACGCCGGGCTGAAGCGCGTGACCGTCAGCCTGGACGCGCTGGACGACGCCGTCTTCAGGCGCATGAACGATGTCGACTTCCCGGTGGCCGAGGTGCTGCGCGGCATCGAGGCAGCGCAGGCCGTGGGGCTGGCGCCGATCAAGGTCAACATGGTGGTCAAGCGCGGCACCAACGACCACCAGCTGCTGGCGATGGCCGAGCACTTTCGCCACAGCGGCATCGTGCTGCGCTTCATCGAATACATGGACGTGGGCGCGACCAACGGCTGGCGCATGGACCAGGTGCTGCCGTCGGCGCAGCTGCTGGCGCGGCTGCAGCGCGTGCACGCGCTCGAGCCGCTGCAGCCGCAGGCCCGCGGCGAGACCGCCGAACGCTGGCGCTACCGCGACGGCGGCGGCGAGATCGGGTTGATCTCCAGCGTCACGCAGGCCTTCTGCGGCGACTGCAACCGCGCGCGGCTGTCCACCGAGGGCCGGCTGTTCCTGTGCCTGTTTGCCGGCGCCGGGCACGACCTGCGCGAACTGCTGCGCGGCGATGCCGGCGATGCGCAGATCGCCGGCGCCATCGCCGCGATCTGGCGCCAGCGCGCCGACCGCTATTCCGAGTTGCGCGGTGCGGGCGCTGCCGATGCGCCGGTGCGCCGCGTCGAGATGCACTACATCGGCGGTTGATGGCCGCGGCAAAGGCAATGTGGCCGGGCTGGACGACCTCGCGCGCACGCTGGCGGCTGCTGTGGGCGCTGCTGGCCAGCCTGACGCTGCCCTGGCTGGCCGGCGAGATGGCCAAGACCTTCCACCAGCCGGGGCTGGACGACGACGCCCAGCGCAACCAGATGCTGATCGACTTCCTGGTCATCGGCGGCAGCCTGTGGGCGCTGACCATGGTGCTGCTGTGCACCTTCGGCTGCTGGATCAGCGCAGTGATGCACGGGCCGCGGCGCGACGGCGACCCTTTTCCCGCCGGCCAGGGCCGGCCGCATGGCGATGACTGAGCCCACCCTGCCACCGCCGTCGCTGCAGGAGATCGCCTCCTGCGTGAGCGGCTACGACCCCGATGCGCTGCCCGTGGCGCAGGCGCAGGAATTCATCGCGCGCCTGACGGTGCCGGTGCAGGCCGTGGAGATGCGGCCGATCCGCGACGCGCTGGGGCGCGTGCTGGCGCGCGACATCGTCAGCGCCTTCGACGTGCCGGCGCACGACAACGCGGCGATGGACGGCTTCGCGCTGCGCGGCAGCGAGCTGCGCGCCGATGCGGCGACGCGGCTGCGCATCGCCGGGACCGGCCTGGCCGGGCAGAACTACCGCGGCGAAGTGCCGCCGCTGGCCTGCGTGCGCATCACCACCGGCGCGGTGATGCCGCCGGGGCTGGACACGGTGGTGCCGCAGGAATTCACCCGGCTCGACGCCGACGGCGATGCGCAGCACGTGCTGGTGCCGCCGGGGCTGCTGCGCAGCGGCGACAACCGCCGCCGCGCCGGCGAGGACCTGGCGCGCGGCGAAGCGGCGCTGGCGGCGGGCCGGCTGCTCAAGCCCGCCGATCTGGGGCTGCTGGCATCGCTCGGCCTGGCCGAGGTGCCGGTACACCGGCGGCTGCGCGTGGCCTTCTTTTCCACCGGCGACGAGCTGCGTTCGATCGGCGAGCCGCTGGACGCGGGCTGCGTCTACGACAGCAACCGCTACACGATGTGGGGCATGCTGCAGCGGTTGGGGGTCGACGCGATCGACCTGGGCGTGGTGCGCGACGACCCGGCCGCGCTGCGCGAGGCCTTCGCGCAGGCCGCAGCCTGCGCCGACGCGGTCATCACCTCCGGCGGGGTCAGCGTCGGCGAGGCCGACCACACCAAGCGCATCATGGCCGAGCTGGGCGAGGTGCTGTTCTGGCGCATCGCGATGCGACCGGGGCGGCCGATGGCGATCGGCCGAATCGGCACCCCGGCGCCCACCGCGGGCCGCATCGGCACCCAGGCGGGCGCCGAGGCCCGCATAGTTGCAGCGCCGCACCCGGCGCTGCTGTTCGGCCTGCCCGGCAACCCGGTGGCGGTGATGGTGACCTTCTACGCCTTCGTGCGCGACGCGCTGCTGCGCATGGCCGGCGCGGCGCCGCAGCCGCTGGCGCTGCTGCGCGCCGCCAGCGTGCAGGCAATCCGCAAGAAGCCCGGGCGCACCGAATACCAGCGCGGCATCGTCGGCCGCGCGGCCGATGGCGGCTGGCAGGTGGCGATCACCGGCGCGCAAGGCAGCGGCATCCTGCGCAGCATGAGCCGCGCCAACGGCATGGTGGTGCTGCACCACGATCAGGGCGACGTCGCTGCCGGCGAACTGGTCGACGTGCTGCCCTTCGACGGGCTGGTCTAACCCGCCGCGGCGGCGTCGCAACCTTGTCG
>CAYZGL010000154.1:0-10781 GCA_964477985.1 uncultured Rubrivivax sp. | reverse complement strand
AACAAGTATCGCTCCTGGTTCGTCGGCATGGCACCGATCAGCAACCCACGCATCGTGGTCGCGGTGATGATCGACGAGCCCAGCAAGGGCGTGTACTTCGGCGGTCTGGTTGCCGCGCCGGTGTTCAGCCAGGTAGTGCAGCAGACGCTGCGGCTGATGAACGTGCCGCCGGACCTGGAAGTCACGCCGCAGATCATCGCCTCCAAGTCGGCGCCGGCCGAGCGCGAAAGCTTCTGATGCCCTGGCAGCCGCTGCTGCACCTGCCGCATGCCGACGCCGCCGCGTCGTGGCTGGGCGCGCGCGTGCACGGCCGGCTGCGCACCGACCACCGCCAGCTGCAAGCGGGCGACGCCTTCCTCGCCTGGCCGGGTTATGCCCACGACGCACGCCGCTTCGTGCCGGCCGCGCTGGGCGCCGGCGCCAGCGCCTGCCTGGTCGACGACCACCATCTGGCCGGCTTTCATTTCACCGACGCGCGCATCGCCGCGGTGCCGCACCTGAAGCAGCTGGCCGGGCCGATCGCGCACCGCTTGCTCGGCCGGCCCAGCGAGCGGTTGAAGGTGGTCGCCGCCACCGGCACCAACGGCAAGACCTCCACCGCCTGGTGGCTGGCGCAGGCGTTGACGGCGCTGGGCCAGCGCTGCGCGCTGATCGGCACGCTGGGCATCGGCGCGCCCGGCGACGCCTTGCGCGGCGGCGGCCTGACCACGCCCGATGCGGTGCAGCTGCAGCAGGCGCTGCACGATTTCGCTGCCGACGGCTTCGCCGCCTGCGCGATCGAGGCCTCGTCGATCGGCCTGCACGAACACCGGCTGGACGGCACGCACATCGAAGTCGCGCTGTTCACCAACCTGACGCAGGACCATCTCGACTACCACGGCGACATGGCCGCGTACTGGAATGCCAAGCGCGCCTTGTTCGCCTGGCCCGGGCTGAAGGCGGCGGTGGTCAATATCGACGACGCGCACGGCGCAGCGCTGGCCGACGCGCTGCGGCTGCACAAGGTGCCGCAGCTGTGGACCGTGTCGCTGCAGCAGCCGGCGCGGCTGCGCGCGTCGGGGCTGCACCACGACGACGGCGGGCTGGCCTTCGAGCTGTGCGAAGCCGGGCAGCGGCTGGCGCTGCGCAGCGCGCTGATCGGCGGCTTCAACGCCACCAACCTGCTGCTGGTGGCCGGCGCGCTGCGTGCGCTGGGCGTGCCGCTGGCCGATGCCGTGCGCGCGGTGCAGGCGCTGGGCCCGGTGCCCGGGCGCATGCAGCGCGTGCGCATCGATGCCGCGGGCCTGCCCGAGGTGGTGGTCGACTATGCCCACACCCCCGACGCGCTGGACAAGGCGCTGGCCGCACTGCGGCCGCTGGCGCGGCAGCGCGGCGGCAAGCTGTGGTGCCTGTTCGGCTGCGGCGGCAACCGCGACGCCGCCAAGCGCCCGCTGATGGGCGCGATCGCGCACCGCCAGGCCGACCACGTGGTGCTGACCGACGACAACCCGCGCGACGAACCGCCCGGCTACATCCTGGCGCAGATCCTCGCCGGCATCGCCGGCGACGACGCGGTCGACGTGATCGAGGACCGGCGCGAGGCCATCGCCTATGCGGTCGCGCAGGCCGCGCCGGCCGACGTGCTGCTGCTGGCCGGCAAGGGCCACGAGCGCACGCAGGAAGCGGCCGGCGCCAGCCGCGAGTTCTGCGACGCCGACGAGGCGCGCGCGGCGCTGGCGCGGCGCGCCGCGGGAGCCGCCGCATGATGCTGACGCTGGCCCAGGCGCAAGCGCTGCTGCCCGGCAGCACGCTGGTCGGCGACGGCAGCGTCGGCTTCGAACGCGTGCACAGCGACACCCGCAGCCTGCAGCGCGGCGACCTGTTCGTCGCGCTGCGCGGCGAACACTTCGACGCGCACGACTTCCTGAGCGCGGCGCGCGACGCCGGCGCGGCGGCGGCGCTGGCCGAACGCGGCCTGGCCGAAGCCGGGCTGCCGGGCTTGCGGGTGGCCGATGCATTGGCCGCGCTGCAGCAGCTCGCCGCCGCGTGGCGCCGGCGCTTCACGCTGCCGCTGATCGCGGTGGCCGGCAGCAACGGCAAGACCACGGTCACGCAGATGATCGCGGCCATCCAGCGTGCGGCCGTGGGCGATGCCGCCTTCGCCACCGCGGGCAACCTGAACAACCACATCGGCTTGCCGCTGACGCTGCTGCGCTTGCGCGACAGCCATCGCCTGGGCGTGGTCGAGCTGGGCATGAACCACCCGGGCGAGATCGCGCTGCTGGCGGGCATCGCCGCGCCGGTGGTGGCGCTGGTCAACAACGCGCAGCGCGAGCACCAGGAATTCATGGCCACGGTCGAGGCCGCGGCGCGCGAGAACGGCGCGGTGATCGAAGCGCTGGATGAGCAGGGCGTGGCGGTGTTCCCGGCCGACGATGCCTGCACGCCGCTGTGGCGCGAACTGGCCGGCGCGCGCCGCGTGCTGAGCTTCGCGCTGCGCGCGCCGGCCGAGGTGTACGCCGACCACGCGTGGCGGCAGGACCACTGGGCGGTGCGGCTGCACAGCCCGGCCGGCAGCGCCGATTTCGCGCTGCGCGTGGCCGGCGAGCACAACGTGAAGAACGCACTCGCGGCCGCTGCCGCCGCGCTGGCGGTGGGCGTGCCGCTGGCCGCCATCGCGCAGGGGCTGCAGGCCTTCGAGCCGGTGGCCGGGCGCTCGCGGCTGCTGCGCCTGCAGCGCCGCGGTGCGGCAGCGACCCTGATCGACGACAGCTACAACGCCAACCCCGATTCGGTGCGCGCCGCCATCGACGTGCTGGCCACGCTGCCCGCACCGCGCTGGCTGCTGCTGGGCGACATGGGCGAGGTCGGCACGCAGGGCCCGGCCTTCCACGCCGAGGTCGGCGGCTACGCGCGGCAGCGCGGCATCGAGCAGCTGTGGACCGCAGGCACGCTCAGTGCCGCCAGCGCCAGCGCCTTCGGGCCTTCGGCGCGGCATTTCGGCGCTGTCGAGGCCTTGCTCGGCGCGCTGGGCGAAGCCCCGCCCGCGGCGTCGCTGCTGGTCAAGGGCTCGCGTTTCATGCGCATGGAGCGGGTGGTGCAGGCGCTGCGCGCGCAAGCCGAAGGGACGGATGATGCTGCTTAGCCTGAGCCAATGGCTGCTCGGGCTGTACCCCGAGGAATTCAGCTTCCTGCGCGTGTTCCAGTACATCACCTTCCGCGCGGTGATGGCGGCGATGACGGCGCTGCTGATCGGCCTGGGCTTCGGCCCGGGGGTCATCCGCCGCCTGGCCGCGCTGAAGATCGGCCAGCCGATCCGCGGCTACGGCATGCAAACGCACCTGGCCAAGAGCGGCACGCCGACCATGGGCGGGGTGCTGATCCTGATCGGCATCGGCGTGGCCACCTTGCTGTGGTTCGACTGGAGCAACCGCTTCGTGTGGATCGTGCTGCTGGTGACCTTCGGCTTCGGCGCCGTCGGCTGGGCCGACGACTGGCGCAAGGTGGTGCGCAAGAACCCCGAAGGCATGCCCTCGCTGGAAAAGTACCTGTGGCAGTCGCTGATCGGGCTGCTGGCGGCGCTGTACCTGGCCTTCAGCGTGTCCGAGACTTCCAACCTGCGCGTGCTCGAACTGTTCATCCGCTGGGTGGGCAGCGGCTTTTCCAACGACCTGCCGCCGCAGGCCGACCTGATGGTGCCGTTCTTCAAGACCATCAGCTACCCGCTGGGCGTGTTCGGCTTCATCGGGCTGACCTACTTCGTCATCGTCGGCGCCAGCAACGCCGTCAACCTCACCGACGGCCTGGACGGGCTGGCGATCATGCCGGTGGTGCTGGTGGGCTCGGCGCTGGGCATCTTCGCCTACGTGGTCGGCAACGCGGTGTATTCGCGCTACCTGCTGTTTCCCTACATCCCCGGTGCGGGTGAGCTGCTGATCTTCTGCTCGGCCATGGGCGGTGCAGGCCTCGCCTTCCTGTGGTTCAACACCCACCCGGCGCAGGTCTTCATGGGCGACGTCGGCGCGCTGGCGCTGGGCGGGGCGCTGGGCACGATCGCGGTGATCACGCGCCAGGAGATCGTGCTGGGCATCATGGGCGGCATCTTCGTGGTGGAGGCGCTGTCGGTGATGGCGCAGGTGAGCTTCTTCAAATACACGAAGAAGAAGTACGGCGCCGGGCGGCGCATCCTGAAGATGGCGCCGCTGCACCACCACTTCGAGAAGTCCGGCTGGACCGAGACCCAGGTGGTGGTGCGCTTCTGGATCATCACCATGCTGCTGTGCCTGGTCGGGCTGGCCAGCCTGAAACTGCGATGAGCGCCGCTCGGCCGTTCCGAAGGCGCTCGCTCCCCCTTGGGGGGCCGAGCCTGGACACGACCAGTCCAGTGGACTGGTCGTGCCTGGCGAGGAGCCGGGCCATTGGCCCGGCGCGGCCTGCAAGGCCGGCGCGCAGCGCCTTGGGGGCGAGATGAGCGCGCTGCAAGGGCAAACGGTGCTGGTGCTCGGGCTGGGCGAGTCCGGGCTGGCGATGGCGCGCTGGTGCGCGGCCCAAGGCGCGGCGGTGCGCGTGTGGGACAGCCGCGAGGCCCCGCCGCAGGCGGCGGCGCTGCACGAGGCGCTGCCGCAGGCCCAACTGCTGGGCGGGGCGCTGGACGAGGCGGCGCTCGAGGGCGTGCACCGGGTGCTGAAGAGCCCGGGGCTGGCGCCCGGCGACGAGCGCATCGCAGCGCTGCTCGCGGCGGCGCGCGCGCGCGGCATCGCGGTGCAAGGCGAACTGGCGCTGTTCGTCGAGGCGCTGGCCGAACTGCGCGCCGAGCGTGGCTACGCGCCGAAGCTGCTGGCCGTCACCGGCACCAACGGCAAGACCACCACCACCGCGCTGGCGGCGCTGCTGGTCGCGCGCGCCGGCCAACGTGTCGCCGCGGCCGGCAACATCGGCCCGACGCTGCTCGGCAGCCTGGGCGCGGCGCTGGCGGCCGGCGATGCCGAAGAGGGCGGCCTGCCCGAGGTCTGGGTGCTCGAGCTGTCGAGCTTCCAGCTCGACGGCATCGAAGGCTTCGAGCCCGACGCGGCCGCGGTACTCAACGTCACCCAGGACCACCTCGACTGGCACGGCAGCATGGATGCCTACGCCGCGGCCAAGGCGCGCATCTTCGGCGGCGATGCGCTGATGGTCGTCAATCGCGACGACGCCACGGTGCGCGCGATGGTGCCGCAACCGCCGTCGGCCGACACCCCGCGCAAGCCAAAGCCGAAGTTCGTGCCGCGCCGCGTCTGCAGCTTCGGCCTGGACGCGCCGCGTTTGCCCGGCGACTTCGGCCTGATCGAACAGTCGGGCATCGCCTGGCTGGTGCGCGCGCTGCCGCTGGACGAGGGCGTGAAGCTGCGCAAGGGCGAAGCGCCCGAGATCCACCTGCAGCAGCTGATGCCGGCCGACGCCTTGCGCATCCGCGGCCGGCACAACGCCGCCAATGCGCTGGCCGCGCTGGCGCTGGCCACGGCCATCGGCTGCCCGCTGGCGCCGATGCTGCACGCGCTGCGCGAATACCGCGGCGAGGCGCACCGCGTCGAGCCGGTGGGCCTCGTCGGCGGCGTCGAGGCCTTCGACGACAGCAAGGGCACCAACGTCGGCGCGACGGTCGCGGCGCTCGAAGGCCTGGGCGCCGAGAAGGCGCCGGGCCGGCTGGTGCTGATCCTCGGCGGCGACGGCAAGGGGCAGGACTTTTCGCCGCTGGCCGCACCGCTGGCGCGCTTCGGCCGTGCCGCGGCGCTGATCGGCCGCGACGCTGCCGCGCTGCAGGCCGCACTGGCCCCCACGCTGGACGCCAGCGGCGTGCCGCTGCAGCCGCACGCGAGCCTCGAAGCCGCCACCGCCTGGTGCTTCGAGCAGGCACGCCCCGGCGACGCGGTGCTGCTGAGCCCGGCCTGCGCCAGCCTGGACATGTTCCGCAACTACGCGCACCGCGCCGAGGTCTTCATCGCCGAAGTGCAGCGCATCGCGGCCGAACGCGGCGAGGTGAGCGCATGACGGCGAGCGCACGCCCCGGCTGGATCACGCGGCTGGCGCAGGCCTGGCCCGGGCGCAAGGACGACGCCGCGCTGCCGGTGCGCGACCAGGTGCAGATCACGCCGCAGCACAACACGCGGCTGACGCACTTCGACCGGCCGCTGTTGTGCGTGGCGCTGGCGCTGCTGGCGCTGGGGCTGGTGATGGTCTATTCGGCGTCGATCGCGCTGCCCGACAGCCCGCGCTTCTCGCGTTATGCGCCCACGCATTTCCTGACGCGCCACGCCTTGTCGCTGGGCCTGGGTTTCGTCGCCGCGCTGCTGGCGCTGCAAGTGCCGGTCAGCGCGTGGGAGAAGTGCGCCTCCTGGTGCTTCGTCGCCAGCCTGGGTTTGCTGCTCGCGGTGCTGGTACCGAAGGTCGGGCTCGAAGTCAACGGCGCGCGGCGCTGGCTGCCGCTGGGCTTGATGAACTTCCAGCCCAGCGAACTGGCCAAGCTGGGCATCGCGCTGTATGCCGCCAGCTACATGGTGCGCAAGATGGACGTGAAGGAAAAGTTCATCCAGGCGGTGTGGCCGATGGCGGTGGCGCTGGCGCTGGTGGGCGTGCTGCTGCTGGCCGAGCCCGACATGGGCGCCTTCATGGTGATCGCGATGATCGCGCTGGGCATCCTGTTCCTCGGCGGCGTCAACGGCCGCATGTTCGCGCTGGGCGTGGCGGTGCTGGCCGGGGCTTTCGCGCTGATGATCGTGCTCAGCCCGTGGCGCGCGCAGCGCATCTTCGCCTACCTGGACCCGTGGAACCCGGCCTACGCCCAGGGCAAGGCCTACCAGCTGACGCATTCGCTGATCGCCTTCGGCCGCGGCGAACTGCTCGGCCAGGGGCTGGGCGGCAGCGTCGAGAAGCTGTATTACCTGCCCGAGGCGCACACCGATTTCCTGCTGGCGGTGATCGGCGAGGAACTGGGCTTCGCCGGCGTGGCCGCGGTCATCGTCGCCTTCTTCTGGCTGACGCGGCGCATCTTCGTCATCGGCCGCCAGGCGGTGGCGCTGGACCGCGTGTTTGCCGGGCTGGCGGCGCAGGGCATCGGCATCTGGATGGGCGGGCAGGCCTTCATCAACATGGGCGTGAACCTGGGCGTGCTGCCGACCAAGGGCCTGACGCTGCCGCTGCTGAGCTACGGCGGCTCGGCGATCCTGATGAACATGATCGCGCTGGCTTTCGTGCTGCGGGTCGATATGGAGAGCAGGGCCCTGATGAGGGGAGGGCGCGCATGAGCCCGCGCCGGGCCGCCCCAAGCCGGCTCACCCCCTCGGGGGGGCGAGCCCGCGCCGAGCGAGCGCCTGCGCGCTCGCGAGTGGCTGGCGAGCGCCGTGCGGCATGCAGGCCGCACGGCGGGCGCGCAGCGCCCTGGGGGCTGTCATGAGCCACCTCGTCATCATGGCCGCGGGCACCGGCGGGCACATCGTGCCGGGGCTGGCGGTGGCGCGCGAGATGCAGGCACGCGGCTGGAGCGTCAGCTGGCTCGGCACCGAAGCCGGCATGGAAAACAAGCTGGTGCCGCCCACGGGGTTGCCGCTGGATCGCATCGGTTTTTCGGGGCTGCGCGGCAAGGGCCTGCTGCACACCCTCACCGGCGGCGTTCGGCTGCTGAAAGCCTTCTGGGATTGCCTGCTGATCCTGCGCCGGCGCAGTGCCGACGCGGTGCTGGGCATGGGCGGCTACGTGTGTTTTCCCGGCGGAGTGATGGCCTCGCTGCTGGGCAAGCCGCTGCTGCTGGTCAACGCCGACGCCGCGCTGCTGCTGAGCAACAAGGCGCTGCTGCCGGTGGCCGACCGCGTGGCCTTCGGTTTCGACGGGCAGGCCGCGCGCGCCACGCGGCGCGCGCTGGTCACCGGCAACCCGGTGCGTGCCGAGATCGAGGCGCTGCCCGCGCCGGCCGAACGTTTCGCCGCCCGCAGCGGGCCGCTGCAACTGCTGGTGATCGGCGGCAGCCTGGGCGCGAAGGTGCTCAACGACACGCTGCCGGCGGCGCTGAGCGAGATGGCACCGGCCGAGCGCCCGCGCGTCACGCACCAGACCGGCAGCGCGCACCTCGACGCGGTGCAGGCCGCCTACGCTCGAGCCGGCGTCGAGGCCGAGCTGCTGCCCTTCATCGACGACATGGCACAGCGGCTGGCCGCCTGCGACCTGGTGGTGTGCCGCGCCGGTGCGGTGACGGTGAGCGAACTGTGCGCCGCCGGCGTGGCCGCAGTGCTGGTGCCGCTGATCGTCAGCACCACTTCGCACCAGCGCGACAACGCTGCCCACATGGCACGCCACGGCGCCGCGCTGCACCTGCCGCAGGCCGAGCTGAACGCGCAGGCGCTGGCGCGGCTGCTGCGCGGCATGGACCGCGCGGCGCTGCTGGCGATGGCCGAGAAGGCGCGCGCATTGGCCAGGCCGCACGCCGCCGCGCGCGTGGCCGACGAGATCGAGCGGCTGGTGCGCAAGGAGGCGAGATGAAGCACGCCGTCAAGCCCATCCATTTCGTCGAAGGTCCACGAGCCCCGACGAAGGGCGGCGAGGCGTGGGGGGGCTGCGCATGAAACACGCCGTCAAGCACATCCACTTCGTCGGCATCGGCGGCACCGGCATGAGCGGCATCGCCGAGATCCTGCACAACCTGGGCTTCACCGTGTCCGGCTCCGACCAGGCCGACAGCGCCACCTCGCGCCGGCTGGCGGCGCTGGGCATCCGCGTCTTCGTCGGCCACGATGCGGCGCAGATCGCCGGTGCCGAAGCCGTGGTCACCTCCACCGCGGTGCAGGCCGACAACCCGGAAGTGATCGCCGCGCGCGCCAAGCGCGTGCCGGTGGTGCCGCGCGCGGTGATGCTGGCCGAGCTGATGCGGCTGCGGCGCGGCATCGCCATCGCCGGCACGCACGGCAAGACGACGACCACCTCGCTGGTCACCAGCGTGCTGGCCGAGGCCGCGCTCGACCCGACCTTCGTCATCGGCGGGCTGCTGCACAGCGCCGGCGCCAATTCGCGGCTGGGCTCGGGCGAATACATCGTGGTCGAGGCCGACGAGAGCGATGCGTCGTTCCTGAACCTGAACCCGGTGCTGTCGGTGGTGACCAACATCGACGCCGACCACATGGAGACCTACGGCCACGACTTCGCGCGGCTCAAGGGTGCCTTCGTCGACTTCATCCACCGCATGCCCTTCTACGGCGCGGCCATCGTCTGCGCCGACGACCCCGGCGTGCGCTCGATCATCCCGATGATCTCGCGCCCGGTGGTCACCTACGGGCTGGACGAAGGCGTGATGGTGCGCGCGGTGGACGTGCAGGCGCTGCCCGGCGGCCAGATGCGCTTCACTGCGCAGCGGCGCAACGGCGCGGCGATGCCCGAGCTGCAGATCACCTTGAACCTGCCTGGCGAACACAACGTGCGCAACGCGCTGGCCGCGCTGGCCGTGGCCACCGAGCTCGAGCTGCCCGACGCGCCGATGGTGCGCGCGCTGGCCGCCTTCAGCGGCGTGGGGCGGCGCTTCCAGCGCTATGGCGATCTGCCGGCACCGCACGGCGGCAGGTTCACGCTGATCGACGACTACGGCCACCACCCGGTGGAGATGGCGGCGGTGCTGGCCGCGGCGCGCGGCGCCTTTCCCGGCCGGCGCATCGTGCTGGCCTTCCAGCCGCACCGCTACACGCGCACGCGCGACTGCTTCGAGGACTTCGTCAAGGTCATGGGCACGGCCGACGCGGTGCTGCTGACCGAGGTTCACGCCGCCGGCGAGGCGCCGATCGTCGCCGCCGACGGCCGCGCATTGGCGCGCGCGCTGCGCGTGGCCGGCAAGGTCGAGCCGGTGTTTGCCGGCGAGGTGGCCGAGCTGGTCGGCGCGCTGGCCGAGCAGGTGCGTGACGGCGACGTGGTCATCGCGATGGGCGCGGGCTCGATCGGCACGGCGGCGCAGAAGCTGAAGGACTTGCTGGAGGGCGCGCCATGAACGTCGACGCGAACATCGACGCGAACATCGACGTGAAGGCGCTGGGCAAGGTCGCGGTGTTGATGGGCGGCGACTCGGCCGAGCGCGAGGTCTCGCTGATGTCGGGCCGCGGCGTGCTCGATGCGCTGCGCTCGCAGGGCGTGGATGCCGGCGCCTTCGACCCGGCGCACGCGCCGCTGTCGGAGTTGAAGAGCGCGCGCTTCGAGCGCGTGTTCATCGCGCTGCACGGCCGCCACGGCGAGGACGGCACGGTGCAGGGCGCGCTCGAGCTGCTGGGCATCCCCTACACCGGCTCGGGCGTGATGGCCTCGGCGATCTGCATGGACAAGGTGATGACCAAGCGCGTGTGGCTGGCCGAGGGCCTGCCCACGCCGCGCTGGCTGCGCCTGGGGCAAGACGAGCTGCAACGCGAGCGCGTGCTCGAGGTGCCCGCGCGCATCGGCTTGCCGCTGATCGTCAAGCCGCCGCGCGAGGGCTCGTCGATCGGCATCACCAAGGTCAGCGTGGCTTCGCAGATGCCCGACGCGGTGCAGCTCGCGACCCGCTACGACCCCGACGTGCTGTGCGAGGAGTTCATCGCCGGCCTCGAGCTGACCTGCCCGGTGCTGGGCAGCGGCGCTGCGGCGCGCGCGCTGCCGGTGATCCGCATCGCTGCGCCCGACGGCAACTACGACTACGAGCACAAGTACTTCTCCGACGACACCGGCTACCACTGCCCCAGCGGCCTGCCGGCCGAGGTCGAGGCCGAGGTGCAGCGGCTGACGCTGGCCGCCTACCGCACGCTCGGCTGCCGCGGCTGGGGCCG
>CAYZGL010000153.1:0-10792 GCA_964477985.1 uncultured Rubrivivax sp. | reverse complement strand
AACGAAATCTTCGTGCAGGTGACGCCGCGCTGAGGCGCCGCGGCGCCCGGTGGCGCCGAAGCCGCGGCCGTGGCCTGCGCTGCGGCGTCGGCGAAGGCGCGCGTGAAACTGGCCGCCAGCGGCTCGGGCTGCGAACCCGCTGCATTCGCGGCTGCCGCGGCCGCAGGGGCACCGGCGGCGCTGGCCTGCACCTCGGGCATCGACAGCGCGCTGCGCAGGTCGCCCAGCGGCAGGTTCATCGCCTTCAGCGTCGACAGCGTCATGCGCTGCACTTCCAGCGCCTGCAGGGTCATGCCGATCATGCGGGCGTTCTGCTCGAGCCAGAAGTGCAGCGTCTTCAGCTCGCTGATGCGCTTTTCCAGATCGTCGGGGTTCAACGTGGGTGCGACCCACTGCCCCATTGCCGGGGTCGCCTGGCTGGCGCCTTGCATGAAGGTGTTCAGGAAGTCGAAGCCGGGCATCAGCTTCGTGAATGCGCTCGTGTCGATCATGTCGCTCCTTCGGAGGTGGGCTGCCGAGCGGCGATTGTGCGTCGGTGGCACGCCACCGCAAAGCCTCGGCCCGCGCCGCGCCGGGGCAGCGCGCGCTGCTTGCGCGAACCGCCGTGGCCGGTGGCGGGTTTCATCGGCGGCTCGGCGGGACTGGGTTGGCCGGCGGGCCTGCCCATCGGCTCGAACTTGGTGGCACGATGCCGGCGATGCATCCACCGCAGCGCCCCCGCCGCGCCGCTGCCGGGGCCATGCTGGCGCTGGCGGTGCTGGTGCTGCACGCGCTGCTGCTGCGGGCGTGGCCGGCGCAGCAAGCGGCGCCGGCCGCGGCGCCGGCTGCAACGGGTGCGATGCGGCTGGTGACGCTGGCAGCGCCGCCGGCTCGGCCCGCAGCGGCTGTGGCAGCGCCTGCGATCGAAGCAGCCATCGAAGCCGCCGTCGAAGCCGCCCGGCCAGCCGCCGTGCTGCCACCGCGGTTGCGCGCTGCAGCGCGCTCGGCGCAGCACCCGCCGCCACGCGCGGCCTTGCCGAGCGGCGCGGTACTTGCGGCCACCGCGGCGGTGCCGGACGCGGGCCCGAGCGCGGCCGCCTTGCCGCCGCCGGTCTATGCAACGCTGCTGCCCGAACCGACCAGCCTGCACTACCGGCTGCAACGCGGCGACGCGCTCGGCAGCGCGCGGCTGCAGTGGCAGCGCGAGGGCGGCGGCTACAGGCTGCGGCTGGACAGCCGCTGGCCCGGCCAGCCGCCGGCCGCCAGCGCCAGCCGCGGGCGGATCGACGCCGACGGCGTGGCGCCGTTGCGCCACAGCGAGATCCGCCAGGCGCGCGAGCTGCGTGCGGCCAACTTCCAGCGCGACATCGCTCGCATCACCTTTTCGGGGCCGCAGCTGAGCTACGCGCTGCCCGCCGGCGCGCAGGACCGGCTGAGCTGGATGGTGCAGCTGGGCGCGATCGTCGCGGCCGACGCGGCGCTGCGCCGCGCGGGCGCCGAAGTCACGCTGTTCGTCGTCGGCACGCGCGGCGACGCCGAGCCGTGGCGCTTCGAGGTGCTCGGCGCCGAGCCGATCCGGCTGCCGGCCGGCGAGGTGGCGCAGGCACTGCACCTGCAGCGCGAGCCGGTGCGGCCCTACGACACGCGCGTCGAAGTCTGGCTCGACCCGGCGCGCCAGCACCTGCCGGTGCGCGCGCTGCTGACCACGCTGCCCGGCGGCCAGCCGCTGCACATGGAGCTGGCGCCGCCGCCGGCTGCTGAGCAGGCCGAGCCTGCCGATCACGCCGAGCTTGAAAACGGCGCCGCAGCGCCCAGGTAGTGCCGCAGGAGGGTCCACCATGCAACTGCTCTACAACTCCGACAGCTTCGCGGTGCTGCAGATCGAGTTCGGCGCGCCCGACGAGCCGGATGCGGCCACGCCGCGCGGCGGCTACGAGATCGTCGACAAGTTCGCGCGCAAGGGCATCTTCATCGAAGGCGAGATCGCGCGCTGTTTCAAGGACGGCGTGCAGGCGCTGATCGACGCCGGCCCCAGCGAAGAAGCGCTGGACGACTACATCGCCGGCTACACCACGCTGGCGCAACAGCCGATCCACCTGCACTGAAGCGGCACTGCTCCGCCGCGGCCCGACGCCTGCGCCAGCGGCCAGGCCAAAGCCGCGCCACTTGCAGCCACCCCCATCGTGGGCCAAGATGCCGCGCATCACGAATCGCGGCGGAGCCGACGATGCCACGAAGCCAAAGTGGGGCGCGCTGGGTGTTGTCGCCGGGGCTGGAAAGAGCGCCGGTGCTGGACCGGCTGTGCTCGCACTTCGTGCTCACGCTCACGCTGCGCCAGGCCGGGCGCTTCAACCTGCGGCGCGACTGCAACAGCCTGCTGGCGCTGACCGGCCGCCACCTGGTATGGCCGCCCGCGGTGCTGGGCCGGCTGCGCGCGTACCTGAAGCAGCGTTGCCAAGGCGCCGATGCCTGGCGCGGCCACGAGGCCCTGAGCGACGAGGCCTTTGTCGAACGCTTCGGCGCCTGGCGCGGCGCCTACGAGGAAGGCAGCCTGTTCTTCTACCTCGACGAATACGTGAAGGACACGCCGAAGGACCTGCTCGCGGTGCTGGGCGCGAGCTGCGAATGGCTGGAGCGGCGGCTGAAAAAAGAGGCCACGCTGGTCGAGAAGAACATCGACGCGCTGGCCGGGCTGCTGCAGCTGAACCCGGCCGAGCGCGCGCTGCTGCTGTACGGCACGCTGGCGCGCTACCAGCGCGACCTGCGCGGGCTGCTGGTCGAGTTCAAGGTGTCCAGCGCGCAGGAGGCCTATGCGGCCATCGCCGCGGTGGCCGGCGTCGACGCGCGCGAGGTGGGCGAGGCGCTGCGCGCCGGCTCGCGGCTGGAACGCGTGGGCATGGTCGAGAACCTGATCAGCGAACACAACATCACCGACCTGGCCGACCTGATGAAGGTCAGCGACCAGCTGCCGCCGGTGCTGATGCGCGAATACCCGCAGCCCGGCGACCTGATGGCGGTGTTCACGCGCCCGGCCGCCAGGAGCGAGCTCACGCTGGCCGACTTCGGCTTCGTCGCGGCCGATGCGCAGGTGCTGTGCGCGCTGCTGCGCAACGCGGTGGCGCGCAAAGCCGCGGGTGTCAACGTGCTGTTGTACGGCCCGCCGGGCACCGGCAAGACCGAGCTGGCCAAGGTCTGCGCCGCCGCCGCCGGCGTCGAGCTGTACGAGGTGGAATACGCCGACCGCGACGGCAACAGCCTGTCGGGCCGCGACCGCTACCGCAGCCTGCAGATCAGCCAGGTGTTCCTGAAGGGCAGCGCCGAGGTGGCGCTGCTGTTCGACGAAGTCGAGGACGTGTTCCCGCCGATCAGCAGCGAAGCCGCGCAGCTGATCGCCAGGCTGGACAGCAGCGACGGCGCGAACGGCGGCGTGAACAGCAGCGTCAGCGGCAAGGCCTGGGTCAACCAGATCCTGGAAACCAACCCGGTGCCGGTGATCTGGGTGACCAACCGCATCGAGCAGATCGACCCGGCCTTTCGCCGCCGCTTCCAGTACCACCTGCTGCTGAAAAGCCCGCCGCCGGGCGCGCGCGAGACGCTGGTGGCGCGCGCGCTGCAAGGCGCGCCGGTGAGCGCCGGTTTTGCCGCCAGGCTGGCCGAGCGGCGCGCACTGACGCCGGCGCAGATCCGCACCGCGGTGCGTTTCGCGCAGTTGGCGCACGGGGCGCAGGCGCAGGGCGCTTCGCAAGCGCAGGACGGCGGCAGCGAGTTCGAAGCGCTGATCCAGCGCCAGCTGGGCAACGCCGACCAGGCGCTGGGCCACGGCGGCGAGCGCGGCGCACGCGAGGTCGTCACCGGCTACGACCTGAGCCTGCTGAACGTCGAATCGCGCTTCGAGCTGCCGCGCATCATCGAAGCGCTGCGCCGCCGCGGCCACGGCAGCCTGTGCTTCCACGGCGCGCCGGGCACCGGCAAGACCGCGCTGGCCGAGCACATCGCGCAAAGCCTGGGCCGCGCGCTGCTGATCCGCCAGGCCAGCGACATCGCCAGCAAGTACGTCGGCGAGACCGAACAGAACATGGCGCGCATGTTCGCCGAGGCGCAAAGCGAAGGCGCGGTGCTGCTGCTGGACGAAGCCGACAGCTTCCTGCGCAGCCGGCGCCTGGCCGAGCGCCGCTACGAGCTCAGCGAGGTCAACGAAATGCTGCAGGGCATGGAGCGCTTCGGCGGCATCTTCGTGTGCACCACCAACCTGTTCGAAGAGCTGGACGAAGCGGCGCTGCGCCGCTTCACCTTCAAGCTGCGCTTCCATGCGCAAAAGCCCGAGCAGCGCGAGCGCATGTTCGTCGCCGAGGCGCTGGGCGGCGACGGCGCGCTGCTGAGCGACGAGCAGCGCGCGCGCCTGGCGGCGCTGGACCAGCTGACCGCCGGCGACTTCGCCGCGGTCAAGCGGCAGGTGCAGATCCTCGGCGAGGCCTTCGAGGCGGACGAGTTTCTGAGCCAGCTCGAAGGCGAGCACCGCGTCAAGCCCGAGGTGCGGCAGCGGCGGGGGATCGGGTTCGTGCGCGGTTGAAAGGCGGGCCCGCAGCCGGTCAGCCAAAGGGAAGCCTGCATGGGTATTGACGTGGTGCAGGGTCCGACGCGGTTTCGCGTTCCGGCTCACAAGACCCGCGCATTCGAGCGCGTTTTCGAAGGGGCCAGACTGGACGACTACTGGACGCTGGTCAAAGACGAACGGGGCACCGTCACAGGCCTCGAACTGCGGGGCCTTCCGGGCAGACCCTGCGATGCCTGGCAGATGGACTTGCTCAGTCTGTTCGTCGAGGACGGTTCCTTCGTGACGCTGGAGACCGCCTGGGGTGACGACGCCTGGCGCTGGACCTACCGGCGCGGCCGTATGACCGAGCGCACCGTCGCTGCCGGCTGTCGCGCCCGCTGAAGGCCGTTGGCGCGTTGGCGCCGCTCACCACAGACGTCAGACGGAACCGGCGAGTTGCTGCTTGAGGCGCCAAGGGCCGGACTGCGGGAGGCGCTCAACTGTTCCCTCAGCTTCAAGCTGACGCATCAATGCAACAAGCCAGTACTGCTGGTTCGAGGACGTCGCATTCGGGAAGCTCCCCCAATCGAAGCCGCACTCGCGAAAGATCTCTGACAGCCTCATGCCGGACCTGCCGGGCTGGCAAAGGTCTGAGTTCCTCATGAACTCGTGGACCAGCGCCTTTGCTTGCGCCCGCAGGCTGCGTCCCCGTTCAACAAATACCGTCACACCCGTCCTCCAAGAACCTCATGAGAGTCTGTCGCATTCCGAACCCTCAGCAAAGGCAATAGTCCCGGAACAAGCGCCGCAGCCGGTCTGTACTGGCGTTAGTCGCGGGGTCGCTGCTGCTGCCGGTGCTGGCGGCGCGGCGCAACACAGCCACGCGGTCCTGCGAGCAGGGCGCTGCGCCGACCGCGAGGCCTCAGCGCCTGCGCAACCGCGCCGCCAGCCGCTCGATGGCTTCGCGCCGCTCGAGCTCGCACTCCCATACGGTTTCGACCTGCCAGCCGGCCTTGCGCAGGGCCGCGCGGTCGTCGGCGTCGTGTGCCTGGTTGGCCGCGATCTTCTCGGCCCAGCCGCCGGCATGGAAGCGCGCCGCCGAGCGGTCGAGCGCGCAGCCATGGCCGTGCCAGAAGCAGCCGCGCAGCAGGATCACGCTGCGGCGCTTCGGCAGCACCAGCTCGGGGTCGCCGGGCAGCTCGCGCGGCCGCAGGCTGAAGCGCAGGCCGCGCGCATGCAGCCGGCGCCGCAGGGTCTGCAGCGGGTCGGTATCCGGCAGCCGCCCGGCCGCAGGCGCTGCGGCTTCGTTGGCGCGCGGGTCGCTGCTGGGCATCAGGCCGGTCGTCCAGGGCCGACGCCATGCCCGCCCGGTCGGCGTGCCGCTTCGATCGAAGCCATGAGGGCACTGCGGATGGGGCGGTTCATGGGTGGCACCTTACGCGAAGACACGGGACGCGACCAGAGGATTGGCCTTTGGAGCCGCCCGCGCTTTGGGCGTGCGCGACCGTCCCCGTCCGCCGCTGGCGGACAATTCGCACCATGGCACCTCCTACCCTGCAATACACCCGCGGCGCCGCGCTGCCGGCGCTGCTGGCGCAGCGCATCCTGATCATCGACGGCGCGATGGGCACGATGATCCAGCGCCACAAGCTGTCCGAAGCCGACTTCCGCGGCGCGCGCCTAAAGGACCACCCGAAGGACCTGAAGGGCAACAACGACCTGCTGGTGCTGACCCAGCCCCAGGTAATCCGCCAGATCCACGAGCAGTACCTGGCGGCCGGCGCCGACCTCGTCGAGACCAACACCTTCGGCGCGACGAGCATCGCGCAGGACGATTACGCCTTGGGCCACCTGGCGCGCGAGATGAACGTCGCTGCCGCGAAGCTGGCGCGCGAGGCCTGCGACAAGTACGCCACCCCCGACAAGCCGCGTTTCGTCGCCGGCGCGCTGGGGCCGACGCCGCGCACCGCCAGCATCAGCCCCGACGTCAACGACCCCGCGGCGCGCAACGTCACTTTCGACCAGCTGCGCGCGGCCTACTACGAGCAAGCCGAAGGGCTGCTCGAAGGCGGCTGTGATCTGTTCCTGGTCGAGACCGTCTTCGACACGCTCAACGCCAAGGCGGCGCTGTTCGCGCTGGACGAGCTGATGGAAGCGACCGGCGAGCGTCTGCCGGTGATCGTCTCGGGCACCGTCACCGATGCCTCGGGGCGCATCCTGTCGGGGCAGACGGTGGGTGCCTTCTGGCATTCGGTGCGCCATGCCAAGCCGCTGGCGGTGGGGCTGAACTGCGCGCTGGGGGCGGCGCTGATGCGGCCGTACATCGAGGAGCTGTCCAAGCTCGCGGACGACACCTTCATCAGCTGCTACCCCAACGCCGGGCTGCCCAACCCGATGAGCGAGACCGGCTTCGACGAGACGCCGGAGGTCACCGGTGGGCTGATGGAAGGCTTCGCGCAGGCGGGCTTCCTCAACATCGCCGGCGGCTGCTGCGGCACCACGCCCGAGCACATCGCGCAGATCGCGCAGCGCCTGAAGGCCTATCGCCCGCGCGGCAAGGCCGATCCGCTGTTCAGCGGCCTGCGGGCGGCCTGATCGGCGGCGCGGGGCGCCCGCTGCAGGGCGCCGCTGCCTCAGTGCGCCGCCTGCGGCGTCTTCCAGCCGGGATGGTCGAAATAGCTGCCGTACTGCCCGAGCGCGTGCACGACCTTGACGACGCCGTCGCTGCGCGCTTGCTTCGCCTGCTTGCCCTGCAGGATCTCGTTGCCCTCGTTCAGGTCGGCGAGGATCAGGTGCAGCACCGCGTCGGCCTTGGGGTCGAGCTTGCAGTTGCCCACGATATAGGCGATCTGCGTGTCGATCTGACGCCCCAGCGCGTCGTATTGGGCCGTGCTCATCTTGCCGCGGTGCACCGCCGGCAGCTTGGCGTCCACCGCGTCGCGGATCTTCGTCATGCCCTGGCGCAGCGGGTCGTCCGTGGCCCATTTCTTGCCGGCATTCAATTCGAGCGCGTGGGCATCCTGGCCGTGCGCATGCTCGGCGGCGGCCCATGCGGTGGCGGCCGTGAACGCGCCGCTGGCGAGTGCGGCGGTGACCAGTGCGGCGCAAAGGCTGCGTCTGGCGCGCGAAGGGGTGCTGGGCGCGGCCTGGGAATTCATCGCTGGTTCTCCTCGATCGGGTGCCTGGGCCGACGCGCCCTTCGCGCCCGCCATGCCCCTTCAACGAAGCGCGCGGCGATAGGTTCCCGCAGACCGTGGCGCGTTCAGTTGCGGTGCAGCTGCTCGTACCCCGACACGCCAGCCGGCTGGCTGCGCAGCAGTTGCGCGAGCCGTTCGCGCTGCGCCGCGTCGAGGATCGCGCTCTCGCGCAGCAGCTGCTCGATGACGATGCGCTGACGTTCGTCCTGCAGCCGCGCGATGCCGGCGCGCTCGGCCTCGATGCGCGCGGCATCCGGCGCCGCGGCGAAGATCTCGCCGATCAGCCGGTTGCGCCGCTGCAGGATCTCGCGCTCCGTGGCCGCGAGCTGCGCGATGAACACGGTCTCCGCCTCGCGCCAGCGCTGCTGCTGCTGCGCCGACAGCGACAGGTAGCGCGCCAGCCCCGGAAAGTCGTCCGCGACCGCCGCCTCGTGGGCTGCGATCCGCGGCCACAGGGTCCGATACGCCACGGCGCCGAGCACGCCGAGATTGGCCAGCAGCGACAACATCAGCGCCAGGCGCACGGCGGAAGCCTTCATCGCGCCACCCCCCCGACCGCGGCCGGGCGCGCGCGGCAGCCGCTGCCGGCGCACAGGCTGCCCGGCGCTGCCGGGTCGAACACGGCCAGCGCGGCGACCCGCGGCGCGGCCACGCCGCCCGACCCCGCCATCAAGCCCGTCCCCATGACAAGACCCAGCGACAGCGCGGCGCCGGCACCGAGCCCGATCGGCATGAACTGCCGCCAGCGCCAGCGCGGCGGCGCCGCGCGGGGCTTCGGCGCCGCCGCCAGCCGGTGGCCGATCACCGCCGACAGATCGAAGCCGAGCCGCTCCTCGGGCAGCGCGCGAAACTCGGCGCGCAGCGCACCCAGGCGGGCCAACTGCACGCCGCAGCGCTCGCAGCCGGCGAGGTGCGCCTGCAGCTGCGTGCGCTCGGCCACGCCCAGTTCGTCGTCGAGATAAGCCGAGATCTCGATCGTCCTCGGACAGGATTCAGACATCGTCACGCTCCCCGGTTGCACGTTCGAAGCGGTCGAGCAGCGCCGCCCGGGCCCGGGCGATGCGCGACTTGACCGTTCCCTCCTGGACCTGCAGCACCGCCGCGATCTGCGCGTACGACAACTGCTCGATCTCGCGCAGCAGCAGCACCTCCCGCTGCTCGGGCGGCAGCTGGCGCAGCGCGGCGTCGAGCAGCCCCAGCCGCTGCCGCTGCGCGAACTGCTCGTCGGGGCCCGGCTGCGGCGCGATGAAGCCCGCGCCGTCTTCCAGCGGCACGAACCGCAGCGCCTCGCGCCGGCGCAGCAGATCCAGCGCGGCGTTGCGCGCGATCTGGAACAGCCAGGTGCGAAACTGCGCCTGCGGCTCCCAGCGCGGCAGCGCCTGCCACGCCTTGATGAAGGTGTCCTGGGTCAGATCCATGGCCTCGTCGCGCGATCCCGTCATGCGCAGCACGAAGCGGAAGACGCCGTCCTGATGCCGGCGCACCAGCTCGCCGAACGCACGCGGGTCGCCATCGCGGGATCGCTGCACCAGCAGGCTGTCTTGCGTCGTCATCAACTCCGACAGCCTCCTGGCCGGCACCCACGACACCCGCTTGAACGGATGGCGCGTGCCGATGTTCCATCGTCGATTCGGCGGGATGCCATGCGGCACCGGCGGGCGCCCCTGCCGCGCGTGCGGGCGTCACGGCGCCCATAGAATCGCGCCTCCCCCCGAGGAGCGCTGCAACGACCGGCCCGCGCCGGCTGCCAGGCTCGGGGTGGCGCGGCCTGCGTCATTCGACGCCGCAGACCGCGCGCTTCAACGGCGCTCACCCGTTGCCCGCCGCGCGGGCGCCGCGGGTGGGCCGCGGCGCTGCTTGCTGCGGGCGTGTGATGTGCGTGGACGCCATGACCGCTCAGACCGCCGATGCCCCCTCCAACGCCGCGCCTGCCGTGCCGCCGCTGCGCCTGTCCGGCCTGGAGCCGGTACTGATCGATGCGAACTCGCTGTTCGTCAACATCGGCGAGCGCACCAACATCACCGGCTCGAAGGCCTTCGCGCGGATGATCCTGGCCGGCGACTTCGAAGCCGCGCTGAGCGTGGCGCGCCAGCAGGTGGAAAACGGCGCGCAGGTGATCGACATCAACATGGACGAGGCCATGCTCGACAGCAAGGCCGCGATGGTGCGCTTCCTCAACCTGATCGCCGGCGAGCCCGAGATCGCGCGCGTGCCGATCATGATCGACAGCTCCAAATGGGAGGTGATCGAAGCCGGCCTCAAATGCATCCAGGGCAAGGGCATCGTCAACTCGATCTCGCTGAAGGAAGGCGAGGCCGAGTTCAAGCGCCAGGCGACGCTGGTGCGCCGCTACGGCGCCGCCGCGGTGGTGATGGCCTTCGACGAGAAGGGCCAGGCCGACACCTTCGAGCGCAAGACGCAGATCTGCGCGCGCGCCTACCGCATGCTGGTCGACGAGGTCGGCTTCGCGCCCGAAGACATCATCTTCGACCCCAACATCTTCGCCATCGCCACCGGCATCGAGGAGCACGCCAACTACGCGGTGGACTTCATCGAGGCGGTGCGCTGGATCAAGCAGCACCTGCCCGGCGCCAAGGTGTCGGGCGGCGTGTCCAACGTGTCTTTCAGCTTCCGCGGCAACGACCCGGTGCGCGAGGCGATCCACACCGTGTTCCTGTACCACGCGATCCGCGCCGGCATGGACATGGGCATCGTCAACGCCGGCATGGTCGGGGTCTACGACGACCTGGAACCGAGCTTGCGCGAACGCGTCGAGGACGTGGTGCTGAACAGGACACCGGCCTACGAGGCCGGTGAGCCGCCGCTGTCGGCCGGCGAGCGCCTGGTGCAGATCGCCGAAAGCGCCAAGGGCGCGGCCAAGGACGACAGCGCGCGGCTGGCCTGGCGCGCCGGCAGCGTGGCCGAGCGGCTGAGCCACGCGCTGGTGCACGGCATCACCGACTTCATCGTCGCCGACACCGAAGAATGCTGGCAGGCCGTGCGCACCACCGGCGGGCGGCCGCTGCACGTCATCGAAGGCCCGCTGATGGACGGCATGAACATCGTCGGCGACCTGTTCGGC
>CAYZGL010000152.1:0-10962 GCA_964477985.1 uncultured Rubrivivax sp. | reverse complement strand
ACGACGCGCTGATCGCGCTGGGCTGCATCATCCGCGGCGAGACCTACCACTTCGAGCTGGTGGCCAACGAAAGCGGCGCCGGCGTCAGCCGCGTCGCGCTCGAGCACCGGCTGCCGGTGGCCAACGCCATCCTCACCGTCGAGAACGAAGCGCAGGCCTGGGCGCGCGCCGCCGACAAGGGCCGCGACGCCGCACGCGTGGCGGTGGAGATGGCCAACCTGATGGAAGCGCTGACGTGAGCCCCGACACCGACCAGCCCGCCGCGGCGGCCGCACCCAAGGGCGCCGCGCCCAAGCACGGCCCGGCCAAGTCGCCGCGCCGGCGCGCGCGCGAATTCGCGCTGCAGGGGCTGTACCAATGGCTGCTGTCGCAAGCCGAAGGCGCCGAGATCGAGGCCCAGCTGAGCGAGCACGACGGCTTCGACAGGATCGACCGCAGGCATTTCGATGCGCTGCTGTACGGCTGCATCCGCGAAGCCGGCGAACTCGACGCGCTGCTGGCGCGGCACGTCGACCGCAGGATCAGCCTGCTGTCGCCGGTGGAGCACGCGGTGCTGCTGATCGGCGCCTACGAACTGAAGCACTGCCCCGACGTGCCGTACCGTGCCGCCATCAACGAAGGCATCGAGCTGACCAAAAGCTTCGGCGGCACCGACGGCCACAAGTACGTCAACGGCGTGCTCGACAAACTCGCGCCGCAGCTGCGGCCGGCCGAAGTGGCCGCCGCGCGCGCCGCGCGCCGCAAATGATGCGGCTGGCCTCGAGGCTCGAGCACATCGAGCCCTTCTACGTGATGGAGTGCGCCAAGGCGGCGGGCGAGATCGCGCGCAGCCCCGAATGCGATGCGGCGCGCGGCGGCGAGCCGATGATCTTTCTCAACATCGGCGAGCCCGACTTCGCCGCGGCACCGCGGGTGCAGCGCGCCGCCGAAGACTGCCTGCGCCAAGGTCGCACGCAGTACACCCCGGCCACCGGGCTGCCCGAGCTGCGCGAGCGCATCGCCGGCTGGTACGGCACGCGTTTCGACCTGGACATCGCGCCGGCACGCATCGTCGTCACCGCCGGCGCGTCGGCGGCGCTGCAGCTGGCCTGCCTGGCGCTGTTCGAGCCCGGCGACGAAGTGCTGATGCCCGACCCGAGCTACCCGTGCAACCGCCACTTCGTCGCCGCCGCCGGCGCCACCGCCAGGCTGCTGCCGGCGTCGGCCGATGCGCGCTTCCAGCTCGACGCCGCCGGCGTGGATGCGCACTGGACCACGCACACGCGCGGCGTGCTGCTGGCCTCGCCGTCCAACCCCACCGGCACCTCGATCGCGCGCGACGAGATGGCGGCCATCGCGCAATGTGTGCGCGAGCGCCGCGGCGTCACGCTGGTCGACGAGATCTACCTGGCCTTGAGCTTCGATGCCGCCTACGGCCACAGCGCGCTCGAGCACGACGACGACATCGTGTCGGTCAACAGCTTCTCCAAGTATTTCGGCATGACCGGCTGGCGCCTGGGCTGGCTGGTGTTGCCCGAGGAACTGGTGGCGCCGGTGGAAAAGCTGGCGCAAAACCTTTACATCTGCGCGTCCAGCGTGGCGCAGCACGCGGCGCTGGCCTGTTTCGACGACGACTCCATCGCCGAGTACGAACGCCGCCGCGAGGAGTTCCGCCGCCGCCGCGACTTCATCGTGCCGGCGCTGCGCGAGCTGGGCCTGAAGGTGCCGGTCGAACCCGACGGCGCGTTCTACGTCTGGGCCGACTGCAGTGCGTTCAATGCCAGCAGCTGGGACTTCTGCTTCGACATGATGCGCCGGGCACACGTCGCGCTGACGCCGGGGCGCGACTTCGGCCCGCACGCGGCCGAGCGCTATGTGCGGCTGTCGTATGCCAGCTCGATGCAAGAGCTGGAGCAGGCGGTGCAGCGGCTGTCGCGGGTGCTGCGCTGATCCGGCTGCCGATGCTCGCACCCAGGCCTGCAGCGCTCGCCTATCGCCACCCGCTGCGGGTGTACTGGGAGGACACCGACGCCGGCGGCGTGGTGTTCTATGCCAACTACCTGAAGTTCTTCGAGCGCGCGCGCACCGAATGGCTGCGCTCGCTGGGCGTGTCGCAGCACGCGTTGCAGCGTGAACAAGGCGTGATCTTCGTGGTCGCCGAAGCCACGCTGCGGCTGCTGCGTCCGGCGCGGCTGGACGATGCGCTCGAAGCCACGGTGGCCGTCGCCGATGCCGCGCGCGCGTCGCTGCGGCTGCAGCAGCAGGTCTGGCGCGGCGGCGAACTCCTGGCCGAGGGCATGGTGCGAATCGCCTGCGTTCAAGCCGCCGGCGGCAGCGGCGCGGACCTCGAGCCCTGCCGCATTCCCGCGGCGATCCTAGAAAAGATCCAATGAACCAGGACCTGTCGATCATCACGCTGGTGCTGCACGCCAGCTTCGTGGTGCAGCTGGTGATGGCCGGGTTGCTGGTGGTGTCGTTGGCCAGCTGGACGGTGATCTTCGGCAAGGTGTTCGGCCTGAAGCGCGTGCGCCAGGGCAACGACGAATTCGAGCGCGACTTCTGGTCGGGCCGCAACCTCACCGAACTGCAGCACGCGGTGGCCGCCAAGGCCCACACCGCGCCGCTGGAGCGCATCTTCGGCAGCGGCCTGCGCGAGTTCATGAAGCTGCGCGAAAAGCGCCTGGACGCCGCGGCGCAGTTGGACGGCGCGCGCCGCGCGATGCGCGCCAGCTTCCAGCGCGAGCTCGACGTCATCGAAAGCAAGCTCAGCTTCCTCGCCTCGGTGGGTTCGGTGTCACCCTATGTGGGCCTGTTCGGCACGGTGTGGGGCATCATGCATGCGTTCGTCGGCCTGTCGAACATGCAGCAGGTCACACTCGCCACGGTAGCGCCGGGCATCGCCGAAGCGCTGGTGGCCACCGCGATCGGCCTGTTCGCCGCGATCCCGGCGGTGATCGCCTACAACCGGCTGTCGCGCGACATCGACCGCATCGCCATCCAGCTCGAGACCTTCATCGAGGAGTTCTCCAACATCCTGCAGCGCAGCGCCAGCCAGCCGGCGGTGGCCGGCGCGACCTGAAGTGAAACCGACCGCCCCCGGCCGCCTGGCGGCCGCCCCCCGAGGGGGCACCGAACCCGACCGGGGGACCCGGATCGGGTTCGGCCCGTCAACGCCGCCGCTCCCCCTGGCCGCCTGCGGCGGCCTGTCCCCCCGGGGAATTCGTTTCATGCGTCGCGGGTCGCGCCTGGCGCGGTGGAGCAACTGACATGGCCGCGCTCGCACCCCGAGGCGGATCGCGCCGGCGACGCGCGATGAACGAGATCAACATGGTGCCGTTCATCGACGTGATGCTGGTGCTGCTGATCATCTTCATGGTCACCGCGCCGCTGATCACCACCGGTGTGGTCGACCTGCCCAGCGTGGGCCGCGCCAAGCAGCGGCCCGACCACGTGATCGAGCTGGTGCTGGGCGCCGACGAGAAGCTGCGCCTGCGCGTCGACAACAAGGACAGCGGCACGCTCACACTCGCGCAGCTGCCCACGCGCGTGAAGCAGGCGCAAGGCGGCGATGCGCAGGTGCCGGTGGTGATCAGCGCCGAGCGCAACGTCAAGTACGACGCCGTGGTGCGCGTGATGGACGTGCTGCAGCGCGAGGGCGTGCAGCGCGTCGGGCTGTCGGTCAAGCAGGGCGGGTGACAGCGGCGACTGTCGCGCGGCGCCGCTTCAGCATTCGATGTTGTCGATCAGCCGCGTCGCGCCCAGGCGTGCCGCCCCCAGCACCACCAGCGGTACCGTCGACGCCGCATCCAGGCGCTGCGCTTCGGTCGGCGCCAGCAGGTCGCTGCGCCGGCGCAACGTCAGATAGTCGGTCACCCAGCCGCGTGCGGCCAGCGCCTGCGCCGCCTCGCGCTCCAGCGCGGCCAGCGTGGTGCCGGCCTCGCGCGCACGGCCGGCCAGCGCGCGCAGCGCCTGCGGCAGCGCCACCGCCTCCAGGCGTTCGGCCGCACTCAGGTAGCCGTTGCGCGACGACAGCGCCAGGCCGTCGGCGGCGCGCACCGTCGGCGCGGCGACCACCTCGACGGGCAACGCGAACTGGCGCGCCATCTCGCTGACGACCTTGAGCTGCTGGTAATCCTTCTGGCCGAACACGGCTGCCGCCGGCTGCACGCACTGGAACAGCTTGAGCACCACCGTGCACACGCCGGTGAAGAAGCCGGGGCGGAACTCGCCTTCCAGGATGTCGGCCAGCGCCGCCGGCGGCGCCACCTTGTAGACCTGCGGCTCGGGGTAGAGCTCGGCTTCGTCGGGCGCGAACACCAGGTCGCAGCCGGCAGTGCCGAGCAACTCGACATCGTTGCTCAGCGTGCGCGGGTAGCGGTCGAAGTCCTCGTGCGGCAGGAACTGCAGCCGGTTGACGAAGATGCTGGCCACCACCGGGCCGCCCCGGCGCGCGGCCTCGCGCACCAGCGACAGGTGGCCTTCGTGCAGGTTGCCCATCGTCGGCACGAACACCGTGCGCGGCTGCCCGGCCAAAACGCGGCGCAGCTCGGGGATGGAATGGATGACTTGCATGGCGAAAGGTGTGAAGGCAGTCGATCAATAACCGTGCAGCGCTTCGTCGGGGAAGCTGCCGTCCTTGACCGCGGCCACGTAGGCGCCCAGCGCCTGTGCGATCGACAGCCCCGGCGCGTGGTCCGCGCTGCCCGGCACCCGGGTGAAGTCGCGCACGAAGCGCGGGCGCTTGCCCTGGGTCAGCCCCAGCAGGTCGTGCAGCACCAGCACCTGCCCACGGGTGCCGGCACCGGCGCCGATGCCGATGGTGATGAGCTGCGGCAGCGCCTGGCTGATGCGCCGCGCCAGCGCCGACGGCACGAGTTCGAGCACCAGCATCGCGGCGCCGGCCTCGGCCAGCGCGCCGACGTCGGCCAGCAGCCGCTCGGCTGCCGCGTCGTCGCGGCCCTGTACGCGGTAGCCGCCCAGCGCATGCACCCGCTGCGGCGTCAGCCCCAGGTGCGCACACACCGGGATGCCGCGCTCGACCAGGAACTGCACGGTCGCGACCGTGCAGCCGCCGCCTTCGAGCTTGACCATCTGCGCGCCGGCGCGCATCAGTTCGACGGCCGAGGCAAAAGCCAGCTCGGGGCTGGCCTCGTAGCTGCCGAAGGGCATGTCGGCCACGACGAAGGCGGTGCGCGTGCCGCGCGCCACGCAGCGCACGTGGTAAGCCACCTGCGCCAGCGTCACCGGCAGCGTGCTGGCTTCGCCCTGGATCACGTTGCCCAGCGAGTCGCCAATCAGCACGATGTCGACACCGGCCGCGTCGAGCAGCCGGGCGAAGGTGGCGTCGTAGCAGGTCAGCATCGCCAGCTTCTCGCCGCGCCCGAGCGCGTCGCGCAGGCGCGGCAGGGTGACGGCGGGGCGCTCGGCCGGCACGGGTGCTGCGGAAGCAGGATGAACACTCATCGGTGAACGGCGGCACTCGGATGTCTGGCGCCAGCCGCGAGGTGGCAGGCGCCGCATTCTGCCTGCGTCTGGCCGTCAAAGGTGCGGTGCAACAAGGCGCGTATGCTCGCGGGCCGGACTTGCCTCGCCGTGGCCTGCGGCCCCGACCGACTGGATGACATCGACCACGCTCCCGCTGCACGCCGCCGACCCGCTGCGCCCGCGCGCCCCCGGCGGCATGGGCCGCGGCGCGCTGCTGGCGCTTGCGGTACATGGGCTGCTCGTGCTGGCGCTGGCCGTGGCGGTGCATTGGCGCAGCCAGACCCCGCAGACCTTCAGCGCCGAGCTGTGGTCGGCCACGCCGCAGGCCGCCGCGCCGCGCGAAGTGCAGGCGGCACCCACCGCGCCGCCGCCGCCTCCGCCCCCGCCCAAGCCCACGCCACGCGAGGCCGCCGCCGCGCCGCCGCCGCCGGCGCCCGATCCGCAGATCGCCATCGAAAAGGCGCGCCAGCAGAAGTTGAAGGCCGAGCGCGAGAAAGAGCGCGAGCAGGAACGCGAGAAGGAACGCGAAAAGGAGCGCGCCCGCAAGCTCGAGGCGGACAAAGCCGAGAAGGCGGAAAAAGCCCAGAAGGCCGAACGCGAACGCCAGGCCGCCGCCAAGGCCGAGGCACAGGCCAAACGCGAAGAGCAGGACAAGCGCAACAAGCAGGCCGCAGAGCGCGCCGAGAACCAGCGTCTGGCCAAGCAACGCGAGGACAACCTGAAGCGCATGATGGGCCAGGCCGGCGTCAGCGGCGCGACAGGCGCGCCCGGCGCCACGGGCAGCGCGCTGAAGGACGCGGCGCCGTCGGCCAGCTATGCCGGCAAGCTGATCGCGCGCATCAAGCCGAACATCCTGCTCACCGAGAGCGTCGGCGGCAACCCCGCGGCCGACGTGGAAGTGCGCGCCTCGGCCACCGGCGCCATCCTTGCGCGCCGGCTGGTCAAGAGCAGCGGCAACAAGGATTGGGACGACGCGGTGCTGCGCGCGATCGACCGCACCGGCGAGTTGCCGCGCGACCTGGACGGGCGCGTGCCCCCGGTGATCGTCATCACCTTCACGCCGTAGGCATCACGCCGGCTGCCGCGCACGGCAAGCGCCGGCTGGCGCAGCGGCACTGCCTCAGCCCAACAGCCGCAGCGTCGCGGGGTCGGCCTGCCCGCCGTACAAGCGCTGCAGCGCCTGCGCGAAGCAGGCCTGCTGCGGCGCGACCTCGGCGAACAGCGTCAGGCATGAGCGCAACTTCAACGCGTCGACCTCGCCGAGGATCTGCGTGGCGCTGCGGTCCTCGTGCTGCAGCAGGGCCTGCACGCATTGCACCAGCCGTGGCCCGAGCAACGGGTGCGCGGCGTAGGCCATGGCCTCGTCGCGGCCGTCCAGGCCGTACTCCCAGGCCATCGCGCTGCGGCCCAAGCCGCGCAGCTGCGGCAGCACGTACCAGATCCAATGCGTGGTCTTGCGCCCGAGCTGCAACTCGGCCAGTGCGCGCGCATAGGCGGGCCGCTGCGCGAGCACGAAGCGCTCGAGCCCGGCTGCCGCATCACTTCTGGCCATGGCGGATCCAAGGGGCGTGGCCGCGAAGCCTAGCATCGCAGCCGCACGACCCCACGGCCGCACGACCCCACGAGCCCACGGCCACATTCACCGCAAAGGAAACTTCGATGAAGGTCTACACCACCGCGCCGCTGGAGGACCCGCGGCGCGCACGCACGCTGTATCCCGAGCTCGAGGACACCGGCTACGACGGCGTGTTCTCGTTCGAGGCCAAGCACGACCCCTTCCTCGCGCTGGCCGTGGCGGCCGAACACACGCAGCAGCTGCGGCTGGGCACCGGCATCGCGATCGCCTTTGCGCGCAACCCGATGAACCTGGCCAACCTGGGCTACGACATGCAGTCGATCAGCGGCGGGCGCTTCGTGCTGGGCCTGGGCTCGCAGGTCAGGCCGCACATCGAGAAGCGCTTCAGCGCGGTGTGGTCGCACCCGGCCGAGCGCATGCGCGAGATCGTGCAGGCGATCAAGGCGATCTGGGACTGCTGGGAAGGGCGCAGCGCGCTGGACTTTCGCGGCAGGTTCTACACCCACACGCTGATGATTCCGGCGTTCGACCCGGGGCCCAACCCCTACGGCCCGCCGCCGATCCTCACCGGCGGCTTCGGCCCGCTGATGACCGCCGTGGCCGGCGAGGCGGCCGACGGCTTCATGGCGCACCCGTTCAACAGCCGCCGCTCGCTGCTGCACAACACGCTGCCCGCGCTGCAGCGCGGGCTGGCCAAGAGCGGCCGCCCGCGCAGCGAGTTCGAGGTGATCTGCTCCACGCTGGTGGTCACGGCGGCGACGCAAGAAGCCTTCGCCGCGGCCCGGCTCGCAGCGCGCAAGCAGCTCGCGTTCTACGGCTCGACGCCGGCCTACCTGCCCACCTTGGCCTGCCACGGCTGGGACGGCATGCACCAGGAGCTGAACCGCCTGTCCAAGGCCGGCCGCTGGGACGACATGACCGGCCTGATCAGCGACGAAGTCCTGAACGAGATCGCCGTGGTCGGCGAGCCGCACGAAATCGCCGCCAAACTGCAGGCACGGCTGGCCGGCATCGCCGACGGCGTGAGCCTGACGCACAACCGCTTCCCCGACCCCGGCCACTGGGCCGGCGTGGTGCAAGCGCTGCGGCACACGCGCGAGGGCAGTGCGGCAGCCGCGCAGGTTCGGCCGTAGGCGATGGCCGCTCGCACACGGCCGCCCGTACACGACCGTTCGCGCAAGGCCGGGCGCACACGAGCGTTCGCGCAAGGCCGGGCGCAGCGCCATCCTCCGCGGTGGGGCGGCGTTCAGCAGCCCGGATAGCCCGGCACCGCTGCGCCGGGCGCGCACACCTTCGGCCGGCCCAGCGGCGTCAGCGCGACGCGCAGCGCCGAGCCTTGCTGCCCCAACAGCAGTGCCGAGCCGCTGGCCGGCGGCAGCACGCCGGTGGCGCGGGCATCGATGTGCAGCTCGCTGCCGTCGATCAGTTGCACGCCCGGGTGGTCGCCGGCGCGCACCGTCTTCAACTGGCAGCTCTGCGCGACGCGGCAGTCGCAGCCGCTGGCGCTGCTCAGCGACCAGCACCACTGCGCGCCCGGCTGCAGGTTCAGGTGCAGCGGCTGTGCGCGCTGCGCCGCCAGCAACCTGGCTTCGGCCAGATCGGCCGCCAATTGCTCGGCCGCGGCCTTGAGCCGCTGCCGCGCCAGCATCGCGCCGAACGACGGCACGGCCAGGGTCATCAACAGCGCGACGATGGCCAGCGCCACCATCAGCTCGATCAGCGTCAGCCCGCATGGCCCGCGCGGCCGGTGCTGCCGGGGCTGCCGGGGCTGCCGGCGCGCCGGCCCACTGCGCGCCGCGCGGGCGCGCATCAGCGGTTCCAGCAGCGCGCCGACGGCGCGTACTCGGCCGCGCCGTCGTGCACCTGCAGCCGCAGCTCGGCGCAGGCGCCGTCGCCGGCACCCGGGCCGGCCTCGCGCGCGGTGGCGATGGCTTCGTAGCCCGCGCCGCCGCCTTGCAAGGCGATGTCGTAGCGGCCCTCGGCGCTGCGCGCGGCGGCCGCGCCTTGCAGCGCGCCGAGTTGCGCCGCGTAGATGCCGTGGTGCGCGCGGTGGCTTTCCTGTGCCAGCTGCACGCGCAGCAGCGCGGCCACCGCGTCGGCGCGCTGGCCGCGCTGCAGCTGCGTGCGGTACGACGGCCAGGCCAGCGCCGCCAGCACGCCGGCCACCGCCAGCACGATGCACAGCTCCACCAGCGTGAAGCCCAAGCGGGGCGCGGCGCGCATCACGCCGGCAGGTCAGGGCAGGCTCAGCAGCCGCCGCCGCTGCTGCGTCTGGTCGATGAAACGCTGCAAGGCGCGCTGCGCCTGAGCGTCCAGCTCGACGAAGCTGCAACCCAGCCGTTGGCCGCCGCCGCTGCCCTGCGGCATCGCGCTGACATGCTGCAGGCACAGCGTGACGTCGAAGGCGGTGGCGCCGTCGAGTTCGATGCGCGAGCCGGCGATGCGCGTGCCCGGCTGCAGCGCCGGCACGTCGTCGGGCAGCCGCAAGGCGCAGCCGCCGGCGCTCAAGTCGACGATGCGCAGCGCGATGCGCATGTCGGGCAGCGACGGGTGGCGCAGCAGCGCCTTGGGCACACGCGGCTCGACGCTGCGCACGCGGTAGCTGGCGCGGCGCTGGAAGCGGTACAGCACGTCGGGCAGCCGCGCGCGCAGGGCGCTGGACGCGGCGCCGCGCACCAGCACCAGCGCGCTGAGGTCGAACTGCAGCTTGATGCGGTCGAGGTAGGCCACCGCCACCGCTTCGTCGTCCTGCAGCAGCCGCTGCAGCTGCACGCCGTGGGCGTCGGCGTCGGCGCACAGGCTGATCTGCCGCTGCGGCGCGTCCAGCGCCCACAGCTGGCTGCTCAGCAGCGCGCCCTGCGGCGAACTGAGCATCACCGGCGCACTGGTGTCGCGCAATTGCTGCAGCAGCTGCAGCAGCTCGGCGGGGTCGTCGACGCGGAATTCGGCCCAGGCGTCGCGGCTGCCGTCGGGGCCGAGCGCGGCCGGTTGGGTGTCGTGGAACATCGCTGCTGAGGCTCTCAATGCAGCGTGCTGCTGGGCTTGCCGTGCAGCAGCCGGTGCAGGTCGGGCAGCCAGGGTTCGGCCAGGTGGCGCACCTCGGCGTCGTTGAGCAGGATGCGCTGCATGATGCGCGACTTGGCGCTGCGTTCGTCGTGCTGCAGCGGCGTGTCGCGCGAGGCCTGCTTGAGCTGGCTGATCAGCAGCACGCACGCGCCCTCGAGCTTGACCACCTGGTCCCAGTCGCCGCTGCGCGCGGCGTGCAGCATGTCGGCGCTGGCCTGTTCGATGGCTTCGTAGTAGCTCAGCAGGGTGGTCTGGGCTTGCATGGCGTGTGGGCGGTGGGCGGTGGGGGTTGGGGTCAGCGGCCACCGTGTTGCGCGGCCAGGTCGTGCCAGGCCGAGCGCAGCGGCTCGATCACGGCGCGGCATTCGGCCAGCGAGCGGGCGTCGTTGCGCAGGTTGGCCTGCATCAGCCGCACGGTGGCGAAGTGGTACAGCTCGCGCAGGTCGCGCGCCAGCGGCCCGCCGCGCTGCAGGTCCACCGCGGGGGCGAGGCCTTCGTCGATCAGGCGCAACGCGCGGGCGATGGCCTGGCACTTGGCCTGGACGTCGCCGCGCTGCATCGCGCCCTCGGCGGCGGCGATGGCTTCGCCGAGCGCATCGAACAGCAGCACGATCAGCCGCGCCGGCTGCGCGGCGTCGACCGCGGTGTGGGCGTCGACGGTGCGATAGGCCTGGGCCTGACGCGAAGCGAGGGGAGCACTGAACATGGGGCGGGGCGTGGGGTGCGGCGGGCGTGCCTGCTATTTCGGCCCCGCCGGGTCTGAACTTGAGTGCCGCGCGGCGCCGCCCCGGGCGCGGCGTTCGCGGCTAGGAGCCTGGGCGGCAGAAACCTGCCGAGCCCAGGCGGTTGATCAATTG
>CAYZGL010000151.1:0-11084 GCA_964477985.1 uncultured Rubrivivax sp. | reverse complement strand
ACCGCTCCAAAACCTTCAGCGGCGGCGCGCCGCCCGGCGCCGGCCGTGCCGAGGGCTCCACCGCCGGCATGCCGCTGCGCAGCGCGCACCTGCAAAGCGTGGTCGGGCTGGTGTGGCGCTCGGTGGTGCTGTGGATGCTGCTGCTGGCGCTGCTGACGCTGGCCAACATCGTCGGTTAGCGCGGGCTCAGCTCGTCGAGGATCTCGCTGTAAAGTCGGTATCGCTGCGCCGCGATCTCGCCGCGCTCGACCGCCGCGATCACGCCGCAGCCCGGCTCGTGCCGGTGCAGGCAGTTGTAGAAGCGGCAGTGGCCCAGCCGCGCGCGCAGGTCCGGCATCAACGCCGCCAGCTGCGCGGCGTCGATGTGGCGCAGGCCGAATTCCTGGAAGCCGGGCGAGTCGATCAGCGCGCCGCTGCGCGCTGCATCCAGCCAGTACCAGCGAGTGCTGGTGGTGGTGTGGCGGCCCGAGTTCAGCGCCTGCGAGATCTCGCCGACCTGCGCCTGCGCCTGCGGTACCAGCAGGTTGATCAGCGTGCTCTTGCCCGTGCCGCTGGGCCCCAGCAGCAGCGTGACCTTGTTTTGCAACAGCGGGTGCAGCAGCGCCAATGCGGCGGCTGCCCCGGCCTTCAGCGCGACTTCCAGCACCTGCACGCCCATCTCGCGGTAGGGCCGCAGCCGCTCGCGCGCCGCCGCGGCGCTGGGTTTGTCGATCTTGTTCAGGCCGATCAGCGCCGGGATGCCGGCACTGTCGGCGGCGACCAGCGCGCGCGTCAACTGCGATTCGCTGAACACCGGCTCGCCGGCCACCAGCAGCACGATCTGGTCGAGGTTGGCGGCGAAGGACTTGGTGCGCCAGTCGTCCTGGCGGAACAGCAGGTTGGACCTGGGCTCCACCGCCTCGATCACGCCTTCGTCGCCGCTGGCCTGCCAGCGCACGCGGTCGCCGACCACCAGGTCCGCCTTGCGCCCGCGCAGGTGGCACTGGATGCGCCGGCCCTGTTCGGTGTCGATGAAGGCGTGGCGGCCGTGCGCGGCGACCACGCGCGCCAGCGGCAGCGCGGCGTGGCGGTTCAAGCTTGCGCCTGCGCCTGCGCCTGCGCCATCGACAGCGCCGCCAGCCGCTGCGCTGCCGGCGGGTGCGAGTAGTAGAAGCGCACGTACACCGGGTCGGGCGTCAAGGTGGTGGCGTTGTCCTCGTGCAGCTTCAGCAAGGCGCTGGCCAGGTCGCGGCCGCTGGCGTGGGCGCAGGCATAGGCATCGGCCTCGAACTCATGGCGGCGCGACAGCCGCGCCATCAGCGGCGAGGCGAAGTAGACGAAGGGCGGCAGCGCCAGCATGAACAGCAGCAATGCCAGCGCGTCGTTGGGCGCGTCCATATTCGGTCTCACGCCAAGGCCTTCGTAGAACGCGGTCTGCGTCGCCAGCCAGCCCAGCAGCGCCAGCCCCAGCAGGCTGAAGCCCAAGATCGCCGCGATGCGCTTGGGCACATGGCGGCGGCTGAAGTGGCCCAGCTCGTGCGCCAGCACGGCCTCGACTTCCGCCGGCGACAGCCGCTGCAGCAGCGTGTCGAAGAACACCACGCGCTTGGCCGCGCCCAGCCCGGTGAAATAGGCGTTGGCGTGCGCCGAGCGCCGGCTGCCGTCCATCACGAAAAGGCCCTTGGCGGCAAAGCCGCAGCGCTGCATCAGTGCTTGCACACGGGCGCTCAGCGCCGCGTCGGCCAGCGGCTCGAACTTGTTGAACCACGGTGCGATCAGCGTAGGGTAGATCACCAGCAGCAGCAGGTTGAAGGCCATCCACGCACCCCAGGCCCACAGCCACCACAGGCGGCCCGCCGCGGCCATCAGCCACAGCACCAGCGCGGCCAGCGGCAGGCCGATCAGCGCGCCCAGCAGCAGGTTCTTCAGCAGGTCGGCCGCGAACAGCCGCGGCGTGATGCGGTTGAAGCCGAAACGCTGCTCGATGCGAAAGGTGCCGACCAGTTCGAAGGGCAGCTCGAGTACGCCGCCGATCAGCGTGAACGAGGCCAGCAGCGCGAGCTGGTAGGCCATGTGGCCCCAGCGCGGCTGCACGCTGCCGAGCAAGGCCTGGTTCAGCGCATCCAGGCCGCCCAGCAGCGTCCAGCCCAGCAGCACTGCGCTGGCGAAGGCGGTGCTCAGCAGCCCGAGGCGGCCCTTGACCAGCGTGTAGTCGGCGCCGCGGCGGTGCGCATGCAGGCTGACGGTGGCAGCGAAGGCATCGGGCACCCGATCGCGGTGCGTGGCCACATGCCGCATCTGCCGGGTCGCCAGCCAGAACTTGGCGGCCAGCGAAAGCAGCAATGCCGCGACGAACAGCGTGGTGACGGTGGTGGCTTGCATCAGGGCCGCCAGTTTAGGCTTGGGCGAGAATCGGCGCCGACTTTGCCACCGAGACCCTGGCCCATGAGCGACGCCGCGCTGCCGCCCGACGAACACAACCTGATCTGGATCGACCTCGAGATGACCGGGCTGTCGCCCGCCACCGACCGCATCATCGAGATCGCGGTGGTGGTGACCGATGCGCAGGTCACGCGGCGCGTCGAAGGCCCGGTGCTCGCGGTGCACCAGGCCGATGCCGTGCTCGACGCGATGGATGCGTGGAACAAGGGCACGCACGGCAAGAGCGGTCTGATCGGCCGCGTCAAGGCTTCGACGCTGGACGAAGCGGCCGCCGAGGCCCAGGTGATCGCCTTCCTGAAGCAGTTCGTGCCCGCCGGCAAGAGCCCGATGTGCGGCAACAGCATCTGCCAGGACCGGCGCTTCCTGGCCAAGGACATGCCGGCGCTGGAGGCCTACTTCCACTACCGCAACCTGGACGTCAGCACGCTCAAGGAGCTGGCGCGGCGCTGGAAGCCGGGCGTGCTCGAAGGCTTCAAGAAGACGCAGGCGCACACCGCGCTGGCCGACGTGCACGAGTCGATCGACGAACTGCTGCACTACCGGCAGCACCTGTTGAACCTGCAGCCTGCGTAAAAACCCGCACTCGGCTACAATGCGCGCCGGGCCCGCCGATTCGCGTCGGCGGGCCCTTCGTTCATCCCTGTTGACCTTCGTCACCTCCCGGACGTGACAGCCCCGCTTTTGGGGTCGTGGTCGACGGCGATGCCGTCGCCTGCCATGCGTCCACCCCGTGCCGATCGGCGGCCCGGGTCCCCCCGCGTTGTTGCGACCTGACCTGTTGCGTGCGCCAGCAAGGCGGCGCAGCGGCGTGCGCGAGTGCGCCGCACCCTGACGAAGGAAGACGAGCATGAGTTTCGACAATCTGGGCCTGCAAGAGGCCATCACCCGCGCCGTGCTCGATGCCGGCTACACCCAGGCCACCGACGTGCAGCAGCACGCGATCGGCCCGGCGCTGGGCGGCGCCGACCTGATGGTGTCGGCGCGCACCGGCAGCGGCAAGACGGCCGCGTTCATCCTGCCGGCGCTGCAGCGCGTGCTGGCCGCGCGCGCTGCGTCGGGCGGCCGCCGCGACCGCAGCCAGGCGCACAGCCCGCGCGTGCTGGTGCTGACGCCCACACGCGAGCTGGCGTTGCAGGTGGCGCGCGCGGCGATGAGCTACGGCCGCCACGTGCCGTATCTGCGCGTGGCTACCGTCGTCGGCGGCGTGCCCTACGGCGCGCAGCTGAAGGCGCTGCGCGACGGGCCCGACCTGCTGATCGCCACGCCCGGCCGCCTGATCGACCACCTGCAAAACGGCCAGTGCCGTCTCGACCGGCTGGAACTGCTGGTGCTGGACGAAGCCGACCGCATGCTCGACATGGGCTTCATCGACGACATCCGGCTGATCGCCGAGGCCACGCCCGCCGCGCGCCAGACGCTCATGTTCAGCGCCACCTTCGCCGGCCACGTCGGTACCCTGGCCACGCAACTGTTGCGCACGCCGCAGCGCATCGACGTGGCTTCGCACACCGACACCCACGCCGACATCGAACAGCGGCTGCACTGGGCCGACGACCACGAGCACAAGAACGCGCTGCTCGACCACATCCTGACCGACCGCGAGCTCGAGCAGGCGCTGGTCTTCACCAGCACGCAGCGTGATGCCGACTGGCTGGCCGACCGGCTGGCCGAGATGGGCCATGCGGTGGCCTCGCTGCACGGCGGCATGCCGCAGGGCCGGCGCAACCGCGTGCTGCAGGGGCTGCGCACGCGCCAGCTGCGCGTGCTGGTGGCCACCGACGTGGCCGCGCGCGGCATCGACGTGCCCAGCATCAGCCACGTCATCAACTACGGGCTGCCGATGAAGTGCGAGGACTACGTGCACCGCATCGGCCGCACCGGCCGCGCCGGGCGTACCGGGCTGGCGGTGACGCTGGCCGAGCGGCGCGACGCGTCGATGATCCACCGCATCCAGCGTTTCACCACGCAGCGCATCGCGCCGGCGGTGATCGCAGGGCTCGAGCCGCGCCGGCCCGAGCCGATGCCGGCGCCGCCGGCACGCTTTGCGCCGGGCCGCGGCAGGCCGCCGCAGCGTGGCGGCTACGGCGGTCGTGGCGGTTACGGTGGCCATGGTGGCCACGGCTTCGAGTCGGGGTGGCACGGCGGCGCCGCGCGGCCGGGCTTCGAGCCACGCGGGCAGGGCTTCGCGCCCGGTCAGCCCGGTTTTGCGCACGCACCGCAGCGCTTCGAGCACGGCCCGCGCTTCGATCACGGCCAACGCGGCTTCGAGGGTGGACGCGCCGGCTTCGAGCACGCGCGTGCCGCCGCTGCGGCACCCGATCGGCGCGAGCCCTGGGCCAAGCCCGGTGCGCGGTTCAACAAGCCGCGTCCGGCGCGCTGAACGGCGGGCGCCGACGCCGTCGGACGCGAAGGCTTCAGACCGCCAGCAACTCCACCTCGAACACCAGCGTGGCGTGCGGCGGGATCACCCCGCCGGCGCCGCGTGCGCCGTAGCCCAGCTGTGGCGGGATCAGCAGCACGCGCGTGCCGCCGACCTGCATGCCCTGCACGCCTTCGTCCCAGCCGGCGATGACCTGGCCCGCGCCCAGGCCGAAGGCGAAGGGCTGGCCGCGGTCCTTGCTGCTGTCGAACTTGCGGCCGCGCGCATCGGGCTGCGCCGCATCGTGCAGCCAGCCGGTGTAGTGCACCTGCACCTGCTGGCCGGCGCGCGCGGTGTCGCCGCTGCCGGCCACGGTGTCGTCGTACTGCAGGCCCGAGGAAGTGCTGATCATCGAAGGACATCCGGTGGTTGAAGGCCGCGCATCATGCCACCCAGCGCGCGGCCCACGCCGCCACGGCGGCGGCCAGCCACGCGCCGACGCCGCTGGCGGCAACGGGCGGCAGCCCGAGCACCGCGGCCGCCGCGCGCAGCGCCGCCAGCGGATCGGCCAGATCGAGCGCCGTGGCGCCGTTCTGCTTGGACAGCTTGTGGCCATCGGCGCCCAGCACCAGCGGCAGGTGCAGGTAGGCCGGCGTCGGCAGGCCGAGCGCGCGCTGCAGCAGGATCTGCCGCGCGGTGTTGTCGGCCAGGTCTTCGCCGCGCACCACGTGGCTGACCTGCTGCCAGGCGTCGTCGACCACCACCGCCAGCTGGTAGGCCCATAGGCCGTCGGCGCGCTTCAGCACGAAGTCGCCGACCTCGTGCTGCACCTGCTGCGACTGCGGCCCGAGCCGGCGGTCCTGCCAGTCGATGCGCGGCCCGATGCCGCGGTGGCTCGTGCGCAGCCGCACCGCGCGCGCCGGCTTGCCGTGCAACCCGTCGCGGCAGGTGCCGGGGTACACCGCCAGCGCATGGCGCTCGCGCGGCGCGCCGCCGGCCGCGAGCGCGCCTTCGATCTCGGCGCGGCTGCAGCCGCAGTCGTAGGCCCAGCCCTCGGCGCGCAGCCGCGCCAGCGCCTGCGCGTAGGCCGCGCTGCGCGTGGACTGCCACAGCGGCGGTGCGTCGGCGTGCAAACCCAGCGCGGCCAGCTGCTGCAGGATCACGCGGTCGCTGCCGGGCACGCAGCGCGGCGCATCGACGTCTTCGATGCGTACCAGCCAGCGCCCGCCGCGGGCGCGCACGTCCAGCCAGCTGGCCAGCGCGGCCACCAGCGAGCCGGCATGCAGCGGCCCGGTGGGCGAGGGGGCGAAGCGGCCGATGAGCAAGCGTCAAGCGCCAGGCATCAAGCGCCCGGCGGTGCCGCCTGGCGTTCGAGCAGCGCGCGCCGCGTCGCTGCCGTGGCCAGCTGCTTCAGCCACCACTGCAGGCCCAGGCCGAGCGAGGCGCGCTCGCGCCGGGCGTTGCCGCAGCGCCAGGCGTAGCCGAGCTTGGCCGGCGGGTTGGGCCGCTGCGTGCGCCGCGTCACCAGCCGGCCGCTGGCCAGGTGCTCGCGCACGGCCGCCTCGGGCACGAAGCCGCAGCCCATGGCGCGCAGCAGCGCCTCGATCTTGGCCGCCATGTTCGACACCGTCAGCACGTCCTGCCCCGGCAGCAGGTTCACGGTCAGCGGCGACAGCCGCTGCGCGGTGTCGGCCACCGCCACCGCGCGGTGGCGCAGCAGCTCGACGTCGTCGATCGGCGCCGTCGCGCCGGCCAGCGGATGGTGCGGCGAGATCGCGAACACGAACGCCATCTCGCCCAGCGGCTCCAGCGCCAGCAGCGGCGGCGGGCTGCTCATGCCCACGCCGATGGCCAGATCGGCCTGGCCGCTGACCAGCGCTTCCCAGGTGCCGGCCAGCACCTCGGTGCGCAGCTTCAGCCGCGTGCCGGGCCCGTCGCCGGGCCCGTCGCCGTGCCGGCCGGGGTTGCCGCCGTCGGCCGCACCGCCGCCCAGGCTGTGCGGCTTGCCGTGCGGCTGCAGCGCGTAGAAGGCCTCGCACAGGTCGAACAGCGTGCTGCGCGAGATCACGTCGTCCACCGCGATGCTCAGCTGCGTCTCCCAGCCCGAGGCGACGCGCTTGACGCGGTGCGCCACCGCGGCGCTCTCGGCCAGCAGCCGCCGGCCCTCGTTCAGCAGCTCGGTGCCCGCGGCGGTGAACCTGGCCTGGCGCGAGCGCCGGTCGAACAGCAGCACGTCCAGCGCGTCCTCGAGCTGGCGCACGCTGTAGGTCAGCGCCGACGGCACCTTGCCCAGCTCGCGCGCGGCCGCGGCGAAGCTGCCGCTGCGCGCGATGGTGTCGATCATCGTCAGCGCCTCGGGCGTCAGCACGTGGTGGGTGGTGGGCATCGGCGGCGGCGGCGTGGCGAGGTGCGCCGCCGATGTTAGGGGAAGGGCGCCGAACGCCGCCAGGCCTTGGCACGCGGTCGACCCGGGCGGGCGCCGTGCGCGCGCTGCACTCGGCGCGCGCCGGCCCTGCTTGACCTACAGTGCGCGCGTGAACCGGGTTGCCGAACTGCTGCGCCTGCTGCCCGCGGCCGACTGGGCCGGGCTGGCCTTCTTCTTCGCCGCCTGGATCGGCTACGCGGTGTTCGCGCGGCGCCGCGCGCGCCGGCGGCCGTCCTTCCTGGGCAGCACCAACCGCGTGCGCCGGCAGTGGATGCTGCAGACCACCTGCCGCGAGGTGCGCGTGCTCGATGCGATCGCGGTGCAGCAGATGTCGGGTGCGGCGTCGTTCTTCGCGTCGACCACGATGCTGATCATCGGCGCGCTGGTGGCGGTGATCGGCAGCACCGAGAAGGCCAGCGATCTGGTGCGCGATCTGCCCTTCGCCGCGCGCACCTCGGTGCTGGTATTCGACCTGAAGCTGGCGGTGCTGACCGCGATCTTCGTCTACGCCTTCTTCCGCTTCACCTGGAGCATCCGCCAGTACAGCGCCGGCATGCTGCTGATCGCCGCGGTGCCCGAGCACGACACCATCCACGACGAGGCGCAGCGCCAGGCCTTCGCCGACCGCGCCAGCCGCGTGATGGCGCTGGCGGCGCAGTCGTTCAACGACGGCCTGCGTGCCTACTACATGGCCTTTGCCGCGGTGTCGTGGTTCGTCTCGCCGTGGGTGATGGCCGCGGCCACCGCCGGCGTGGTGTGGGTGCTGTACCAGCGCGAATTCCACTCCGCGGTGCTGTCGGCGCTGGAAGCCAGTGCATGGGGCGCTTCGACGGCAGCACCGCGTGCGCCGCCAGACCCCTGATTTGTTGCCGCCTCGGCATGTGCGGTGCAGGCGCTGCCGCACCGGCACGCCGCAGGCCGTCAGGCATCGCGCGCCAGGCGCAGCCCGCTGAACTGCCACTGCGCGTCGGGCGCGAAGAAGTTGCGGTAGCTGGCGCGCGCGTGGCCGGCCGGCGTCGCGCACGAGCTGCCGCGCAGCACGAACTGATTGCACATGAACTTGCCGTTGTATTCGCCCACCGCACCGCTGGCCGGCCGGTAGCCCGGATAGGCGGCGTAGGCCGAGCGCGTCCATTGCCACACGCTGTCGAACGTCTGCGCCGGGAGCGGGCGCAGCTGCCGCGCCGCGTGCTCCCATTCGGCTTCGCTGGGCAGGCGTGCGCCGGCCCAGCGCGCGTAGGCGTCGGCCTCGAAGTAACTCAGCTGTGCGGCCGGCGCGTGCGCGTCCAGCGCCACCAGGCCGTGCAGCGAGAACACGCTGCGGCCTTGGTCGCGCCAGTACAGCGGCAAGCGGCGCTGTTGCGCATTGACCCAGTCCCAGCCCAGCGACAGCCACAGCTCGGGCCGGCGGTAGCCGCCGTCGGCGATGAAGTCGCGGTATTCGCCGCAAGTCACCGGCCGCGATGCGACCTCGAAGCCACGCAGCAGCACGTCGTGGCGCGGGCCTTCGTTGTCGAAGTGGAACTCGCCGTCGAGCGCGGCATCGTGGCCCAGCGGCACCGCACCGCCGGCCACCGCCAGCCACTGCAGCGGCATGGCCGGCGCCGGCATCGGCGCATCGCTGCAGTACGCCGGCAGCGCCGGGTTGCACGACAGCGCATGCAGGATGTCGGTCAGCAGCAGTTCCTGGTGCTGTTGCTCGTGGTGCAGGCCCAGTTGCAGCAACGCGCGCCACTCGCCGCCGCCCGGCGTGGCAATCAGCGCCTGCACGCGCTGGTCGACCTGCTCGCGCCAGGCCAGCACCTGCTGCAGGCTCGGCCGCGACAGCAGGCCGCGCTGCGGCCGCGGGTGCTGCGGCCCCACCGCCTGGTAGTAGCTGTTGAACAGCACCCTGAAGCTGGCATCGAAGGGCCTGAAGCCCGGCTCGAAGCGTTCGAGCACGAAGGTCTCGAAGAACCAGGTGGTGTGCGCCAGGTGCCACTTGCTGGGGCTGGCGTCGGGCATCGACTGCAGCTGGCAGTCCTCCACCGACAGCGGCGCGATCAGCTCGACGCTGCGCGCGCGCACTGCCGCGTAGGCCTCGGCCCAGGCGGCGGCGCTGCTGGCGTGCGAAAGCGCTTGCATGACGCGTCGGTGCTTTGCGGTGATCGGCGTTCCACTGTAGGGCGCGATCGCGGCGTTGTCAGCGTGGCGGCGAGAAGCCCTCGAGCGCCAGCGTGCCGAACAACAGCCGCGCCAGGGCCGCTGCCTAGAATGCCGGATGAGCTTTGTCCACCTGCGCACACACAGCGAGTATTCCGTGGTCGATGGCATGTTGCGCATCGACGACGCGGCGCACGCCGCGCGCGCCGACGCGCAGCCGGCGCTGGCATTGAGCGACCTGAACAACCTGTTCGGCGCGGTGCAGTTCTACAAGGCCTGCCGCGCGCAAGGCGTCAAGCCGATCGTCGGCGCCGACCTGTGGATGCAGCCGCTGCCCGGCGACAAACAGCCCAGCCGGCTGCTGCTGCTGGCGCAGAACACGCAGGGTTACCTGAACCTGTGCGAGTTGCTGGCGCGCGGCTGGACCACCAACGCGCAGCGCACGCAGGCCTGGATCAAATGGGAATGGCTGGACGAGCTGAACGCCGGCTTGATCGCGCTGTCCGGTGCCGAAGCCGGCATCGCCGGTTTGGCGCTGCTGGCCGGCGACGCGCCGCGCGCCGTCGAGCACGCGCAGCGGCTGGCGCGCTGCTTCGACGGCCGCTTCTACCTGGAGCTGCAGCGCGCCGGGCTGCCGCAGCAGGAGCTGCATGTGCGGCGCGCCGTGAAGCTCGCCGCACAGTTGAAGCTGCCGGTGGTGGCCACGCACCCGGTGCAGTTCCTCGCCGCCGACGACTTCGAGGCGCACGAGGCGCGCGTGTGCATCGCCGAAGGCCAGACGCTGGCCGACCCGCGGCGCATCAAGCGCTTCACGCCCGAGCAGCACTTCAAGACCCAGGCGCAGATGCAAGCGCTGTTTGCCGATGTGCCGTCGGCGCTGGCCAACACCGTGCTGGTCGCGCAGCGCTGCAGCCTGCAGCTGACGCTGGGCGAGGCCAAGCTGCCGAACTTCCCGATCCCCGCGGGCATCACGCTCGAGGACTACTTCCGCCAGCAGGCCTTCGACGGCCTGGAGCAGCGGCTGGCGATGCGCTTTGCCGACACCGCCGAGCGCGAGCGCCAGCGCCCGCGTTACGTCGAGCGGCTCGAATTCGAGATCGCGACGATCCTGAAGATGGGCTTCCCGGGTTACTTCCTGATCGTCAGCGACTTCATCAAGTGGGCGCTGGCCCACGGCTGCCCGGTGGGCCCGGGGCGCGGCTCGGGCGCGGGCTCGCTGGTGGCGTATGCGCTGTTCATCACCGGGCTGGACCCGCTGCACTACAACCTGCTGTTCGAGCGCTTCCTGAACCCCGAGCGCGTGTCGATGCCCGACTTCGACATCGACTTCTGCCAGGCCAACCGCGAGCGCGTGATCGACTACGTCAAGGCCAAGTACGGGCGCGACGCGGTCAGCCAGATCGCCACCTTCGGCACCATGGCCGCCAAGGCGGCGCTGCGCGACGTCGGCCGCGTGCTCGGCATGGGCTACGGCCACGTCGACGGCATCGCCAAGCTGGTGCCGGCGCCGCCGGGCAAGACGGTGACGCTGGCGCCCTTGCCACTGCCGCCTGACAAGCCCGACCCCGGGCTGATCTACGCGCGCAAGGAAGCCCCCGAGCTGGAACAGCGCGAGGCCGCCGAGGAAGAGGTGGCCGAACTGCTGGCGCTGGCGATGCGCGTCGAAGGCCTGGTGCGCAACGTCGGCATGCATGCCGGCGGCGTGCTGATCGCGCCGGGCAAGATCACCGACTTCTG
>CAYZGL010000150.1:0-11133 GCA_964477985.1 uncultured Rubrivivax sp. | reverse complement strand
TCGGCCGACAGCACGAAGTCGGTGCGGATCGCGCCCTTGATCTTGTCCTTCTCGAAGGCCACCGGGTCCAGCGCCAGGCCGGCCAGCTTGCGTGCGGTGTCGTCGCGGCCCGCCGCCTCGTCGGCGCGATGCAAAAAGCGGTGCGCGAGCTTGTCCACGCCCTCGTAGCACAGGAAGGCGCCGCCGACCATCAGCAGCGGCGTCACGGCCCACGATGCAAAGGCGCTGATGGCCAGCGCCAGCGGCACCAGGATCGCCTTGTTCCACATCGAGCCCTTGGCCACCGCCCACACCACCGGCAGTTCGCGTTCGGCCGATACGCCGCTGACCTGCTGCGCGTTCAGCGCCAGGTCGTCGCCGAGCACGCCGGCGGTCTTCTTCGTCGCGGTCTTGGTCAGCAGCGCGACATCGTCCAGCACGCTGGCGATGTCGTCGATCAGCGCGAGCAGGCTGGCACCGGCCATGCTCAGCCGCGCCGCGCGGCGATATAACGCTGCTGCATCGCCTGCGTCTCGGGGTCGGCGAATGCGGCGCGCAGCGCGTCGGCGTCTACCTCGCTGCCGGCGCCGCTGCAAAGGCTTTCGGCCGCGGCGGCGAAGCGCCGCTTGGTGCTGCGCAGCGCCTGCAGCGGCAGCTGCGCCAGCCGCTGCGCCCAGGCCGAAGCCATCGCGTCCAGTTCGGCCGCCGGCACCACGCGGTTGACGAAGCGCCAGGCCAATGCCTGCGCTGCATCGAAGCGGTTGCAGTCCAGCACCAGCTCCATCGCCACCGCCGGCCCGACCAGGCGGATCAGCCGGGGCACGCCGCCCCAGGCCAGCGGAATGCCGATGCGCATCTCGGGGATCGAAAACTGCGCGTCGTCGGCCGCGATGCGCAGGTCGCAGATGCCCGCCAGCAGCAGCCCGCCGCCGACGCAGTGGCCGTTCACCGCGGCCAGCGTGATGGCCGGGATCGCCTCGAAGGCCTCGACCATGCGCCGCCCGAGGTCGGCGCTGTCGCGGTCGAGCTCGCCGCCGGCCGCGCGCATCGCATCCAGGTCGAAGCCGGCGCAAAACGCGCGCCCTTCGCCGCCCAGCACCAGCACGCGCAGGCCGCTCAGGGCCGCAAGCCAGCGGCTGGCATCGATCAGCTCGCGCATCAGCGCCGGCGACAGCGCGTTCAACTGCTGCGGCCGGTTCAGCGTCAAGCGGCCGACGCCGCCATCGACGTCCAGCCGCAGCAGCTCGAAGCGCGGCGGCACGAAGGTGTTCTGGTTCGGGGTGTCTGCGATCATCGCCAGGATGATAGGTGCCAGCAGCGTGCGGCCATGGAACACCACGAGGTCGTGATCGTCGGCGGCGCCGCGGTGGGCAGCGCCGCGGCGTACTTCCTTGCCAGCGCGCCGGACTTCGACGGCTCGCTGCTGGTGCTGGAGCAGGATTTCAGCTACCGGCACTGCGCGACCACGCGCTCGGTGGCCTCGGTGCGGCACCAGTTCTCCACGCCGGAGAACATCCTGATGTCGATGTTCGCCAGCCGCTTCATCGCCGAGGCCGCAACGTTGCTGCAGGTCGACGGCGAGGCGCCCGATCTGGGCTGGCATGAGGCCGGCTACCTGTTCCTGGCCAGCGCCGCCGGCCTCGATGTGCTGCAGGCCAACCACCACACGCAGCGCGCGCTGGGCGCGCAGGTGCAACTGCTCGACCCGGCGGCGCTGCACCGGCGCTTCGGCTGGCTGCGCGTGCACGACCTGGCCGGCGGCTCGCTGGGGCTGGCCGGCGAAGGCTGGCTGGACGGCCACAGCCTGCTGATGGCGCTGCGGCGCAAGGCGATCGCGCTGGGCGCGCGCTACCGGCAAGCGCGCGTCGCCGGCCTGCTGCGCGATGGCGAGCGGCTGCGCGCGGTGGAACTTGCCGACGGCACACGCATCGGCTGCGCCACGGTGATCAACGCCGCCGGCTGCGGCGCCGCGGCGCTGGCCTCGGGCGCCGGCATCACCTTGCCGGTGCAATCGCGCAAGCGCTGCGTGTTCCAGCTGCGCAGCCCGGCGCGCACACCGGGCTGCGGGCTGGTGATCGACCCCAGCGGCGTGTACTTCCGCCCCGAGGGCGACGGCTGGCTGTGCGGCGTGGCGCCGCCCGAGGCCGAGGATCCGCCCTGCGAGGACTTCGAGGTCACGCACGAGCTGTTCGAGCGCCGCATCTGGCCGGTGCTGGCCGCACGCGTCGAAGGCTTCGAGGCGCTGCGCGTGGCGGGCGCGTGGGCCGGGCACTACGATGTCAATGTGCTGGACCACAACATGATCCTCGGTGCGCACCCGCAGCTGCACAACCTGCTGTTCGCCAACGGCTTCAGCGGCCACGGCCTGCAGCACGCGCCGGCGGTCGGGCGCGCACTGGCCGAACTGGTGCTGTACGGCCGCTGCCGCAGCCTGGACCTGTCGCGCCTGGGCTGGGCGCGCGTGCTGCAAGGCCGGGCGCTGCGCGAACTCAACATCGTCTGAAAGCCGCCCCAGGGCCGGGCTGCTCGGGCCCTGCCGCGAGGCTCGATGCCTGCGGGGGCGGCCGGGCGGCGGCCCGACAGGCGGTATTCAGGCCGCCTGGTCGCGCACCAGGCGGCCGGCTTCGATGCCGAGCTGGCGCTGGCACTGCGCGGCGATGGCCGCGTCGTGCGTGACCATCACCAGCGTCGTGCCGGCCTCGCGGTTCATCTCGAACATCAGCTCCATCACCGTCGCGCCGGTGGCGAAGTCCAGGCTGCCGGTGGGCTCGTCGGCCAGCAGCACCGCCGGTTGCACGACGAAGGCGCGCGCCAGTGCCACGCGCTGCTGCTCGCCGCCGGACAACAGTTTCGGATAGTGGCCCAGCCGGCTGCCCAGGCCGACGCGGCCGAGCATCTCGGCCGCACGCGCTCGCGCATCGGTGCGCCCCAGCAGTTCCAGCGGCAGCATCACGTTTTCCAGCGCGTTCAGGTTGCCCAACAGCTGGAAGCTCTGGAAGACGAAGCCCAGTTTGCGCGCGCGCACCGCCGCGCGCGCGTCCTCGTCCAGCGCGAACAGCTCGGTGCCGGCCAGCCGCACCTGGCCGCTGCTGGGCACGTCCAGCCCGGCGATGATCGACAGCAGCGTGCTCTTGCCCGAGCCCGAGGCGCCGACGATGGCCACCGATTCGCGCTCGCGCAGCTCGAAACTGATGTCATGGAGAATGGTCAGCGTCCCGGTGGCATCGGCCACCTGTTTGGTGATGTGTTGGACGGCAATGATCGGTTCAGGCATGCGGGGTTCGGCTTCCAGGCGGCGGCGCGCGCTGCTGCTGCTGCACTGTAGCCTGCTGGGCGTCGGTGCCGCCGGCGCGGCGCTGCCGTGCTGGACGCAGGCGGCACCGCGCCGCCCGGTGCTGGTGCTGGGCGACAGCCTTTCGGCCGAGTACGGCCTGGCGCGCGGCAGCGGCTGGGTCGAGTTGCTGCAGCAGCGCTTGGCGCGTGAGCGCAGCGATCGGCAGGTGGTCAACGCCAGCGTCAGCGGCGACACCACTGCCGGCGGCCGCTCGCGGCTGCCGGCCCTGCTGGCGCAGCACAAGCCCGGCATCGTGATCGTCGAACTCGGCGGCAACGACGCGCTGCGCGGCCTGCCGCCGGCCATGACCGAGGCCAACCTGAGCGCGATGGTGCGCGATGCAAGAGCCGCCGGCGCCAAGGTGCTGCTGCTGGGCATGCAGGTGCCGCCCAATTACGGCCAGAAGTACGCGCAGGACTTCGCCGCGGTGTTTGCCCGCGTCGCCCAGGCCGAGGGCGCCGCGCTGTTGCCGTTTTTCCTCGCCGGGGTCGCCGACGCCGCCCAGGCCGACCAGCTGTTCCAAAGCGACCGCATCCACCCGAACGCGCAAGCGCAACCGCGCATGCTGGACAACGTCTGGCCGGCGCTGCAGCCGCTGCTGAAGGGCTGAGCGCTTCAGCGCTCGCGCGGCCCGGGCCGGCGATCGGCCGGCGGCGTTGCCTGACCCGCTGCGCCGTCGGGTTCGGCGCCACGGTGCTGGCCCTGGCGCTGCGGCGGCGCGGCCGGTGGCGAATCGGCCGCGGCCGGCCTGAACGGCTGCACGTGCGGCATCGGCGCACGCGCCGCACCGGGCGGCGCGGCGGGCGCAGGCGGCAGGACCGGCGCTGGCGGCGGCGCAAGCGCTGGCGGCGGGGCACGCTCGGCCACCGCCAGCGCTGCGCGCGGCGGCCCGCCGTACGGACCGGTCGGCTGCCTCGGGGCAGGCGGCGGCGCGGCAGTGTCCAGCGCAACCGATGGCCTTGGCGCGCTGCGCTCGCGCGGCGTCGCGGCATGGCTCGGCGCGGGTGGCGCTGCGCGGTGCAGCCATTCGTCGCCCTGCAACCCCGGCGGGCCGTCGTGCCGATGCAGCCAGCCCTGTGGCCGCGGCATCGCCGGCAGCGGCATCGGCGCCGGTACCGGCACACGCGGATCGAAGCCCGGGCCCGGCATCACCGGCGGCGGCAGCACGGAAGGCGGCAGGCCCAGCGGCGGCGGACCGAGGTGGCGCGGGCGCACAGGCCGCGGCTGTACCGGCCCGGGCGCCCAGTACCAGCGGCTGCCCCAAGGGAACCAGCGGCCGTAGTGGAACGGCGCGAAGCCCCAGGGTGCGGCGTCGACCCAGGTCCAGCCCCACGGCTGCATCCACACCCATTGGCCGTAACGGTACGGCGCCCAGTTCGGCGCCATGCCCACGGGCGACCAGACCCAGCCGAACTGCGGATGCTGCTGCCAAGTGCCGTAGCGCGCGAGATCGGCCACACCGGTGATCTGCGCCGGCACCGCATCGGGTGTGCTGCCGGCCAGCTCGGCATCGCGCAGGAAGCCGGCCGCGAAGGCGTCATCGAGCGGCTGCGACCAGCGTGCCGCCGCGTTGCCGGCACCCGCCGGCAGCTCGAGCCGCTGCCCCGGCTCGACGGTCAGCGTCAGCTCGGGCGTGGCGGCGCGCAACAAGCCGCGCCAGTTGCTGCCGGCGCTGGTCTCGCCGCGCCGGTCGATGCGGTACAGCCCCTCGCGCAGCGCCTGCCAGCGCACGTCGGGCGTGGTCACTTCGAAGTCCGACGCCAGCTCGGCCGCGCCCAGCCGCACGGCCAGGCTGCCGTAGGCCAGCGTCAGCTGCACCCGCTCGTCGTCCAGCCGCGTGGCTTCGACTTCGGTGTCGCCCGCCAGACGCAGCGCGCTGGCACCGATCTGCAGTTCGGCAGCGCCACCCGGTGCGGCCGCGAGCCTGTCGCCTTGCAGCAGCGGGCCGTTGCGCAGGGCTGCCACCCATTGGCCCGCCTGGCTGTCGAGCCGCCGCACATCGCCCTGCACGGCGGCGATGCGCCCCACACGCATCGGCGCTGGAGGCTGAGGCTGCGCCTGTGCCGCGCCGCCCAGGCACACCAGCAGCACCGCCACCCAGCCGCAGCGCGAGGCCGCGGCCACCCATCGATTCATATCCGCTCCTTGCGGCCTGCCACGAACACGAGGCGCGACCGCATAACGCGCCAAGCGGCCGCGGCGATGACGCCGGCGCCGGGTGGTTGCGGGCGGTTGCGGGCGGTTGCCTCAGTCGTCCGACTCGCCGGGGTCGAGGTTCGGGAACAGCACGCGGGTGTAGCCGAAGCGCGTCAGGTCGTTCATGCGCGTCGGATACAGCCGGCCGATCAGGTGGTCGCACTCGTGCTGCACCACGCGCGCATGGAAGCCGTCGGCCTCGCGCTCGATGACCCGGCCCTGCGCATCGAAACCGCGGTAGCGGATGCGCGCGAAGCGCGGTACCACGCCGCGCAGCCCCGGCACCGACAGGCAGCCTTCCCAGCCGTCCTCCATCTCGCCGCCGATCGGCTCGACCACCGGGTTGATCAGCACGGTTTGCGGCACGGCCGGCGCCTCGGGGTAGCGGTCGTTGTGGTCGAAGCCGAAGATCACCAGCTGAAGGTCTTCGCCGATCTGCGGCGCCGCCAGCCCCGCGCCGTTGGCCGCGCGCAGGGTGTCGAACATGTCCTCGACCAGCGCCAGCAACTGCGGCGAATCGAAGTCGCTCACCGGCGCGGCGATGCGCAGCAGCCGCGCATCGCCCATCTTCAGGATCTCGCGGATCGCCATGTCGCTTGCTCCACCGCGCTGCACGCAGCGCAAAAGCTTCGCCGCACCCGCGCCGTTGGCCGCACAGGTGCAAGGCGCGCGGCGGCCTCGCGGCGAAGACCGCACCGCCTGTGCGGCCCTGGGCCTCGCCGCGCGCCGCAGCACCGGGTGCATGGGGCCGCCACGGCAGCGCAGCCGCAGCCAGGGGCGAGGCGGACGGCGGCGGGGCGGGCCTGGCGATGCATTCGGGGTCTGCGGCAGTGGCGCGGCGGCGAAGGCTGCCAGTGTAGGGGTGCGGCCACGCCACCGCCGTGCACCGCCGTGCACCGCCGCTCAGCGCGCGGCCTGCAGCAGCGCGCGCAGGCCTTCTTCGTCCAGCACCGGCACGCCCAGCGCGCGCGCCTTGTCCAGCTTGGAGCCCGCGTCGCTGCCAGCGACCACATAGGCCGTCTTCTTCGACACCGAGCCCGCCACCTTCGCGCCAGCCGCCTCGAGCAGCGCCGTGGCCTGCTCGCGCGTCAGCGTAGCCAAGCTGCCGGTGAGCACCACGCTCAGGCCGGCCAACGGCTTGGGTGCGGCCGACGCCGCAGCATCGTGCTCGTCCCAGCGGATGCCGGCGGCACGCAGTTGCTCGACCACCTCGCGGTTGTGCGCCTGGCCGAAGAAGCTGCGGATGCTCGCGGCCACCACCGGGCCGACATCGTTCACCTCGAGCAGCTGTTCGCGGCTGGCGTCGAGCAGGCGGTCCAGGCTGCCGAAATGCGCGGCCAGGTCGCGCGCGGTGGCCTCGCCGACATGGCGGATGCCCAAGGCATAGACGAAGCGCGCCAGCGTCGTTTGTTTGCTTTGCTCGAGCGCGGCCAGCAGGTTGGCCGCGCTCTTGTCGGCCATGCGCTGCAGCGCGGCCAACTTGGCCAGCCCGAGCTTGTACAGCTCGGGCAGCGTGCGCACGATGCCGCCGTCGACCAGCTGGTCGGCCAGCTTGTCGCCCAGCCCGTCGATGTTCATCGCACGCCGGCCGGCGAAGTGCAGCAAGGCCTGCTTGCGCTGCGCGGCGCAGAACAGCCCGCCGCTGCAGCGGTGCTCGACGCTGCCCTGGTCGCGCCGCACCTCGCTGGCGCACACCGGGCAGTGCCGGGGCATGCGGAAGTTGGGCACGTACTGCGGGCGCGGCGCGTCGATGCGGCCGACGACCTCGGGGATCACGTCGCCGGCGCGGCGCACGATCACGGTATCGCCGGTGCGCACGCCTTTGCGCCGCAGCTCGAACAGGTTGTGCAGCGTGGCGTTGCTCACCGTGGTGCCGCCGACGAAGACCGGCTCGAGCTTGGCCACCGGCGTGAGCTTGCCGGTGCGCCCGACCTGCACTTCGATGCCGTCGAGCCTGGTGAGCTGCTCCTGCGCCGGGTATTTGTGCGCCACCGCCCAGCGCGGCTCGCGCGTGACGAAGCCCAGTTGCTGCTGCAATGCGACCGAGTCCACCTTGTAGACCACGCCGTCGATGTCGAAGGGCAGCGCGTCGCGCCGCGCGGCGATCTCGGCGTGGAAGGCCGCCAGACCATCGGCGCCGTGCACCACGCGGCGCTCGCTGCTCACCGGCACGCCGAAGGCGGCGATCGCATCCAGCGTGGCGCTGTGCGTGGCCGGCTGCGCCCAGCCCGCCGTCTCGCCCAGGCCATAGGCGAAGAAGCTCAGCTTCTTGTCGGCCATCGCCGCCGGGTCGAGCTGGCGGATCGCGCCGGCCGCAGTGTTGCGCGGGTTGATGAAGGTCTTGGCGCCCTTGTCGCGCTGGCGTTGGTTCAGGGCCTCGAAGTCGTCGCGGCGCATGTAGGCCTCGCCGCGGATCTCGATCAGCGGCGGTGCGGCACCACGCAGCCGCAGCGGAATGCGCGCGATGGTGCGCACGTTGTGCGTGACGTCCTCGCCGGTCTCGCCGTCGCCGCGCGTGGTGGCCTGCAGCAGCACGCCGTCCACGTAGCGCAGGTTGATCGCCAGGCCGTCGAACTTCAGCTCGGCGTTGTATTGCACCGGCGCGGCATCGTCGCCCAGGCCGAGCTCGCGGCGCACACGGGTGTCGAAAGCGCGCGCCCCTTCGGCGCGGGTGTCGGTCTCGGTGCGGATCGACAGCATCGGCAGCGCATGGCGCACCGGCGCGAGGCCGTCGAGCGCACGCCCGCCCACGCGCTGCGTCGGCGAATCGGGCGTGCGCAGGGCCGGGTGCGCGGCTTCGATCGCCTGCAATTCGCCGAACAGCCGGTCGTATTCGGCATCGGGAATCTGCGGCGCATCGAGCACGTAGTACTGGTGCGCATGGTGCTGCAAGGCGGCGCGCAACGCGGCAGCCCTGTCGCTGGCGTGTTCGGCGGCGGGCTCGGCTTCGGGGCTCATCGTGCGCAAGCATGCCACGAGGCGGCGCGCGGCCTGCGGCTGGCAGAATCGGTTCACACCCACTGCAGGCCTGGCGATGGCGGATGAATTCGACCTGGTGGTGATCGGCGCCGGCTCCGGCGGCGTCGCCGCCTCGCGCCGCGCCGCCGCGCACGGCGCCAAAGTGGCGATCGTGGAGAGCAGCCGCGTCGGCGGCACCTGCGTGATCCGCGGCTGCGTGCCGAAGAAGCTGCTGATGTACGCCGCCGGCTACGGCGACGCCCTGCGCGAGGCCGCCGGCTACGGCTGGCGCCTGGGCGATGCGCATTTCCAGATGGCGCGCTGGGCGCAGGCCAAGGCGGCCGAGACGCAGCGGCTCGAGCAGATCTACCGCCGCATGCTGGCCGATGCCGAGGTCGAGCTGGTCGAAGGCCACGGCAGTCTCGAGGGCGCCGGGCGCGTGCGTGTCGGCCAGCGGCTGCTGCACGCGCCGCGCATCCTGATCGCCACTGGCGCGGCGCCGGTGCGCGACAGCATCCCCGGCATCGGCGAGTGCCCGACCAGCGACGAACTGCTGGACCTGCACACGCTGCCGCCCACGGCCGCGGTGGTCGGCAGCGGCTTCATCGCGCTGGAATTCGCCAGCATGCTGGCGCGCCTGGGCGTGGCGGTGAGCCTGTTCTACCGCGCCGCGCTGCCGCTGCGCGGCTTCGACGAGGACCTGCGCCAGCGCGCCGCCGCCGCGCTGCAGGCGGCGGGCGTGCGGCTGCACCCGGAGGCCGCGCCGCGCGAGCTGCGGCGCGCCGGTGACGGCTGGGCCTTGGTCGACGGCGACGGCGCCGTGCAGCGCTGCGCCTTCGTGCTCAACGCCACCGGCCGGCGCCCGAACACCGCGGGGTTGGGTCTGCAGCGGCTGGGCATCGAGCTCGACGCGGCCGGCGCGGTGCCGGTGGATGCGCAAGGGCACACCGCAGCCAGCGGCGTCTACGCGATCGGCGACGTCACCCACCGCTGGAACCTGACGCCGGTGGCGATCGCACAGGGCCGCGCGCTGGCCGATTCGCTGTTCGGGCCGGCGCCGCGCAGTGTGGACCTGAGCCTGGTGACGGCGGCGGTGTTCACGCTGCCGCCGCTGGCCACCGTCGGCCCGACCGAAGCCGAGGCGCTGGCCGCGGGCCGCGCGCTGAAGGTCTACGAGGCCGACTTCAGGCCGATGCGCCAGGCCTTCATCGGCGGTGCCGAGCGCTGCTACATGAAGCTGCTGGTCGACGCACGCAGCGACAAGGTCCTGGCCATCCACATGCTGGGCGCCGATGCGCCCGAGATCGTGCAAAGCCTGGCGGTGGCGCTGAGCGCCGGCGCCACCAAGGCGCATTTCGACCGCACCCTCGCCGTGCACCCCACCGCCGCCGAGGAGTTCGTGCTGATGCGCGAGCCGTCGCGGGTCGTGGGCTGAGAGCGCGTCGCTGCGCCAGCGGGTGCCGGAGCGCGTCGCTGCGCTAGCGGGTGCCGAAGATCCGGTCGCCCGCGTCGCCCAGCCCCGGCACGATGTAGCCGTTGGCGTCCAGGTGGCTGTCGACCGCGGCGGTCCAGCAGCGCAGCGCGGGGTGCGCCCGCTGCAGCGCCGCGATGCCCTCGGGCGCCGCCACCAGCACCAGCGCGCGGATGTCCTTGCAGCCGCGGCGCAGCAGCAGGTCGGCGGTGGCGATCATCGAGCCGCCCGTGGCCAGCATCGGGTCGACGATCAGCGCGGTGCGCAGCTCCAGATGGCCGGCGAAACGCTCGAAATACGGCTCGGGCTGCAGCGTCGCGTGGTTGCGGCTGATGCCGACCATGCTGACCTTGGCGTTGGGGATCATGTCGAGCACGCCGTCGAGCATGCCCAGCCCGGCGCGCAGGATCGGCACCACCGTCACCTTGCGCCCGGCGATCTGCTCGACCGCGACGGGGCCGCTCCAGCACTGCAGCGTCGTCGTCTCGAGCGCGAAGTCGGCGGTGGCCTCGTAGGTCAGCAGCCGCGCCAGCTCGGCGGTGAGTTCGCGGAACTTCTTGGTCGAGATGCCCTGCTCGCGCAGCAGCCCGACCTTGTGGCGCACCAGCGGGTGGGTGATGGCGATGACCGGCATGGTGCGGCAAGTACGTGTGGCAGGTACGTGTGGCGGGTACGTGTGGCAGCTGCGTGTGGCAGGTACGGGCGGCAAGCTCGGCCGGGTGATGCGCGTTGCCTACGGCCGGCGGGCCAGGCGCTGGCGCCGCGCCTCGTAAAGGCCCACGCCGGCGGCCACCGACACGTTCAGGCTTTCCACCGCGCCGAGCATCGGGATGCGCAGCAGCTGGTCGCAGGTCTTGCGTGTCAGCTGGCGCAGCCCGCGGCCTTCGGCGCCCAGCACCAGCGCGATCGGGCCCGACAGGTCGGCTTCGTAGAGGGTCTGCGCGGCATCGTCGCTGGTGCCGGCGATGCGGATGTCGCGTTCCTTCAGCTCGTTCAGCGTGCGCGCCAGGTTGGTCACCATCAGGTAGGGCACCGTTTCGGCCGCGCCGCTGGCCACCTTGGCGACGGTGGCGTTCAGGCCGACGGCATGGTCCTTGGGCGCGATCACCGCATGCACGCCGGCGCCGTCGGCCACGCGCAGGCAGGCACCCAGGTTGTGCGGGTCGGTCACGCCGTCGAGCACCAGCAGCAGCGG
>CAYZGL010000149.1:0-11200 GCA_964477985.1 uncultured Rubrivivax sp. | reverse complement strand
CACCACCCGCGCGTGCGCCGTCGGGGTTTGCCCATATCTTCACAAGCTCTCAGCCCACGGCTGAGCTTCCACGCGGTGGACATCTTTCATGGCGCCACCGCGGCCGGCCTGAAGCTGGCGCTGTCGCGCTTCGAGGACGGCGAATGGAAGCCGCTGAAGGCGGTCGAGGCGGTGGCGGGAGGCCGCACCGCCGAGCCGCTGCTGGTCGGCGAGGCTTACAAGCCCGGCCGCTACGAGGTGCTGATGGACGTGGGCGAGTATTTCGAGCGGCTCGCGGCGCGGCTGCCGAGCCCGGCCTTCTTGTCCAAGGTGCCGCTGCGCATCGTGATCCACGACGCCAGCCAGCGCGTGCACCTGCCGGTGCTGTTCTCGCCCTGGGGCTATTCCTTCTACCGCGGCAGCTAAAGACTTCGGAGGCACACGACATGGCAGGCATCACCACTCACGTGCTCGACAACCTGAGCGGCCGCCCCGGTGCGGGCATGCGCATCGACTTCTCGGTCAACGAAGGCGGGCGCTGGAAGCTGTTGAAGACGCTGGTCAGCAACGCCGACGGCCGTACCGACCAGCCGGTGCTCAGCCCCGCCGACGCGCGGATTGGCGAATACGAGCTGGCGTTCCACATCGGCGACTTCTACGCGCCGCAGGCCGCCAAGCTGCCGGCCGACGCGCAGTTCGTCGACCGCGTGGCGCCGGTGCGCTTTGCGGTGTTCGACCCCAAGCAGCACTACCACGTGCCGATGCTGTGCACGCCGTGGAGCTGCGCCACCTACCGCGGCAGCTGAGGGGCGCCGCTGTAGCGGCCTGCGCCGAATATGATGCGGCGCATGGACACCACGGCCTGGCTGGTGCTCACCGCCGTCGCGGTCGGCGCGGCGGTGCCGATGCAGTCGGCGATCAACGCGCAGATGGCGTCGCTGCTGGGCCACCCGCTTTATGGCGCGGTCGCCAATACCGGCGTCGCCACGCTGTGCCTGCTGCTGTTGATCCTCGCGATGCGCACGCCCGCGCCCGAGCTGCGCGACGCGGCGAGCGCGCCGTGGTACCTGTGGCTGGGCGGGCTGATCGGTGCGGGCTTCGTCTTCGGCGCGCTGTACGTGGCGCCGCGCATCGGTGCTGCCGCGTTCGCCGCGGCGACGATCTTCGGCAGCGCGATCGCGTCGCTGGCGATCGACCACTTCGGGCTGCTCGGCTTTGCGCAAAGGCCGGTGTCGCTGCTGCGGCTGGCCGGCGCAGGCTGCCTGCTGCTGGGCATCGTGCTGCTGCGCTCCGGCCGCTCCTGAGCTGCGGCCGCCCGGCTGCGCAAGACGGCGGCGCGGCTCAGCCGGGGCGCTGTGCGGCGCGCGCGGCGGCCTGCAGCACTTCGAGCGCCTCGTGCTCCAGGCAAGGGCCTGCGACCTCGACCGCTGCACTGGCGCCGGCCAGCACCGCGCGCGACGCGATCGGCAGCAGCTCGCCGCCCATGATCCTTGCCATCTCGGCCTGCGATGCGCCGTAGACCACGCGCCGCACGCCGGCCCAGAACAGCGCGCCGCTGCACATCGCGCAGGGTTCGCCGCTGGCGTAGACCGTGGCGCCGCGCAGCGCCGGCAGGCCGAGCGCGCGCTGGGCGCTGCGCACCAGCACCATCTCTGCGTGCGCGCTGCAGTCGTCGTCGCCGAGCTGCCGGTTGCACGCCTCGGCCAGCACCGCGCCGTCCTTGACCAGCAGCGCGCCGTAGGGCGCGTTGCCTTGCGCCAGCGCCTGGCGCGACAGCGCGATCGCGCGCCGCAGGTAGAGCTTGTCGTCGTCGGTCATGGCGCAATGCTCCACAGCAGTTCAGATCTCGAAGCGGCTGCCCGGCGCATGCGCCATCGCCTGCTCGATGCGCGCGCGCGTCAGCGGCGGCGCGAAGACGCGGATGAACTCGTAGGCATAGTCGCGCAGGAAGGCGCCGCGGCGCACCGCCACGCGCGTCATGTTCATCGCGAACAGGTGGCGTGCGTCGATCGCCTGCAGCGCCGCGTCGCGCGCTTCGTCGAAGGCCATCGAGGCGATGATGCCCACGCCCATGCCGAGTTCGACGTAGGTCTTGATGACGTCGGCATCCATCGCCGACAGCACGATGTTCAGCGCCAGACCGCGGCGCGCAAAGGCTTCGTCGATGTGCGTGCGCCCGGTGTAGCCGCTTTCGTAGGTGATCAGCGGGAAGCCGGCCAGCCGCTCCAGCGTCAGCGCCTCGTGCGGCAACGCCAGCGCATGGCCCCTGGGCACGACGACCACGTGCGTCCAGCGGTAGCTGGGCAGCGCCACCAGCTCGTCGTAGGCGGCCAGCGCCTCGGTGGCCACGCCGATGTCGGCCTCGCCGGCCAGCAGCATGTCGGCCACCTGCGTCGGCGTGCCCTGGTGCAGCCGCAACACCACCTCGGGGTGCGCCACGCTGAAGTCGCGCACCGCCGGCGGCAGCGCATAACGCGCCTGGGTGTGCGTGGCGGCGATGGTCAGCGTGCCGCGCCCGCTGGCGGCGAAGTCTTCGCCGGCACGCTTCAGGTTGTCGGCTTCGAGCAGCAGGCGTTCGACGATCGGCAGCACCGCCAGCCCCGGCGGCGTCAGCCCGGTCAGCCGCTTGCCGGCGCGGTGGAACAGCTCGATGCCGAGCTCGGCCTCGAGCTCGCGGATCTGCCGGCTCACGCCGGGCTGCGAGGTGTGCAATGCGCTGGCGGCGTCGGTCAGGTTGTAACCCTGGCGCACGGCTTCGCGCAGCGCGCGCAGTTGCTGGAAGTTCACTGCGGCGCCGTCGCAGCCTGGGGCTGCAGCGTGGCCAGCGCGTCGCGCACGATGCCGTGGCTCAGGATCTCGGGCAGCAGCAGCGGCGGCAGACCCGGGCGCAGCAGCAGGTAGACCGGCACGCCGTTGCGCCCCAGCCGCGCCAGCGCCTGCGTGATGACGGCGTCGCGGCGCGTCCAGTCGGCGCGCATCAGCACGACGTTGGCACGTTCGAATTCCTGCAGCGTGGCTGCGGTGTTCAGCACCAGCCGCTTGTTGACCTGGCAGCTCACGCACCAGGCGGCGGTGAAGTCGACGAACACCGGCCGGCCCTCGGCGGCCAAGCGCGCCAGCACGGCCTCGTCGTAGGGCAGCCACAGGCCTTCGGCGGGTTTGGCTTCGGTGCCGGCGGTGGTGGCGGTACTGCCGGCGCCGACACCGGTGCCGGGCGGCGGCGTTTCGTGCGGCCAGCTCCAGGCCAGCACCGCCGCCAGCGCCAGTGCACCCAGGGCCTTGCCGGGCAGGCTGCGCAGGCTGCCGATGTGCGCCAGCCACAGCAGCAGCGCCAGGGCGACCAGTGCCATCAGCACCCGCGACATCGCACCGACGCCGGCCTGCTGGCCCAGCACCCACAGCAGCCACACCGCGGTGGCGAACATCGGGAAGGCCAGCGCCTGCTTCAGCGTTTGCATCCACGCGCCGGGGCGCGGCAACCACCGGCGCCAGCCCGGCGCGAGGCAAAGCAGCATGTACGGCAGCGCCATGCCCAGGCCCAGCGCGGTGAACACGGCCAGCGACACCGCGGCCGGCTGCGTCAGCGCGAAGCCCAGCGCCGCGCCCATGAAAGGCGCGGTGCAGGGGCTGGCGACCACCACGGCGAGCACGCCGCCGGCAAAGGCGTCGGCCACCGGGCTGCCGGCGCGCCACGACGCCAGGCGCTGCGGCAGCAGGTTGGCGACCTCGAAGGCGCCCATCAGGTTCAGCCCGATGGCGAAGAACAGCAGCGCCAGCGCGAACACCATGCCGGGCTCCTGCAGCTGGAAGCCCCAGCCGATGGCGCTGCCGGCGCCCTGCAGGGCGACCAGCCCCAGCGCCAGCGCGATGAAGCTGCCGAGTACGCCCGCGCCGTAGGCCAGCGCGTGGCGGCGCAGCGCCGCGCTGCCCGGCGGGTGCTGCGCCAGGCCCAGCAGCTTGATCGACAGCACCGGGAACACGCAGGGCATCAGGTTCAGCAGCATGCCGCCGGCAAAGGCCAGCAGCAGCGCCGGCCACGGCCCGATGCCGGCGCCGCCCGACGGCAGCACCGCCGCCGGCGGCGCCGCCGCGCCGAGGCGCTGTGCGCCGTCGGGCAGCGTGATCTGCGGCACCTCGCGCAGCGGCGCCTGGAACTCGGCCATCGGGTTGGTGCCGCCCCAGACCGCGCCGCCATCACCCTGCGACACCACGATGCCCGACAGCGCGGCCGGCGCCGCCGCGTCGGGCATCAGCCGCAGCTTGACGGCATAACCGCGCGGCGTGGCGTAGACCTCGTGCACGGCGGTGTGCAGCAGCTGCTCGGCGAAGGGGAAGACCTCGATCGGCGGCAGCGGCGTGGCCGACGCGCGCGGCGCGTCGGCCTGCAGCGTCAGCAGCAGATCGCGCTCGTGGCGCTGCAGTTCGGCGCTCCAGCCCTGCAGCGGCGCCGCACGCAAGGCGGCGGCGCGTTCGAAGTCGGGTGTCCACGCGGTGCTGCCCGGCGCCGTGCCGGCGGCCACCACCGGCAGCCGCAGCTCGAGCTCGGCGCTTTCGGGGATGCACACATCCAAGCACACCAGCCAGTGCGCGGTGGCGCGCAGCTTCAGCTCGCTGCCCACCGGCGCGTCGGCCGGCACGGTGAGTGGCATCGGCAGCAGCAGCTCGCCTTCGTAGCCGTAGTTGACCAGCGGGCCGATCGGCAGCCGCTTCGGCGCCGGCCATTCGATGTCGCCGACCTGCACGCCGGGGGGCAGCTGCCATTCGAGACGCGTGGGCAGGCCCGAGTCGCCGGGGTTGCGCCAGTAGGTGTGCCACTGCGGCAGGTGCTGCAGGAACAGGGCGATCTGCACGCTGCCGCCCGGCTGCACCGCGCTGCGTTCGGCCACCAGCTCGGCGCTGACGTGGCCGGTGCGCACCACCTGCGCCGCCGCCAGCGGGGCCCACAGCGCGCACAACCACAGCAAGAGCCACGAGCCCAGCGCATGCGCGGCGCCGGCCTGGCGGCAGCTGTGGGGTTTTGTGGAATGTGGGTGCATGCTTACAGGAACCTGTGCGGCCGAGGCGCTGTTCATGACGCCGCGCTGGCAGTGAAGTTCGAAGGCCCGGGTGCGTGCCACGGCGCGGCGCGCTGGATCACGCCGCCACCCAGGCAGACCTCGCCGTCGTACAGCACCGCCGACTGCCCTGGCGCGACCGCCCACTGCGGCGCGTCGAAGTCCAGGCGGAAGCCGCCGTCGCTGGGCGTGAGCCGGCACGGCGCATCGGCCTGGCGGTAACGCGACTTGGCGGCATAGCCCCCGGGCGGCGGCGCCGAGCCGGCGACCCAGCTGGCGTCCTCGGCCCACAGCGCGGCCGACTGCAGCGCCGCGTGCTCGTGGCCCTGCACCACCTGCAGCACGTTGTGCGCCGCATCCTTGCCGGCGACATACCAGGGGGCGTGGTCGCTGGCGCCGCGCGCCGCGCCGCGGGCTTTGAGCCCGCCGATGCCCAGGCCCTGGCGCTGGCCGATGGTGTAGAAGCTCAAGCCCACGTGGCGCCCCACCGTGCGGCCGCGCTCGTCGCGGATCGGGCCGGGTTCGTGCTGCAGCCAGCGGTTCAGGAACTCGCGGAACGGGCGCTCGCCGATGAAGCAGATGCCGGTGGAATCCTTCTTGCGCGCATTGGGCAGGCCGATCTCGGCGGCAAGGCGGCGCACTTCGGTCTTCGCCAGCTCACCCACCGGGAAGCGCGTGCGGCTCAGCTGGGCCTGGTTCAGCCGGTGCAGGAAGTAGCTCTGGTCCTTCAGCGGGTCCAGCCCCTTCAGCAGCTCGAAGCGCCCGCCGCGCTGGCGCACGCGCGCATAGTGGCCGGTGGCGATGGCATCGGCGCCCAGGCGCAGCGCGTGGTCGAGGAACGCCTTGAACTTGATCTCGGCGTTGCACAGCACGTCGGGGTTGGGCGTGCGAGCGGCGCGGTATTCGCGCAGGAATTCGGCGAACACGCGCTCGCGGTACTCGGCGGCGAAGTTCACGTGCTCGAGTTCGATGCCGATCACGTCGGCCACCGCGGCGGCGTCGACGAAATCGGCGTTCGAGCTGCAGTAGGCGCCGTCGTCGTCGCCTTCCCAGTTCTTCATGAACAGGCCGATCACCTCGTGCCCAGCGCGCGCGAGCAGCCAGGCGCTGACGGCCGAGTCGACGCCGCCCGACAGCCCTACCACGATGCGCTGCTTGTCCACGGCGGTGATTATCCCAAGGGCCTCATACTTGGCGCCGCGCGCGCACCGCGCCAGCACTGGAGACCGCTGCATGATCCAGACCGTGGAGTTCTTCTTCGACTTCGGCAGCCCCACCGCCTACCTTGCCTGGACCCAGTTGCCCGGGCTGTGCCGCGATGCCGGCGCGCAACTGGTGTGGCGGCCGATGCTGCTGGGCGGCGTGTTCAAGGCCACCGGCAATGCCAGCCCGGTGAGCGTGCCGGCCAAGGCCCGCTGGATGCACGCCGACATGGCGCGCTGGGCGCGGCGCTGCGGCGTGCCGCTGGTGTTGAACCCGCATTTCCCGATCAATACGCTGACGCCGATGCGCATCGCCGCCGGGCTGCAGCTGCGCCGGCCGGCCGACTTCGAGCGTTATGTGGACACCGTGTACCGCGCGATGTGGCAGCAGCCGCGCGACCTGGGCGACGGCGCGGTGCTGGCGCAGCTGCTGCGCGACGCCGGCTTTGACGCCGACGCGCTGCTGGCGCTGGCCAGCGATGCCGAGGTCAAGGCGCGGCTGGTGGCGACGACCGAGGAGGCGGTGGCGCGCGGCGTGTTCGGCGCGCCCACCGTGTTCGTCGGCGAGCAGATGTTCTTCGGCCAGGACCGGCTGGATTTCGTGCGCGAAGCCCTCGCCGCGCCAGCGTTGCGGTAGGCTTGGCGGTGCGTGCTTCAGTTTGCAGGAGCCCTCCCATGACGCAACGCCGCAAGACCTCCAGCCCGCCCGGCGCCAAGGCGGCCGCGAGCGCCGCCGCACCGCCCCCGCCCGCGGCCGTGGCGGACGACGAAGCGCTGGACACCAGCGATCCGGGTGACCGCATCTTCCTGCGCCCCGACGGTTTTTACTGGCTGGCCATCGACGGCAAGCAGGAGGTCGGCCCCTTCGACACCCATGCCGAGGCCATGGCCGACATGGATTCGGGCGAAGCCGGCGGCTGGGCGCCCGGCGAAACACTGGCCGAAGCCGAAAGCGAACTGGGCCTGACCGACTGGATCGACGCCGACAGCGGCGGCCTCGCCGAAGGCCCGTCGCGCACGCACATCGAGCGCGAGTGAGCTGACCGCGGCATGCGCCGCTTCGATGTCTGCAACGGCGATGCCGACGGCCTGTGCGCGGTGCTGCAGTGGCGTCTGGTGCACCCGGCGCCGGCCGAACTGCTGACCGGGGCGAAGCGCGAGATCGAGCTGCTGCACACCGTGCCGGCGCGGGCCGGCGACGAAGTGCTGGTGTGCGACCTGTCGATGCAGCGCAACCTCGCGGCGCTGCAGCGGCTGCTGGCCGACGGCGTGCGGGTGCGCTACGTGGACCACCACCATGTCGACGCGGTGCCGCGCCATGGCGCCCTGCAGGCGCTGATCGATACCGATGCGCGCGTGTGCACCAGCCTGCTGATGGACCGGCTGCTGCAGGGGCGTTGCCGCCGCTGGGCGCTGGTCGGCGCCTATGGCGACAACCTGGCGGCGGTGGCCGATGCCATGGCCGCCGGCGCCGGGCTGGGTGCCGCCCAGCGCGCGCAGCTGCGCGCGCTGGGCGAGGGCATCAACTACAACGCCTACGGCGAAGCCGGCGACCCGCACATCGCGCCGCAGGCGCTGTACGCGCGGCTGGCGCGCCACGCCGATCCGCTGGCGCTGCTGCGCGAGGACGCCATCGGCGACGAGCTGCAGGCGCTGCGCGCGGCCGACCTGCAATTGGCGCGGGCGCAGCCGCTGCAGCCGGCCGGCGATGGCGCACGCTGGGTGAGCCTGCCCGATGCCGCCTGGGCCCGGCGCGTGATCGGCAGCTTCGCCAACGACCTGGCCACGCGCTCGCCGCAGCTTGCGCACGCCGTGCTGCTGGCCGACCGCCAAGGCGGCCATGCGGTCAGCCTGCGTGCACCGCTGGCCACGCCCGGCGGCGCCGATGCCCTGTGCCGGCGCTTCGGCGGCGGCGGGCGTGCCGGCGCGGCCGGCATCGACCACCTGAGCGCGGCCGAGCTGCCGCGTTGGCTGGCCGCGCTGGCCGCGGCGCATTGGGGTGGCTGAAGGCGCCGCGCTGGTTTCGCAGCGCCGCGCGGTCGCGGCGCTGCGCCAGGCGCTGGGTGCCGAGCTGGTGGAAACGCACATCTCCTTCGTGCTGATCGGCGAGCGCCACGCCTGGAAGATCAAGAAGGCGCTGGACCTGGGTTTTGCCGACTTTCGCACGCTGGCGCAGCGGCGCCGGTGCTGCGAGGAAGAACTGCGCCTGAACCGCCGCACCGCACCGCAGCTGTACCTGCGGGTGCTGGCGTTGACCGGCACGCCCGAGGCGCCGCAGCTGGATGGGGCCGGCGCGGTGATCGACTGGGTGCTGTGCATGCGCGCCTTCGACCAGCGCGGGCTGTGGGACCGGCTGGCCGCGCGCGGCATGCTGGGCGCCGCGCAGATCGACGCGCTGGTCGAGCCGCTGTGCCGCCTGCACGCCACGGCCGCGGTCGCGGCCAGCGACAGCCGCTGCGGCACGCCGCAGCACGTACGCGCACCGATGCGCGACAACCTGCGGGTGCTCGGCCGGCTGTGTGATGAGCGACGCGAACGCGAGCTGCTGCGGCGGCTGCGCGACTGGGAGGCGCAGGCCTTCGCCGCCTTGCACGACAGCTTCGGGCAGCGCCGCGCCGAGGGCTTCGTGCGTGAATGCCACGGCGACCTGCACCTGGGCAACGTCACGCAGTTGCACGGCGAGCCGGTGCTGTTCGACTGCCTGGAGTTCAGCGCCGCGCTGCGCTGGACCGATGTCGCCAGCGATGTCGCCTTCATGGCGATGGACCTGCGCGCGCACCGGCTGGCCGCGCTGGCACACCGCTTCGTCAACGCCTGGGTCGAGCGCAGCGGCGACTTCGGTGCGCTGCGCGTGCTGCGCTACTACCTGGTGCACCGCGCGCTGGTGCGCGCCAAGGTGGCGGCGCTGCGTGCGCGGCAGCTCGGCGAGGGCGAGGGCGAGGGCGAGGGCGAGGGCGAGGGCGAGGGCGAGGGCGAGGGCGGCGGCGCCGAAGCCGCCGCGGCGCGCGCCGGCCGGCGGCGTTATCTGCGTCTGGCGCTGCGCTGCGCGCGAGCGGCCGCGCCGGTGCTGTTGATTACGCACGGCTTGTCGGGCAGCGGCAAGACCGCCGCCACGCAGGGCCTGCTCGAAGCCTGCGGCGCGCTGCGCTTCAGGGCCGACGTCGAGCGCAAGCGGTTGCACGGCTTGCAGCCGCTGCAGCGCGGCGACGCGGCGCTGCGCGAGCGGCTGTATTCCAGCGGCGCCAGCCGCGCCACCCACGCGCGCTTGTTCGAGATGGCCGAAGTGGCGCTGCGCAGCGGCCACGTGGTGATCCTGGACGCCACTTTTCTCGCGCGCGAGCCGCGACAGCAGGCGCGAGCGCTGGCCGCGCGCACCGGCGCGGCGTTTGCGATCCTGCACTTCGCGGCGTCGCCGCAGACCTTGCGCCGGCGCATCCGCCAGCGCGATGCACGCGGCGACGATGCGTCGGACGCCGACCTGGCGGTGCTGGAATCACAACTGCGCTGCATGCAGCCCTTCGACGACGCCGAGCGCGAGGCGCTGATCGTGGTCGACGCCGAGGCCGAACTGGCCGACCCCGCCGCGCCGTCGCGCTGGCTGCCGCTGGCCGAACGGCTGCGCGCATGCGGTGTCAGGCTGCGCACAGCGCCCGGCTGGCAAAATCGCGGCCAGCTTTAACTGCGGGTCGGGCCTGGCGCCCGGAAGATGTCGATGGATGATCAAGACGATAGCGTCAAGGTGGCTCTGTTCGTGGTGCTGGGCATCATCACGCTGCTGCTGTTCGGGCTGGCCGGCGGCCTGGGCCTGCGCAGCCTGAACGCGAAGAAGGCCGCGCCCGCCGTGGCGGTGGCCCTGCCTGCTGCCACGGCAGGGGCGGCCGACGAGATGGTCGACTTGCCGCTGGCCGGCATCATGGTGGTGCGCGTGCTGTTCGAGCTGGACCAGGCCACGCTGCAGCCCGACGCGCCAGCCCAACTGGCGCTGGCGGTCAAGGCGCTGGCCGATGCGCCGGGCAAGAAGCTGGTCATCGCCGGCTTCCACGACCCCAGTGGCGACGCCGCGCACAACGCCGAGCTGGCCAAGCGGCGTGCGATCGCGGTGCGCCTGGCGCTGGTCGCGCAAGGGGCCGACGGCACGCTGGTGCTGCTGCGCAAGCCCGAGCAGACCGCGCTGGGCGGCCCGCCCGAGGAAGCGCGCCGCGTCGAGATCCGCTTGGTCGACTGAAGCGCGGCCGGCCCGACGGGCCGGCGCCCGCGCCCACCGGCAGCACCACCGTGTCCGACACCGCCTCCAAGCCCAGCCCCTGGCTGGAGCTGCTGATCACCATCGTCGTGCCGGCGCTGGTGCTGATGCAGCTCAGCAGCGCCCACCGGCTCGGCCCGGTCCGTGCGTTGCTGCTGGCGCTGGCCTTTCCGCTGGCCTGGGGCGCGCGCGAGCTGGTTCGCCAGCGCAAGCTGAGCCTGATGGCCGCGATCGGCGCGGTCAGCACGCTGCTGACCGGCGGCATCGGGCTGCTGGCGCTGGACCCGCAGTGGCTGGCGGTGAAGGAAGCGGCCGTGCCCGGCGCCATCGGCCTGGCGGTGCTGATCTCGGCGCGCACGCGCTACCCGCTGGTGCGCGTGCTGGTGTTCAACCGCACGCTGTTCGACGTCGACCGCGTGCAGCAGGCACTGCGCGAACGCGGCACCGAAGCCGCGTTCGAGGCCAAGCTGCTGAACGCCACGCTGATGCTGGCCGGCACCTTCGTGTTCTCGTCGGTGATGAACTACCTGCTGGCGCGCTGGATGGTCACCAGCCCGGCCGGCAGCGAGGCCTTCAACGCCGAACTCGGGCGCATGACGCTGCTGAGCTACCCGGTGATCGCGATCCCGTCGATGCTGATGATGGCCGGCGTGATGTTCTACCTGGCGCGCGGTGCGCGGCGGCTGACCGGGCTCGAGCTGGAACAGATGCTGCATCACGCG